>CAJKOS010000008.1 GCA_905201565.1 uncultured Erysipelotrichaceae bacterium
AAGACAATCTGTCCATTTTTAGGAATTAATCTCTTAACCTGTTCTTCTGGTGCAGCTGCAACTACAGCACCTAATTCCATTCTCTTAGCAACATAACCTTGATCATATACTTCATGTACAAAACCAGTTGTTAAACCAATCTGGTTACCGTAAGAAGAGAAACCATGAGCTGCTTCTTCACAGATCTTTCTCTGTGGTAATTTACCAGGAAGTGTATCTTCTAATTTCTGACGAGGATCACCTGCACCAGTAATACGCATTGACTGGTAAACATAAGCACGACCTGATAATGGGTCACGGATTGCACCACCTAAACATGTAGCAGCACCACCAAATGGTTCAATTTCTGTTGGATGGTTATGTGTCTCATTCTTGAACATCAATAACCAGTCCTGATCCTCACCATTTACATCAACCGTAATTCTCACAGAACATGCATTAATTTCTTCAGACTCATCGAGGTCTTTGAGAATGCCTTCCTTCTTCAGATACTTGGCACCAATGGTACCTAGATCCATCAAGGTTACCGGCTTAGGTGTACGGCCTGCATATACTTCCTTGCGCAGATCGAGGTAGGCATCATATGCCTCTTTGATATAGGAAGGTTCGATATCAACCTTGTCGATAATCGTATTGAATGTCGTATGACGGCAATGATCACTCCAATAGGTATCGATGACCATCACTTCTGTAATACGTGGATCACGCTTCTCTGTATCACGGAAATATGCCTGTAAGAACTTCACATCCGCAAGGTCCATCGCAAGACCCTTCTCCTTGATAAATGTGGAAAGTTCTTCTTCACTATACTGTGTAAAACCAACAAGCACTTCCGGGAGTTCCGGCTTTGCATATGTATCCACAATCGTCTCTGGCTTATCCATAGACGCAAGACGTGCTTCTACCGGATTGATCAATGCATGTCTGATCTTTTCCTTTTCTTCCTCTGTGAAACTGCCTTTGATGTAATAAATACGGGCAGTTTTGACAAGTGGTCTTTCCTTGCCTGTGGAAAGCTGGATGCACTGGGCACAGCTGTCTGCTCTCTGGTCAAACTGACCAGGCAGATATTCCACTGCCAGCACCCATTCATCCTCAGCCTTCTCAGGCAGCTGTTCTTCATAAAGAACATCTACCTGTGGTTCAGAAAGAATGGTACCCTTGGCATTTTCATAATCCACAGCATCGATATTTTCAATATCATACCGGTTGAGTACACGAACACCTTCTACCGGCTTGAGCAGTGTAATCTCCAGGTCATTCTTTACACCGGCTGCCTCCGTCGCAAACGGCGATTTCTTTTCTACATAACAACGATATACCGTCATTTCCCGATCACCTTTCTTGCAATATCTGTGCGGTAATGCATATTCTCAAACGTAATTTCCTTCACCGCATCATAACTCTTTGCCAAAGCTTCTTCCAATGTATCCCCAACAGAAGTGATGCCAAGCACCCTTCCACCATTGGTGTAGTACTTTCCATCTTCCACCTTTGTGCCAGAGTGGTAGACATAGACACCTTCATGTTGTCCATGTGCGTCAAGTCCATAGATTTCATAGCCCTTCTTATAGGACTCCGGATAGCCGCCACTTGCCTCAATGATGCAGGCAGCGCACTTATCTTCCCATTCGACATCCACGTCCGTCAGCTTTTCATCATGCACAGCGCGCATGATATCAAACAGATCACTCTTCAACAGCGGCAGTACAACCTGTGTCTCAGGATCACCAAAGCGGCAATTGTATTCCACTACCTTTGGTCCATCACTAGTAATCATCAGTCCAAAGTACAATACACCTTTAAATGGTCTTCCCTCCGCATTCATCGCTTCCACTGTCGGAAGGAAAATCTCTTTCATACATCTGTCCGCAACTTCCTTTGTATAGACAGGAGTAGGGGCAATGGTACCCATACCACCGGTATTCAACCCTTCATCATTATCATTGGCACGCTTATGGTCCATAGAAGAAACCATCGGATAAATGACATGACCATCCGTGAAGGAAAGCACGGAAACCTCTGGGCCTTCCATGAACTCCTCTACCACAACTTCATTGCCAGAAGCACCAAACTTATGGTCGACCATGAGTTCCTTGACCGCTTCTTCAGCTTCCGCATAGTTCTTTGCGATCAACACACCCTTGCCAAGCGCAAGACCATCCGCCTTGATAACAGAAGGCCATGTGTTCTTTTCTTTGAGGTAATCCAACACCTTAGAAGCATCATCGAACACCTCATAAGCAGCAGTAGGAATGCCATACTTCTTCATGAGATTTTTGGCAAAGACCTTGCTTGCCTCAATCTCAGCAGCCTTACGATCCGGTCCAAATGAGGGAATACCAGCTGCTTCCATGGCATCGACCATACCCATGGCAAGCGGATCATCCGGTGTGACCACACAGAAGTCTACATTCTCCTTCGCAAAGGTGACCATGCCTTCAATATCGGTTGCCTTGATGTCAACACATTCCGCAAGGTCCGCAATACCACCATTGCCAGGTGCACAGTAAATTGTATCGATTGTCTTGTTTTCGGAAAGCTTGCGGATCACCGCATGTTCGCGTCCGCCCGAACCAACTACAAGTACCTTCATCATATCCTTCTTTCTAACCATTAATGGTGGAACAATCTCTGACCGGTAAATGCCATGACCATGTCATATTTGTCACATGTTTCAATGACATTGTCATCACGGATGGAACCACCTGGTTCTGCTACATATTTCACACCGCTCTTGGCAGCACGTTCAATGTTGTCACCAAATGGGAAGAAGGCATCAGAACCGATGGAAACATCAGTCAGTTTTGTAAGCCATTCTTCCTTTTCTGCCTTAGTGAATTCTTCCGGCTTTGTCTTGAACACACGCTGCCATTCACCATCACACAATACATCCTCTGGATGTTCACCGATGTAATTATCAATCGCATTATCGCGGTCTGGTCTTCTGATATTATCCACAAATGGCAGGTTCAATACCTTTTCATTCTGTCGTAACCACCAGTTATCAGCCTTAGTGCCGGCAAGCCTTGTGCAGTGCACACGGCTCTGCTGACCAGCACCTACACCGATGACCTGTCCATTCTTTGCATAGGCAACGGAATTGGACTGTGTATACTTCAGAGTGATCAAAGCAATAACAAGGTCACGCTTTGCGTCCTCTGTCATCTCCTTGTTCTTTGTCACAAGATTTGTGAGGCAGCTCTCATCGATGTGGGCATTGTTTCTACCCTGTTCAAATGTCACACCGAATACCTGCTTATGTTCCATTTCGGCTGGAACATAGTCCGGATCGATCTGAATGATTGGGTAGTTGCCCTTCTTCTTTGTCTTGAGAACCGCAAGTGCTTCTTCGGTATAACCAGGGGCGATGACACCATCGGAAACCTCTACCTTCAAAAGGTTCGCTGTTTCCACATCACAGATATCAGACAGTGCCGCAAAGTCACCATAGGAACTCATGCGGTCTGCACCTCTTGCCCTTGCATATGCTGAGGCCAGTGGTGTTAATTCCTGATCACCAGTGAAATAGATGGCTCTTTCCACATCTGTCAGTGGAAGACCAACCGCAGCACCGGCAGGAGAAACATGTTTGAAACTTGCGGCAGATGGAAGACCTGTCGCCTCTTTGAGTTCCTTAACAAGCTGCCAGCTGTTGAGGGCATCGAGGAAATTGATAAAACCAGGACGGCCATTGAGAACCGTTACTGGCAATTCGGAACCATCTTCCATATAGATGCGGGAAGGTTTCTGGTTCGGATTCATTCCATACTTTAACTGCAATTCGTTAGCCATGTTTATTCCCCTTCTTTCTTATTGAAAATCATTGTCTTTGTCTCACCTGTTTCAATATCGATCTGTCTTGTGAACAGGGAAACCTTGTTATCGTTATTCAATGCTTCATAGATGTGCTTTGACCACTCATCAAATGGTTCTTTGACAAGGTCAAACCGTACTGGTTCACCTGTAAAGGAAGGAATCGGATTACCATCATCCTGGTAGGTGTGGATGATGCGTCCTGTACCATTCAACATCTCGCTGTAGTCATAGAAGTAGCGGCATGCATTGTTTTCATCACCATCATCGCTCTTCAGGATGGACATTTCCACCGCACTGCCTTTGACAATGGCACTGATGCGCGGTGTCCAGTTAGGACCATCTGGTTCAAATGTACGGGTGCGCAATGCTTCTTCAAAGCTCTTGCCTTCTTTCATAAAATCACGGATCGTATCCGTCTGATCACCATTGGTGACAATGGTCACATCATTGAGGACCCTTACCGGATGATAGATGATGAGACTTGGATCCACCATCTTTGAAGGATCATATGCCTCGGTACGGATACCATCTTCTGTTTCCACAAATATGCGGTTACGGCTGTTTTCACTTCTGCCCATGATGAAGTAGGCAATGCGCATCTTCTTTCCACATGGGGTTCTGCCAATCACAATACCGCGACCCGGATAGGATTTGCTGGCAAGATATTCAAACAGATTTACACTCATCATTTTTTCTCCTTCTCAATTCTTTCCGCCACCATTTCAGCAGCCTCTGGCAACAATATCCACTCTGCCTGTTCCATGACCCTTCTCTGCAATACTTCCGGTGTATCACCATCCATGATTTCCACTGCCTTCTGCAGGACGATCTCTCCACCATCAGGTATTTCATTGACATAGTGCACGGTAGCACCTGTCACCTTTACCCCACGTGCCAAAGCAGCTTCATGGACTTTGAGACCATAGTATCCCTTACCACAAAAGGATGGGATGAGGGATGGATGGATGTTGAGAATACGTTGTGGGTAGGCTTCGATGACCGAATGACCAAGGATGCTGAGGAATCCGGCAAGGATGACTTCTTCAATGTCATGAGAGCGAAGAACGTCAATCATCGCCTTGTCATAGTCTTCAGGATTTTCATAATCCTTTCTTCTGACCACAACACTTTCAATACCCGCATTCTTTGCCCTTTCCAATGCATAGGCATCCGGTCTGCTTGCCACAACAAGAACGATGTCTCCATGTGGCATCTTTCCTGCCTTTTCAGCATCAATTAATGCCTGCAGGTTAGTTCCACCACCAGACACAAGTACCGCAATGCGCGTCATATTATTCTCCAAAGACGACCGTATGATCGCCCTTTACCATATGTCCGATGACACTAGCTTCTACACCACTAGCAGCGAGTACTGACAGTGCCTTGTCAACATCTTCCTTCTTTACGATGACCATCATACCGACACCCATATTGAAGGTGTTGTACATGTCATGTTCAGAGATATTACCGATCTTCTGAATCAGATTGAAGATCGCCGGAATGTTCCAGGAACCCTTTTCAATATAGGCATCAAGTCCTTCACCATAGGCTCTTGGCATGTTTTCATAGAAACCACCACCGGTGATATGGGCAATGGACTTCACCTGTACTTCTTTCAACAGGTTGAGTACTGGTTTCACATACAGCTTTGTCGGTGTGAGCAATACTTCACCAAGTGTCTTTCCACCAAGTTCCTCATATGTCTTTTCAAGGCTCTCACGTGTAGTGATATCAAATACCTTTCTTACAAGGGAGAAACCATTGGAATGTACACCACTTGACGCCAGGCCAATGAGCACATCCCCTTCCGTAACATTGTTCTTATCGAGGATGTCTTTCTCGTCGACCATACCTACCGTAAAGCCGGCAAGATCATATTCATCTTCCGGCATCATGCCAGGATGTTCTGCTGTCTCTCCACCAATCAGTGCACAGCCGGATTCCTTACAACCCTCCGCAACACCTTTGACAATGGTCGCAATCTTTTCCGGATAGTTCTTTCCACAGGCAATGTAGTCCAGGAAGAACAGTGGTTCTGCCCCGGCACAGACAACATCGTTGACGCACATCGCAACACAGTCAATACCGATGGTGTCATGCTTGTCGAGCAGGATGGCAAGTTTCAGTTTTGTGCCAACACCATCTGTTCCCGATACAAGCACCGGCTTTTCCATACCTTTGACATTTGGGGCAAACAGTCCACCAAAGCCACCAATACTGTCAAGTACCTCTGCACGTGCCGTACTTGCGACATCTTTCTTCATCAATTCTACGGATGCATAACCGGCCGTAACATCAACACCGGCTTCCTTATAGCTTTCGCTGAAACTCTTCTCCATCTTCTTCCCTTTCTTATTTCGCAAACTTCTTCGTTACTTCTTCATTTTTGGCAATGACATCGTCATGCATCTTCTCCCGGTCCGCACTGATCTTCTCTGCCAGTGCTTCATCCCCTACCGCAAGGATCTCTGCCGCAAGGTATGCCGCATTCTTTGCGCCATCAATCGCCACCGTAGCGACCGGAATGCCAGAAGGCATCATGCATGTCGCAAGCAGTGCATCTACACCATCAAGAGCTGCACTCTTGAGCGGTACACCGATGACAGGCAATGTTGTATGTGCGGCAAGTACACCAGCAAGTGCCGCTGCCATACCAGCCCCGGCAATGATGACCCCAAAGCCATTTTCCTTTGCCTTTTCCGCAAACTCTGCCACCTCATGTGGTGTGCGGTGTGCAGAATATACATGTACTTCGTAAGGAATACCATAACTGTCCAGGATACCGGTTGCCTTTTCCATCACGGAAAGGTCACTGGCACTACCCATAATGATCGCTGCTTTTTTCATCACTAACCTCCTCAAAATGAAATAAAGCCCACGGGTAAACCATGAGCTTGTTTTAACGATTACTGTATTGATATGACAAAAATACGCTGTTGGGCAGATTGAAGCCTTTTATTAGTGAATAACCATCAAAATTGAACACTGCATTTCCAGTCATCGCCACTCCTCACTCATGCCCACAGGACAGCATTATATTATTCGAAATGGCAAAGAAAGTAAAGACAATGCCTTGTACCATTTAACGCATTCTTTACGGTTTTAAGACGATTTCAATACCTTCTTTGACAATTGCGCTCAAATCCCTCTCTTTTCTGCCTGTTGCCCATATCTGCAAGCACCCCATCAATACCACACCACAGCCGGCAAGCAGCTTCCATACATCCACATCCTGACGGATGCGCTTTTCTTCTACTGCCCTCTCAAATACCGCAATAAACGGTTTCACCTTCTCATCAACATTCACTTCACCATGCGGCAAGAGATCCTTGGAAAGGTTCATGACAAGCGCCTGTCTCACCACATCTTTGCCAAGGTACATAAAATAATCGGTAATACTTCTGAAGAAACACAATATCTGTTCATAAGGATCAGAGTATTGCAGCATCCGCCCAAGCATTCTGCCAATATCCTCACTTCCCGGTTCAAACAGAGAACAGATGAGTTCTTCCTTGCTTTCATAATAATAATAGAACGTGTTCTTCGAGATGTGCGATTCACTGGCAATTTCATTGACCGTCACATTCTCATAGCCTTTTTCCTTAAATAAGCGCAATGCTTCCGCTAGTATTTCTGACTTCTTATCCTGCATACCCACTATTTACCACATTTATTTGTCTCTGTAAACAAGAAAATATAACTGCATTTACATATTTATATTACCGTGGTAATATACGCACATACAGAAAGGAACCACTATGATCAAAGTATTGAAATACATGAAACCGTACTGGTTGTCCGTCCTCGGTGTCATTGTCTTTGTCTTTGGACAGGTACAATGTGACCTTGCCCTGCCGGACATGATGTCTGACATCGTCACCTATGGCATACAGTATGGTGGTATTACCACACCAATTCCTGAAGCCATGTCTTCTTCTACCATGGAACACATGGCATACTTCCTTGAAGATAGTGAATATGAAACATTCAAAGACAGCTATTCGCTTATCGAACAGGAAGATGCACAATACATCGATACGTATCCAGAACTTGCGAATGAGGATATCTATATCGCAAATCAATATCTCGATAATTCTGATTATCAAAGAGCCTTCCTTGCGGTCACATCCCTCGAAAATGAAGAAGTGCTCACTTCCATGAACATTCCTTCAACAGATGCCCTCTATCAGGCAATGGATGCATCCCCTGAAATGCAGAACACCATCCTTTCTTCCATTGATGAAATGATGGATGGCTATACAGAAGAAAACCTCAGCAGTGCCTGTATCATGGCAGTTAAAACCGAGTATACAAAACTTGGCATGGATACCGATGCCATCCAGATGAAATACATCCTTGTGGAAGGTTTGAAAATGCTGGGTGTTACCCTGATCGGCTCCCTTTGCGCCATCGCTTCTGCCTACCTTGCCTCACGTACGGCAACTGCCGCATGCCGTGATATGCGCAAAGATGTCTTTGCCAGGGTGGAATCCTTCTCCCCAGCAGAGTTTTCTTCCTTCTCCACTGCCTCCCTGATTACACGAACCACAAACGATATCCAGCAGGTACAGATGTTAATGACCATGTTGTTGAGAATTGTGTTATTAGCACCGATGATGGGTTTCACATCCCTGTTCAAAGTACTGCGCTATCCTTCCATGTTCTCCATCCTCTTATGGGTATTGGCAGCGATCATCATCTTGATGGCAATTCTGTTCATCTTTGCTTTGCCAAAGTTCCGCATTATCCAGAAACTGCTCGACAAGCTCAACCTCGTCACCCGTGAACAGCTGGAAGGTATGCTTGTCATCCGTGCCTTTAACAACCAGTCCTATGAAGAAAAGAAGTTTGATGATGTAAACACCGACATCACCAAAGTAAATATCTTTGTCAACAGACTCATGGCAATCATGATGCCGGCAATGACCTTCATCATGAGCTTTGCGTCCATCCTCATCGTCTGGTTTGGCGCACAGCAGATCGACCTTGGCATCATGGACATCGGTTCGATGATGGCCTTCATCCAGTATGCAATGCATGTCCTCATGTCCTTCATGATCATTGCGGCTATCTTCATCATGATTCCCCGTTCCTCTGTTTCAGCAGGAAGAATCAATGATGTCCTGGAAACAGAAGTATCCATCAAAGACAGTCAAAACCCAGTCCACCTTTCAACAAGCAGACAGCCTGTCGTATTCGACGATGTCTCCTTCCGGTATCCCGGTGCGGAAGAAGATGTGCTCAGTCACATCACCTTTACCGCAAATCCTGGAGAAACAGTTGCCTTCATCGGTTCTACCGGTTCTGGCAAGTCCACATTAATCAACCTGCTGCCACGTTTCTATGATGTAACAGATGGAAAGATCACCATCGGTGATGTGGACATCCGCGATGTAGCACAACATGAACTGCGAGACCATATTGGTTATGTACCACAGAAGGGGGTACTGTTCTCTGGTACGATTGAAAGCAACCTCCGCTATGGAAATGAGACAGCAGATGAAGAAACACTGTCCAATGCCCTTTCTGTTTCCCAAGCAGAAGAATTTGTAAGCCGTATGCCAGAAGGCATCGATAGTCCAATTGCCCAGGGTGGTACAAATGTCTCCGGTGGTCAGAAACAAAGGCTCTCCATTGCCCGTGCATTGACCCGTAAAAATGCGGACATCTTCATCTTCGATGACACCTTCAGTGCCCTTGACTATGCAACAGACGCAAAGCTGAGAAGTGCTTTGTCACAAATGGTCGCAAAGACAAAGGCAACGGTATTCATCGTCGCCCAGCGTGTATCCACAATCCGCAATGCGGACAAGATCATCGTCCTCGATGAAGGAAAGATGGCAGGTATTGGCACACATGACGAACTCATGAAGACCTGTACCGTTTACCAGGAAATTGCCCATTCACAGCTCAGCCAGGAGGAACTTGCAAAATGACACAGAGACATCCACATAACAGAAACATGTCCAATGAAAAAGCAAAGAACTTCTCCGGTACAGCCAAAAGGTTATTGCACTATTTAAGACCATACTGGATTCCGATGATCATCTGCCTTGTCTTTGCGGCAGTTTCTACATGTTTTACCATCATCGGTCCAAAGATCCTCGGCAATGCGACCACAACCCTTGCACAAGGCATTGTCGCAAAGTACACCAATACCGGTGGAATCGACTTCGATAAGATTTTCAACATCCTTCTCTCACTCACATTGATCTACCTTGCCTCCACACTGTTTTCCTATGTCCAGGGCTGGATTATGTCTACCATCACCCAGAAGATCACCTACAACCTGCGCAAGGAAATAGAGGAAAAGATCAACCGGTTACCACTCAAATACTTCGATAAGGAAACCCATGGTGAAGTGCTTTCCCGCATCACAAACGATGTGGACACCGTCTCACAGTCCCTCAACCAGTCTGTCCAGCAGATATTGACAAGTATTGTGACCGTCATCGGTATCCTTGCTATGATGCTTTCCATCTCGTGGGCATTGACACTGATGGCATTGATCGTTGTGCCGCTTTCTGGCATCGGTGCGATGTTAGTTGTCAAAAAGTCACAGGTCTACTTCAAAAGACAGCAGAACACACTGGCAGCGGTCAATGGTCATATTGAAGAAATGTATGGTGGTCACCTTGTCATGAAAGCATTCAATGGTGAAGAAAGATCCATTGAAGCCTTTGACAAATTGAACAATGACCTGCAGGACAGTGCATGGAAGTCACAATTCATGTCCGGGTTAATGCAGCCGATAACAGGCTTTGTCGGCAACCTTGGCTATGTCGGTGTTACCGTACTTGGTGGATACCTTGCGATACACGGGCAGATGACAATCGGTGACATCCAGGCATTCATCCAGTATGTGAGAAACTTCAACCAGCCGATCACCCAGACCGCACAGATCATGAATGTATTGCAGTCGGTGGCAGCAGCTGCAGAAAGGGTGTTCACCTTCCTTGATGAGGAAGAGGAAGTACCGGATACAGATAGTCCGATTTCCATCCGTGATGAAAATGGCAACATTCACATCAAAGGCAATGTCACCTTCGAAGATGTATGCTTTGGTTATGATCCTGACAAGATCATCATCCATGACTTCAGCTGTTACTTCCCGGCTGGTTCTCAAATTGCCATCGTCGGTCCTACCGGTGCTGGTAAGACAACCATTGTGAAACTGTTGATGCGCTTCTATGAACTCAACAGCGGTCACATTTACATCGATGGCAAAAAGACAACCGAACTCACAAAGAAAGACCTGAGAGACTGCTTTGGTATGGTATTGCAGGACGCATGGCTATCCAGCGATACGGTGATGGAAAACATCCGCTATGGCAGGATGGACGCCACTGATGAAGAAGTCATCAATGCGGCAAAAGCTGCCTGTGTCGACCACTTCATCAGAACCCTTGACCATGGTTATAACACCATGATCAACGAGGAGAGTTCCAACATCTCCCAGGGACAAAAACAGCTGTTGACCATCGCAAGAGCCTATCTCTCTGATCCAAAGATTCTGATTCTTGATGAAGCAACTTCTTCCGTTGATACAAGAACTGAAGTTCTCATCCAGAGAGGTATGGAAAACCTCATGAAGGGCAGAACATCCTTTGTCATCGCCCACCGCCTTTCCACCATCCGCAATGCGGATATGATCCTGTGTATGGACCATGGGGATATTGTGGAAATTGGCACCCATGAACAGCTTCTTGAAAAAAATGGTTTCTATGCAAAGCTGTATAACTCACAATTTGAAGAAACTGCATAAGATTAGCACCTGCGGGTGCTTTTCTTTGTGGTAAAATGTTTTCATTATATGGAGGATAAACTTATGCGTCTTTCTATACCAGAGAATTACAATCCTGTATTGTCTGTAAGAGACACCCAGGAAGCGATCAAATACATCCGTGATACATTCCAGAAGGAACTCGGCAGAGAAATGAATCTTTCCAGAATCAGTGCCCCGCTGTTTGTGACACGTTCTTCTGGTCTTAATGACAACCTCAATGGTTTTGAACGTCCGGTATCCTTCGATGCCCAGGAACTGCCTGATGAAAGGCTGGAAGTTGTCCACTCCCTTGCCAAGTGGAAGAGATTTGCCTTAAAGAAATATGACTTTGCGGTTCATGAAGGTCTCTACACAAACATGAACGCCATCCGCAGAGATGAAATCCTCGACAACCTGCATTCCATGTATGTTGACCAGTGGGACTGGGAAAAGGTCATCCGCAAGGAAGAGAGAACAAAGGAAACATTAGAGGCAACGGTCCGTACCATCTTCAAGGTCATCAAACATATGGAACATGAAGTCTGGTACAAATATCCGGAAGCTGTATGCCACCTGGCTGATGATGTGTACTTCATCACTTCTGAAAAGCTCGAAGACCTCTACCCTGACCTTTCTCCTCGTGACAGGGAAACTGCCATCACAAGAGAAAAGAAATGCGTGTTCATCGAACATATTGGCAAACCGCTCAAGCGCAGTGGCAAACCACATGATGGAAGAGCACCTGACTATGATGACTGGGATCTCAATGGTGACCTGTTCTTCTGGCTGCCATCGTTACAGACTGCCCTGGAAATTTCTTCCATGGGTATCCGTGTTGATGAAGAATCCATCGTTTCCCAGTGTAAAGCAGCACATTGTGAAGGAAGGCTCACCCTGCCATACCACCAGGCAGTCATTCACAAAGAACTGCCATATACCATCGGTGGTGGTATCGGTCAGTCAAGACTGTGCATGTTGTTGTTAAATAAGGCACATATCGGTGAAGTACAGGCCTCCCTATGGCCTGAACAGATGATTGAAGAATGCACAAAGCACAACATTCCATTACTCTGAAAGCATATCTCACATATGCTTTTTCTTTCACTTGTCGTACAATACAGCTATGAACAAACAGGCATATCTTTCCGCCATTGCGGACAAAATCAAAAACTATCCAGAATCCCTGCAAAAGGAAATATTGAAGTCTTACTACATCCAGTATGATGCACTATTGGAGGATGGATACAGTGAAGATGAAATTCTCTACCACCTGGGTACACCATCGGAAGTCTATATCGAAGTGTGCAAAACCTATGGAGAAATGGAGAACAGAGGTTCTGCCGAAGAGATGAAGAGCAGCTTTTCAACACTAGCCAAAAGCAGTATGAAACTGTTCTCCACCCTTGGTGAAGCTGTTGGAAAATCCGTTTCGGAAGGCATCCGGGAAACAAAAGTCAAAGCCATCCATGACCGCTTTGCCAAAGATTATCTCGTGCCCATCCCCATGGAAGGCAATTGCCATCATCTCGTCATCCATTGCGGAAAAAAACCGGTAACGGTTTATCTCATGAGTGGACCGACACTTTCCTTTTGTGTCACACCGGTTTCGGAAAGCCGCGCAACAGCCGACTTTGATAGCGATGGCGAAACAATTACATTGAGCGTCAAACATGGTGAAGCAAAACTTTCCGTTATGGTACCGGATTTCATCACAACCCTGGAAGCACTCACCGGTCAGAACATCAATGCCTCTGAGCTTTCCTGCAATGCCATCACATTGACCACAAGCTCAGGTGCCATTTTCCTTGATCGCACCAGTGCTAAAACCATCACTGCTGAAGCCACATCAGAAAATGTCACCATGCAGCATAGTACCCTTGAAACGATGCGCATCAATACAAGATCCGGAGAAATCCGCCTCTATGATGTACAGGGCACATTGTACGCAAAATCCACTTCAGGTGATGTCAAAGCAGAACGTTTCATCGGTCCGAAGTTCCTGTTAGAAACAAAGTCCGGCAATATCACACTTTCTGTAGACTGTGCAACTATTTCATTGAATTCTTCCTATGGAAATGTGCATATCTTCAACACAAGCACACCAGAAATCCTTGCGGTCGCAACCAATTCCGGAAACATCGATTGTTCTTTACTCAGAGGAAGTTATTCCGCCCGCATTACTTGCCGGGAGAACAACTTTGATAACCGCACAGATTTGCCGGTTTCTGTCATTGACAAAACCATGCGCATTGTCGGACGAGGAAAAGCGGCAGTAGACCTTTCCACAAAGAGTGGATTTATCACTTTATCTTAGGAGGAAAATCACTTTGAAAAACGATTCTTTTTTCAGAAAACATGACCTGTCTCAATCTTTTCAGCCAGAATATCGCAAAAAAGGGTTGCGTTTGTTCTATGATGGCGAATGCAGAAATTATCTGGCTGAATATTCACAAGATGGGAAAACTGTAGATATTACCTGTGATTTTCCCGATGATCATATTTATGGCACACGTATCACTGTCCTGCTTGACGATCCAACAAGATTTGGTGCTTCATGCAGCTGCCCTGCCTCACAAAAAGATCATGAATGTGAACATCTTGCTGCACTTGCGTATGCTTTGACCCAATATAAGGTACGAAAATATATTCCTGAAACAACTGCTGATCCCGACTCATCAGATGAATTTCTGGATTTGCTGGATGATATAAATGGAGAAAACGAGACAGGAGATAAAAAGGGGACGGTTGAGCTTCTTCCTGTTATCTACTATGAAGATGATTCCTCTCTACTACACATCCGTTTCCGTATTGGAGAAGGTAAAAATACCTACCTTATTCAAAATCTCGACCAGTTTCTGGATGACCTCTCTGACCATAACATGCACCGCTATGGGAAAAAACTTGCCTTTAAGCACTATGTTTCTGCCTTCACCGACACCGCAAAAGAATTTATTGCTCTGATCAAAGATATGCATTTTGATTTGAAGGTTTCTGGCAATACCTATTCCTACTACTATTTCAGACCTTCTCTATTTGATAAAATGATCAATCTGAAACCTGTCTTTCTGGACCGGTTTATGCAAATTGCTGAAAAAACCGGACTGACAGCTGAAATTCCTTCAGAATCTTATTCCTATACTGTGAAGTTCTCGCATGAGCCGCCTGCCTTTAAGAGTACTCTTACAAAAGAAGGAAATGGATTCAGGCTCACAATGAACGCTCCCTATTGTATGTTCTCCGGCACCACATACTATTATGCTTTTGCAATGGACGATACGTTACACATATGGCCAAAGCAGGATAGTAATTACTCTCACATACTCAGCTTTATCAATTATTCTCACGGTTCAGCTCACTATATTAACAAAAGAGATCTCCCTGCTTTCTCCCGTACGCTTTATCCATTCCTGAAAGATAATACAGAGTTGAACGCTCCTGACTTTGATGTGACAGATTACATTCCAGAAACACCCACCTTCTCTCTCTTCCTGGATATCCATGAAGATAATGCTGTCCACGCAAAGCTTGAAGCGGAGTACAAATCTCACAAATATAATCTGTTTCTGGGTCCAAGCCCATTAAACAAACGCGATTCTGTTGCAGAACAAAACATGTGCAATATGCTCACGAAATGGTGCACTGAAAATGATGAAGAAACATCCACTTTTGTTATGCCAATCGAAAGTGATGATCAGCTGTATGACTTTCTTTCCATCGGTGTCACAGAAATGCAGCATCACGCCACCGTTTATCTTGGGGATGGTCTGAAACGGTTTGCCATTATGAAACAGCCGGTTGTGACGGTCGGTGTATCCGCAACCAAAAGCGTATTACAGCTGAATCTGCAGGCAGATACGCTTTCCAACGAACAAATTTCCGAAATCCTTTCCCGTTATACGCGGAAAAAGAAGTATATCCGTTTGAAGAATGGTGCATTTATCCGTGTGGATGATCCGGATTCCATCGAACACCTGCAACACATCCAGGATGTTTTACAACTGAAGACAAAAGAGATCACAAAAGGCTCTGTGCGCCTTCCACGTTACAGAGCTATGTATCTGGATGGACTTGCGGAAGATGAAAACTTCACTATCCGTAAAGACAAAAAGTTTGTCAGCTTCATCAATAAACTGAAAGATATTGATGTTGACAAGTCCCCTATACCGCAAACAATGAAACAAATCTTGCGTCCCTATCAGATAGATGGTGTAAGATGGCTGAATGCCTTGCAGGAATGTGGACTGGGTGCGTTACTGGCAGATGAAATGGGGCTTGGCAAAACACTACAGGTTCTTTCCTTCATCCAGTCACATCCGGAATTTGAAAATATTCTTGTGGTCTGTCCTGCTTCCCTTGTGTACAACTGGTATGCGGAAGTCAAAAAATTTACCCCCGATATTTCCTGCATGATGATTACGGGAAATGCGGAAGAAAGAACAGCTTTACTCCATCAGACAAAAGAAACAAAGATCATCATTACTTCGTATGACCTGTTGAGAAGAGATCTCGAGCAATATCAGTCCATGCATTTTGATGTGCAAATTATTGATGAAGCACAGTATATCAAGAATTCCACAACCCAGGCTTCACAGGCTGTCAAAACAATTGACTCAGAATTCCGCATTGCATTGACCGGAACTCCAATTGAAAACAGATTGTCCGAACTATGGTCTCTCTTCGACTACATCCTTCCGGGTTTCTTTGGAACTTATACACATTTCAGAAAACTGTATGAACTTCCTATCAGCAAGCACAAGGAACAGCAGGCAGAAAAAGAATTACAATCGCTTATCCGTCCATTCATCCTGCGCAGAAGGAAGAAAGATGTTCTCAAAGACCTCCCAGAGAAACTGGAAGAAGTCTACTATGCCTATCCCGATAAAGAACAGCAACAACTCTATGAAGCACGTGTACAAAGGCTCAAGCAGAATCTTGCCCGCACAAGCGAAAAAGACTTCAACACTGCAAAAATCGAAATTCTTGCAGAACTCACACGCCTCAGGGAAATCTGTTGTGATCCATCTCTTCTCTATGAAAACTACAAAGGCGAATCTGCCAAGACTGAGCTCTGCATACGCCTTTTATCACAAGCTGTTGAATCCGGACATCAGGTATTACTTTTCTCACAATTCACAACCATGTTTGATATCCTGACTAAACGCATGGAAGAAGAAGGTATTACCTACAACCTGCTGACCGGTTCTACACCTGTCAAAGAGCGTGCAAAACTCGTAGAATCTTTCCAGAAAGGCGAAGTACAGGTCTTCTGCATTTCTCTTAAAGCTGGTGGTACTGGTCTGAATCTCACGGCTGCAGATATCGTCATCCACTACGATCCATGGTGGAATACAGCTGTTGAAAACCAGGCAAGTGACAGAGCGCACCGCATTGGGCAAACAAATGTTGTAACTGTCTATCGATTGATACTCAAGGACACTATTGAAGAACGGATTGTCCAGATGCAGGATGATAAACAGGATCTTGCGGAAAGAATGTTATCTGGTGAAGGTATATCGGGTGCAGCTTTCAGCAAAGAAGATTTGATGAACATGCTTAAATAACTGAGGCAGTTCATTCTGTATGCAGGCAATCATCACTACCATCAAAAATCACAATTGTAGGCGATGGATCAACAGTCGAAAGAGAAACAAAGAGAGACTTTAATATATAGTCGTTGATTTTTAGAAATGAGGCTCTTCTGTATTCAGGGTGGGTCAAATTTGGTGAATACATCACTGATTAGTGGCATCTTGCCTTACTTCAGGCAGATGCTCTTTTTGCTTCTTCTCGTTTTTGTTTCCAGCTGTTCTGAAGATCTCTCAGCTGCCTCATTTTTTCTGGTGTTGGCTGATATCTGTTGTGCAGTGGAACTGCTATGTCCGAACACCTCAGGTATATCAGGGCAAACATGTTGTCCAGATTACGGAATCCACGTGCAGTTGCGATCAGTGCTTTCACGGTTGTATTGGTCGCCTCACTCTTTGAACTGTTTGTCTGAAGCGTTAATACCTGTTTTTTTGAGTTGTTGTTACCAACCTTTTCTTTTCATCTGGCAGTTGCTATAATACTTAAAGGCTAGGAACGAAATAGCCTTCATGACAAAAAGATCTGATATGGCAGTGTCAGATCTTTTTTGTTTCATATATTATTTCTGTACATTCTGTTTCTATTATTGAAATTGGCTTCCATTGAAAAAGGTGGGATTGGCAGATCCACACCTTTCTGGCTCGCTACCTGCTCTTTTCTCTGTCGAGCCAATTGCAGATACGATTGGCAATCACATCTGCCATGACAGAGATTAGGAACGAAATAAAAACCTCCATGACGATTCACCTCCCTTCGCCTTAGCAGGAGGTAAGCAGGCAGTGAAGAAATTGTATCATTCTCACCACTCAGATTCTTTAGCAAGCTTCTTTTTGGTGGAGCAGGAAGTTGTTTTCTCATCAAAAACCTGTATGTTTTCAATTGTCATACAGGTTTGTCTTGATTCTGTTCCTTTATTTTCTGCAGTTCATTTCTATTGGCATTGATCAGACTTCCGGCAAGCAGGATTTCCTTTTCCTTCTCCGTAAGAGAAGCTGCCGATAACTGACATGGTATTACTTCATCCTCTTTGATGACATATGCTTCAAATGGCTCATCATTTACAATGCTGTTTCTGATGTCTTTGACAAACACCCATGTACCTTTGGTGAATGGACTTCCATCTTCTGTTACAAACGGAATCATACCCCAATTGATGAGATTGGACCGATACCGCTTTGTGGCATATTGCTGTGCAATATTGGCACCTGCACCAAGTACTCTCTGGCAAGAAGCTGCTTGCTCACGGGCAGAACCATCTCCTGGCTGATTGGCATAGATACATGATTCAATCATAAACTCTTCTGTTTCTATACCAGCCTTCTGTAACAGTTCAGCCACATGGCTTACTTCATCATCTTCCTTGTCCATTGCCTGCACAGCTTTGGCTTCTTTGACATAGGAAGGATCTCTTCTTGAAAGGGTAAACTCCGCAAGTCTTAAAGGATTGGAACGATAACTGCTCGTTTCTCCACTTGGTATCAGTTCATCTGTTGTGGTCACCGGATCATCAATATGGCTGATAACTTTCAACAGCAGGTTGTCCTGTAAGGCTGGCATCTCTGGCCAGTCTTTGATATTGGGACCCATTTTGAGTTCTGCACGCTCATCTGCTTTACCTGTACCATCAAATACCCTTTTTGCATAAATGGAAGAATCAAACACATAGTCTTCAACTTCTGTTTCTTCATCAGCGGCAGTGAGGATGCCATGGTTTGCGGCAGTTGCGGCTATGGACCTTGCGTCCATAAGACATACCGCTGCCATCTGTCCTTCTGTTGGTTTTGAACCTTCACGGTTCGGGAAGTTTCTTGTCGTATGACGAATGGACAACTCACCATCTGCTGGTGTATCACCTGCTCCAAAACAGGGACCACAGAAAGCTTCACGGAAGATTGCCCCACTTGTCAAAAGCTTTGTGACAGTACCGTTTTCCACAAGTGCCTTATATACCGGTAAGGAATCCGGATAGACTGACAATCTGAATGTATCATTTCCTGTGCTATGGTCGGAAAGAATCTCTGCTGCGGCCATGATATTTTCATATGTACCACCTGCACAGCCGGCAATCACTGCCTGATCGATATGTACATTGCCATCTCTGTCCACCTTATCCACAAGGTTCATCTTTCTGCCAGTGGATTGCATGATCCTTTCTTCTGCTTCTTTAAGGTAACGTTTTGGATCTTCTTTAAACACACGGATTGGCATTGCCAATGATGGATGCATTGGCAATGCAATCATCGGTTCTATGTCTGATAGATCTAATAGAATACACTTATCGTAGTACGCACCTTCTTCAATGGACAGCTTCTTGTAGGCATCTGGCCTGTTATGTTGTGCAAAGTACTTCTCTGTCACTTCATCTGTTTCCCAGATAGAAGACAGACATGTTGTCTCTGTTGTCATGACATCAATCCCATTGCGGCAATCCTGTGAAAGGCTATTGATACCAGGTCCTGCAAATTCCATGACCCTGTTTTTCACAAATCCGTTATCATAGGTCGCTGCACATAGGGCAAGTGCCACATCATGTGGACCAACACCAGGTTTTGGTTTTCCTGTCATATAGATGAGAACCACTTCTGGCTGTTGGATATCATATGTCTGTTCCAATAACTGTTTGGCGATCTCTCCACCACCTTCACCAATTCCCATCGTACCAAGGGCACCATATCTGGTATGGGAGTCTGAACCAAGGATCATCCTTCCACAACCGCTCATCATCTCTCTGTTATAGCTATGAATAACCGCAAGACATGGTGGCACATAAATACCACCATATTTCTTACAGGCAGAAAGGGCAAAGGCATGGTCATCTTCATTGATCGTTCCACCCACTGCACAAAGTGTATTGTGGCAATTGGTGAGTACATAAGGAACCGGAAACTTCTTCATTCCTGAAGCACGGGCAGTCTGAATAATACCAACATAGGTAATGTCATGACTTGTCAATGAATCAAAGCGGATATGCATCACACCATCATCACCCGTACTATGGGAAGACAGTATCTTGTAAGCCAGTGTATGCTTTCTGCCTTCTTCTTTGTTACCTTGTTTTTCTACTGGTTTATTGCCTTCAATAAACACACCATGATCAATCAGCTTCATATAATCTCTCCATCACCGCTTTGGTAAAACCTGTTAATGTTCCACTGCCACCAATATCTGCGGTCGTTTCCTTTCCTTCTTCTACCACACTGGCAATTGCCTTCTCCAGTTTCTCTGCTTTGTCCGCCATACCGTTATCCTTTAACAACATTGCCAGCGCCAGAAATATCGCTGTTGGGTTTGCTTTGTTCTCTCCGGCAATATCCGGGGCAGAGCCGTGGACTGCTTCATAGATGGACACATCATCGCCAATGTTGGCAGAAGGCGCAAATCCAAGTCCTCCAACAAGACCTGCACAAAGGTCACTGATGATGTCTCCATACAGGTTTTCTGTCACCAGCACATCAAACTGGGTAGGATCTTTGACAAGCTTCATACACAATGCATCAATGATCACATTATCCGCTTCAATATCCGGATAATCCTTTGCAACTTCTTCAAACACATGCAGAAAGAGACCATCCGTCATCTTCATAATATTTGCCTTATGGACACAGGTGACCTTATGCCTGTTATGCTTAACCGCATAATCAAAGGCAAAGCGGATAATCCTTTCACTTGCCTTGCGGGTGATGAGCTTCACACCACATGCTGTGTCTTCATCCACCATATACTCTATGCCCTTATACAAATCTTCACTGTTCTCCCTGACAATCACAAGATTCACATCCTGATACGGTGTCTCTACACCTTTCCATGATGAAAGTGGTCTCAGGTTTGCATAGGTAGAAAAGTGCTGCCGCAACTGCACATTGATGGAACGAAAACCCGTTCCTATCGGTGTAGCGGTTGGACCTTTGAGGGCAATGTGACATTCCTCAATTGCCTCCAATAACCCATCTTCTAACAGTTTTCCACTTTGTTCATAATATTCACGTCCGGCATGATATACCTGCCATTCAATATCTGTACCAAGTGCAGAAGAAACTTCTACCGCACTTTCCGCAATTTCTTTGCCAATGCCATCTCCTGGTATTAATACCGCCTTCATAGTCACACCTCTTTTCTGTTTCAGTATATACCTTGTACAAAGGAATTGGAAAAACTTTCAGCCTTGACTGAAACTCTTTCTGAAATACAATGAAACTATTGAAAGGAGTTTTCTCATGATCTATCCAAACACACCATCCCTCACAGACGAACAGCTCAAAATCCTCTGTGATGAATACCGCAATCATTCCTGCATCACATACAACACAACCCTCGATGTCAAACGTGGGCTGCGCAATGCGGATGGCACAGGTGTCCTTGCCGGCATGACAAACATCTGCGATGTTGTCGGCTATACAAGAGACGATAATGGACACATCACTCCTTCTGATGGTCATCTTCTCTATCGAGGCATAGACCTCTATGACATCGTCCATGAAGCGGTAAACAGTGACAGGTTCCTGTTTGAAGAAGTGGAATGGCTGTTACTGCTTGGGACATTGCCAAGCAGTAAAGAGCTGTCCATGTTTCAGAACATGCTCGAAACCCACCATGAACTGCCTGATGGATTTGCGGAAACAATGATCATGAGCGCCCCTTCTCCAAACATCATGAACAAGATGGCACGCTCTGTACTTGCCATGTATGCCTATGACAAAAAGGCAGAGGATAACAATCTTGAAAACATCCTCCGCCAGAGTATTAACTTAATTGCTGAAATTCCAACCATGATGGTCTATGCCTACCAGATCTACCGCCATGCCTGGAAACACCAGTCCATGTACTTCCACTATCCAAAACCACACACGAGCACTGCAGAACATATCCTTGCGACATATCGCGAAGACCAGTCCTTCACCCATGAAGAAGCCAAGCTGTTAGACCTCTGCCTGATCTGCCATGGTGACCACGGTGGTGGTAACAACTCCACCTTCACCGACAGAGTTGTCTCCAGTACCGGTTCTGACACCTACAGTGCCATAGCGGCTGCCATCCTTTCCCTGAAAGGTCCAAAACATGGTGGTGCCAACCTCAAGGTCATGGAACAACTCGACAACCTCATGCGTGAAAACGTTGATCCATCAAGCGATACTTCTGTATACAATGCATTGAAACAGATTCTTCGCAAGGAAACTGGTGACCACAGCGGTCTTCTCTATGGCATAGGCCATGCCGTCTATACAAAGAGTGACCCAAGAGCACAAATCCTGAAACAATACAGCTATGACCTGTCCCGTACAAAGGGCTTTGAAAAAGAATATGACCTGCTCTGTATGATAGAAAAGCTCGCACCTGAAGTCTTTCAGGAAGTCAAAGGCACAACAAAACATGTATGTGCCAATGTCGACTTGTATTCCGGATTAATCTACAGAATGCTTGGCATAGATGAAGTACTCTATACACCAATCTTTGCCATTGCAAGAGCTGGTGGCTGGTGTGCCCACAGAATGGAAGAAATCGAATTCTCTAACCGCATCATCCGTCCGGCATATGCATGGTGTGGAGAAAGGGGAAAGCAATACATTCCCCTCGATGAAAGATAATCACCCGAGAATATCATGCATGATGGGTGTTCGAAACAGATCACAAGCCTCATTTGAATTGCTTGTTTCTCCCATAACCCACATCAATTTGGCAACCACTGCCTCAGGTGTCATATCCCCTGCTTCAAGAACCCCTGGTAACTCCTTGGCAATTCTGCCCACTTCATATACCGAAAGGTCACTGCCTTCATGTTGTACCTGGGTGGAAAAGACAACCAGCCTGCCATGTTCAAGCCATGCCATGACTTCCTTGAGCAGTTCTCCATCCTCTCCTCCTGGTAGTCCTCCTACCCCAAACCCTTCAATCACAAGGGCATGGAACTGGTGGCGCAATGCCTTGAGCACTTCCGCATTCATACCCGGCACAAGCCTTAACACAAAGACATGGGGATCGAGGTTGTCATAGAAGTGTACTGGTCCTTGTTCTTTGTAGTTCTGGTAACGAATAAGTCTTTCATCCTTGAACACTGCCGTTTCAGGATAATCAATACTGGAGAAAGCATTGAAACTCTTGGAACGTACCTTTCTTGCCCTTGTGCCAAGAATGACAAGGTTGTTAAAGATAATATGCACACCATAGGCACCTTCGCTCACCGCATATTGAAAGGCATGGTACAGGTTCTGCCTTGCGTCGGTATCACGGTTATAGATGGACTTCTGGCTGCCTGTCAGAACAATGGGTTTTGGACTATGCTGGATGAGATAGCAGAGAGCTGCTGCACTATAGGCCATGGTATCTGTACCATGGGAGATGACAAAGCCATCATACCTGTCATAGTTGTTACGGATGGTATCCTTCATCAATAACCAGTGTGCTGGTGTGATGTTTGTGGAATCCAGGTCAAAGAGCTGGATGGTATCGATATTGCAAAGATCCTTGAGTTCAGGCACAAACTGCAGAAGATCCTCAGCGGATATAGCCGGGGCAAGTCCCCGTTCTGTCTTTTTGGAGGCAATTGTACCTCCGGTCGCAATTAACAATATTTTCTTCATAGATGACAAATGCCTGTCAATTGACAGGCATCCTTTCAGTTTTCATATACCGCTTCTGCTTCACAATATATGCAGCGGTAAGTTCTTGTATGTGGATCTTTCAGACGATAGACATGATGAATTTCCTGTTCACACGATGTAATACATCTTGGATTAGTACAATGCAATACATCTTTGAGCTCTGATGGAAGTCCTTCAATCATCTCTTCATCCTTTGTTACATGTACATCGTGCTGTGTCAACAGCTTGCGTATGAGAGCCATGCGCATGTACTTGCCATTGTAGACCTGTTTGAAATAGCAGGCACGTGGATCTTTGTCCACATCCACAGAGATCTCATTGACACGTGGTAATGGATGAAGAACGATGCAGTCATCCTTAGCTTTTGCCATCTTCTCTGCATCTAATACATAGACATCCTTGAGGCGCTCATAGTTGTCCTGGCTGTCAAAGCGCTCCTTCTGGATACGTGTCATATACAACACATCGAGGTCATACACATTGTCTTCAAGACTTGTGACTTCCCGGTAAGGAATATTGTTCTTTTCAAGGACATCTTCCTTTACCCACTTTGGAATGCGCAATTCTTCTGGAGAAATGAGGACAACGCTGAGTCCCTTATACCTCTGCAAGGCATTGAGAAGAGAGTGGACCGTTCTTCCATAACGGAGATCTCCACAAACACCAACCTTCAGGTTTTCAAATGTTCCCTTTTCACGATAAATCGTGCAAAGATCTGCCAATGTCTGGGTCGGGTGGTTATGTCCACCATCTCCAGCATTGATAATCGGGATGTCTGCGGACTTTGCTGCAACAAGTGGAGCACCTTCCATGTTGTGGCGCATAGCGATGATATCTGCCAGCTGTGCTACGACAATGGCTGTATCATGGACACTTTCACCCTTGGCTGCCGAACTGCTGGAAGCACCCGAAAAGCCGATGACTGAACCACCCATGGCAAGCATGGCAGATTCAAAGGAAAGCCTTGTCCTTGTGCTTGGTTCATAGAACAAAGTCGCAAGGGTCTTCCCCTTCATGCAATCCGCATACTTATCCGGATTGTCCATCATATCCATGGCGGTATGAATCAGATCATCGATTTCTTCTGTGGAAAGATCCAGAACGTCGATGCAGTCTTTCATTTCTTCATCCAGCTTTCATCATCCGGATTGTTGCGGAAAGCAATCAGTCTTTCGACATCTTCTTGTTTGATATAGCCTTCCTCTGCAGCACACTTTGCAATGGTGTCAAAGTGGACAAGGGAAACATTCTTCACATTGTTGGAAGAAAGGCGGTCATCTGCCTTCTTGAGACCATAGGTCACAATGGAGACAATACCGAGCACCTCTGCCCCTGCTTCACGCAGAACGTTAACAACATCTACACAGCTTCCTGCTGTAGAGATGAGGTCTTCCACAACAACAACCTTCTGACCTTTTTCAAGCTTGCCTTCAATCTGGTTCTTGCGGCCATGGTCCTTGGAACCAGTTCTGACATACCCCATAGGCATGCCAAGAATATGACCGGTAATTGCCGCATGGGCAATACCTGCAGTAGACGTACCCATGAGCACTTCACATTCCGGATAGTTTTCCTTTACAAGTTCCGCAAGACCATTTTCAACATCTGTTCTCACCTTGACATCTGTCAATGTCAGTCTGTTATCACAATAAATTGGAGACTTGATACCAGAAGCCCATGTGAATGGTTCATCTGGTCTGAAGAATACTGCTTTGATGGAAAGCAGATCTTTTGCAATTAATTCATCTCTTGTCATGTTATGCTTCCTCCCCCAGGAATTCCCTGATACATCTTTCATATGCGGCTACCGGATCTTTGGCAGCTGTGATGGATCTGCCGACAACGATGTAGTCAGAACCAATTTCACGTGCAGCTGCTGGTGTCATGACACGCTTCTGATCACCCTTGTCATCATCCGCAAAGCGGATACCAGGTGTCACGGTCAGGAAAGTTTCTCCACATGCCTTATGTACTGTTTCTGCTTCTAATGGTGAGCAGACAACACCATCAAGACCTGCCTTCTTGGCATTTTCTGCATAGTGCATGACAACTTCTGCCATCGGGGCATGGATCATGAGATCATCTTCCATGCTCTGCTGATCAGTACTTGTCAGCTGTGTTACCGCAATGAGAAGAGGTCTTGTGCCATCTTCGCGGGTCAGACCTTCAAGTGCCGCCTCCATCATGCGGATTGTTCCTGCCGCATGGAGGTTGACGAGGTCAACATCGAGTGAGGAAAGCACATGCATAGCCTTCTTTACGGTGTTAGGAATGTCATGGAGCTTGAGGTCGAGGAAGATCTTATGTCCTCTCTTTTTGATTTCACGGACAATGGATGGACCCTCTGCATAGAACAATTCCATACCGATTTTCACAAATGGCTTTCTTCCTGTGAACTGATCAAGAAAGCGGAATGTTTCTTCTGCTGAAGAAAAATCACAGGCAATAATGACATCTTTTGGCATATTATCGTACTCCTTTTACCAATTCTGACAATGTTGTTATTCCATATTTATCCATGACGGATGGAAGATCCTCAATGATCTTCTGACAGATCCATGGATCCACAAGATTTGCGGCACCTACTTCTACCGCTGTTGCGCCAGCCATCAACATTTCCAGCACATCTTCAGCACTGCTTACACCACCCATACCGATGACAGGAATGTTCACAGCATGGGCAACCTGGTACACCATGCGCAAAGCTACCGGAAAGATGGCAGGACCGGAGAAACCACCCATGACATTGGCAATGACCGGTTTTCGCGTTTTGAGGTCAATGCGCATACCAAGCATCGTATTGATGAGGCTGATGCCATCTGCACCTGCTTCTTCACAGGCTTTGGCAATTGCCACAATATCGGTGACATTTGGAGAAAGCTTGATGAAAAGTGGCTTTTTTGTCACAGCACGCACAGCCCTTGTGACTGCAGCTGCAGCTTCTGGGTCTGTACCAAAAGTCATACCACCACCATGGACATTCGGGCAGCTGATATTGACTTCAAACCAGCCGATATCATCCACCGCATCCAGTTTTTTTACCGTATAGGCATAGTCTTCAATACTGAAGCCTGATACATTGGCCATGACCTTCTTGTGGAAGACCTGCCGCATCTTTGGCAGTTCCTCACTGATCACCTTGTCCACACCTGGGTTCTGCAGACCTACCGCATTGATGAGACCTGCCGTGCATTCCGCAATACGTGGTGTCGGGTTACCAAAGCGGGCATCTTTTGTTGTGCCCTTGAAGGAAAATGTACCAAGGATATTGATATCGTAGAGATCGGCATATTCATAGCCATAGCCAAATGTGCCAGAAGCCGGAATTACCGGATTATCCAGTTCAATTCCACACAGGTTTACATTCAGTCTTCCCATAGAATCTCCTCTTTGTCAAAGACAGGTCCATCTTTGCATACGCGCTTATAGCCGTTCTTTGTCTTTGTTGAACAGCCCATGCATGCCCCAAAGCCACAGCCCATCCTTTCTTCGAAGGAATACTGGCCATCTGTTACAGCTGTGTTATAAACAGCCTTTAACATCGGCATTGGTCCACAGGCATAGGTGAAGGTGTAGTTTTCCACAAGCGGGAAGGCATTTGTCACAAAGCCCTTGTTGCCATAACTGCCATCAACAGTTGTGACTTTGACATCACAGCCAAGTGCCTTGAACTCCGTTTCATAGAAAACTTCTTTTGCGGTATTAAAACCGAGGATCACACTGACTTCTTTGTGCTGTTCCTTTAATTTCTTCGCCAGCATATACAGTGGTGGAACACCCACCCCACCACCTATGAGCAATGGGTGTTCTCCGCTGCGGTTCAAATCATACCCGTTTCCAAGACCCGTCAGGATATCCAGTGTTTCGCCAGGTGCCATATGGCTCATCGCCTCTGTACCATGTCCTACTGTTTTGTAGATGATGATAATCTCACCATTTTCCACATCACATACACTGATCGGTCTTCTCAGGTAATAGTCCTCAATGCGGATATCCACAAACTGACCAGGTGCTGTAACAGCACTGACATCTCCTTTGAGCTTCATGCGGAAGATGTTTTCTGTCAATTGCAGGTTTTCTGTTATCTCAAAGAATGATTGTTTCATGATAACCTCAGGCATCGATTGTAGAAATCTTCATCGTTGTTTCTTCCAATACATCGAGCAATGCCTTGACGGTATCAAGAGACGTCATCAGTGCAGCATTGTTTTCAACTGCACACTGTCTGATCTCATGACCATCTGTCGCAGTGCTGTCATCGGAAAGATCACGGGTGTTGATGATGTAGGTGACATAACCCTTGCGGATTTCATCCAGGATTTCTGTAGAACCTTCACTGATCTTGCCAAATGCCCTTGTGCGGATGCCGTTCTTCTTGAGGAAGTCGGCTGTACCTTTGGTTGCTTCGATGTTGAAACCAAGGTCATAGAACCTTCTGATGAGTGGCAGTGCTTCTTCCTTGTCATGGTCGGCAATGGTCGCAAACACCGTACCATAGTTCAACAGCTTCATGCCAGAAGCCTGCAATGCCTTATAGAGGGCACGGTAGAGCATATCGTCATAACCGATAGCTTCACCAGTGGACTTCATTTCTGGAGAAAGGTATGCATCAAGTCCTCTGATCTTGTTCCAGGAGAAGACAGGTACTTTGACATAGAAGCGCTTCTTCTCTTCAGGATACAGATCGAAGATACCCTGTTCCTTAAGGCTCTTGCCAAGGATAACTTCTGTGGCAATGTCTGCCAGGGAGTAGCCTGTACTCTTGGAGAGGAATGGAACAGTTCTTGAAGAACGTGGGTTGACTTCAATGATATAGACATCATCATGTTCATCAACGATGAACTGGATGTTGTATAGACCGACAATACCGATGCCAATGCCAAGCTTCTTTGCATACTGCAGGATGATGCCCTTGACCTTGTTGGAAATGGAGAAGGAAGGATAGACACTGATAGAGTCACCAGAATGAATACCTGTTCTTTCAACAAGTTCCATGATACCCGGGACAAAGACATCTCTGCCGTCGCAGATCGCATCCACTTCTACTTCCTTGCCTCTGATGTAGTGGTCGACAAGGACTGGCTTGTCTTCATCAATTTCTACAGCAGTGCGCAGGTAGTGGCGCAGCTGTTCTTCATTTGCCACAATCTGCATCGCTCTTCCACCAAGGACAAAGCTTGGTCTTACAAGAACCGGATAACCGATTTCTTCCGCTGCCTTTACACCATCTTCAATGCGTGTGACCGCACGACCCTGTGGCTGAGGAATGCCAAGTTCAATGAGCAGTTTCTCAAAGGCATCGCGGTTTTCTGCACGTTCAATAGCATCGCAATCTGTACCGATGATCTTTACACCTCTTTCTCTCAGCGGTTCTGCCAGGTTAATGGCAGTCTGGCCACCAAGGGTAGCGATGACACCAATTGGCTGTTCATAGTCGATGACATTCATGACATCTTCTGGTGTCAGCGGTTCAAAGTAGAGCTTGTCTGCTGTTGTGTAGTCTGTGGAAACTGTTTCCGGGTTGTTATTGATGATGATGGCTTCATAGCCTTCACGGCGGATGGTCTGTACGGCATGGACTGTACTGTAGTCAAACTCTACACCCTGACCGATACGGATCGGACCAGCACCGAGTACGACAACCTTCTTCTTGTCGCTGAGGCGGCTTTCATTCTTGCCGGTGTAGGAAGAATAGAAGTAAGGGATGTACGCATTGGTATGGCATGTATCTACCATGCGGAAGACAGGCACAATGCCATTTTCCTTGCGCATTGCATAGATGTCTGTTTCCTTCATGTTCCAAAGTTCTGCGATCTCAGGATCAGAGAAGCCCATAACCTTGGCTTCTTTGAGGATATTGACATCATTCACATTGTCTTTGAGTGTCTTTTCCATGTTCACGATCTTCTTGAGAGATTCAAGGAAGTATTCGGTGATCATCGTGATGCCATGGAGCTTTTCGATAGATTCATTTCTTCTCAACAGTTCGGCAATAGCGAAGATGTTATCATCGCGGAATTCAGAAATGTAGCTGAGCAGTTCGTTTGTATCCTTCTTGTCGAACTTCTTGAGATGGAAGTGGTTGGCACCAATTTCAAGAGACCTTACAGACTTGAGCAGGCACTCCTCAAGGGTGGAACCAATACCCATGACTTCACCAGTTGCCTTCATCTGTGTACCGAGTACATTTGGTGCACTTGTGAACTTGTCGAATGGGAAGCGTGGCATCTTGGCTACGACATAGTCAAGGGATGGTTCAAATGCGGCATTTGTGTTGGCAATGGCAATTTCTTCCAAAGACATACCAACCGCAATCTTGGCTGTGACACGGGCAATCGGATAACCAGAAGCCTTGGAAGCCAGGGCACTGGATCTGGATACACGTGGGTTGACTTCAATCAGGAAGTAGCGGGAAGAATTCGGATCGAGGGCGAACTGTACATTACAACCACCTTCAATCTGCAATGCTCTGATAATCTTGATCGCACTGTCATTGAGCATCTTGAGGTCATGGTCATTCAATGTCATGATCGGTGCTACGACGATGGAGTCACCTGTATGCACACCGACCGGGTCCACATTTTCCATACCGCAGATCGTGATGGCATGGTCATTGGAGTCGCGCATAACTTCAAATTCAATTTCCTTGTAACCCTTGACGGACTTTTCAACAAGTACCTGGTGTACCGGAGAAAGGCGGAAACCATTCTCAGCAATTTCAATGAGTTCTTCTTTGTTGTTGGCAAAGCCGCCACCTGTACCACCGAGGGTGAATGCCGGACGGAGTACGACCGGATAACCGATATCGTCTGCTGCCTTGACTGCTTCTTCTACAGAATAGGTAATTTCAGAAGGGATGACCGGTTCACCAATTTCTTCACAGAGTTCCTTGAACAGCTCTCTGTCTTCTGCTCTTTCAATGGAACGTGAACTTGTACCGAGCAGTTCAACACCACATTCTTTGAGGATACCCTTCTTTTCCAGCTGGATTGCCATATTGAGACCGGTCTGTCCACCAATACCTGGTACGATGGCATCCGGACGCTCATGGCGCAGGATCTTTGCAATATATTCCAGTGTGAGCGGCTCCATGTATACTTTGTCCGCAATGGAAGTATCGGTCATGATGGTTGCAGGGTTGGAATTGACAAGGATTACCTCATATCCCTCTTCCTTGAGGGCAAGGCATGCCTGTGTACCAGCGTAGTCAAACTCGGCTGCCTGTCCGATGACGATCGGACCGCTTCCGATGATCAGTACTTTTTTGATGTCTGTTCTTTTTGCCATA
>CAJKOS010000009.1 GCA_905201565.1 uncultured Erysipelotrichaceae bacterium
CCGCCAAGAATATTCAATATGGTCGATTTTCCGGCACCGCTGGCACCCGCAACCACAACAAACTCACCCTTTTCGATATCAAAATCAATACCATCAAGGGCATGAATATCCACTTCACCGACATGATATGTCTTTCTTACATCTCTGAATGCAATATATCCCATAAACTATCCTGTAACACTTCTATTTTACCTGAAAGAAAAAGAAAAACCAGAAGGATATCCTTCTGGATTTGTGAATATTATCTGAAGATTACTTACGGAGACCAAGTCTCTGAATCAGATCTCTGTAACGGTTGATGTCCTTTCTCTTGAGGTAGTCAAGAAGGCTTCTTCTCTGACCAACCATCTTCATGAGACCACGGTTGGAAGCATAGTCCTTCTTGTTTTCCTTCATGTGAACAGTCAGGCGCTTGATCTGCTCTGTGAGCAGTGCTACCTGTACTTCAGGAGAACCTGTGTCGCCTTCCTTGCGACCATAATCTCTGACAATTTCAGCTACCTTTTCTTTTTCAAGCATTTTTCTTTACCTCTTTCTTTCTGTCCTTTTAAACCGCGCAATGCGTCGAGGTTGCGCATTTCCCAGTCCAAAAGCTTAATAACTATACCAGAAGTTCACCCATCATGCAACACCAAGAAGGTTGCTCATGAAGTCGTTGAACCAAATGCGGAAGTCTGTTGAAACCATCAGACCAACCTGACAGAAAATCCACACCACATTGAGGGCAATACAGAGCAATGGAATAATTCTGCCGCGCCAGCCATAGTCCCAATTCTGCTTTAGACCATATGCCAGCAGGAACAATGCAATAACGGAAAGAATTCCATATAGTCCAACAAGAAGGGAAAACATCGTCAATAGTCCGCCCAATGCATTCGCAACAGCACCGAGCATTTCTCTGCGGCTTGCATCACGAATTGCCCTTTGTTTCTCTTCTAATGTCTTCTTCTCTTCCCTTGCTTTTCTTTCTTCCTGTGCACGTTCACTCACCTTATGAACTTTAGCACTCTTCATCTTTGTCTTAGCCATACCATATCCCCTTTCAATCATCCATCAGCGCAACCAGTACGCTGTTCAATATCTTCATGCCGCGCTTTGTCGCCCTGACATGACCATCACATGTTTCTAATAACCCCTCTTCAATCAGCTTTGTGCACTTCTCTCCATAATGCACTTCAAACCTCTCCCCCACAACTTCAGCATACCGCTGCAGGTCAAGCCCTTCCACTAAGCGCAATGACATCATGATCATCTCAAATGCCTCGTCTTCTTTTGTTAAAGGTATCTCTTCCCGTAACAAAGGATCTAAGCAATACGCAGCTATATTGTCCGTATTGTCATAGCGTATATGGGACTGTTTGCCACTAGCACCAGCGGATACACCATAGAAATCCTTGTAATACCAGTAGGCTTTGTTATGTCTTGACTCATAGCCATGTAAGGAGAAGTTACTGATTTCGTACTGGTCATAGCCATATTGTGGCAATGCCTCAACAATCCAGTCATACATATCCGCTTCAAGATCACTGTCACATGGCTGTACACCGCGTTTACCAAAGACGGAATTCTCTTCAATGGTCAATGAATAAAGAGAAATGTGCTTTGGTGAAAGGCTCACAGCATCTTCCACTGTCTTTTGCAGGGACGAAAGTGTCTGATGGGGAAGACCATACATGATATCAAGTGATATGTTGTCTATCCCACCTTGTTTTAATCGTTGCACTGCCGCTTTGACATCCGCAAATGTATGCCTTCTTCCAATGGAAGAAAGCAATGCATCATCACTTGTTTGTAAGCCCATGGATATGCGGTTGATGCCATAGTTTTGAAACAGGTTTACCTTGGTCTGTGTGACTGTTTCCGGATTGACTTCAATCGTATATTCCTCACACCTGCCTGAATAAGGCTCAAGTAATTGCAACACCCTTTCAAGCTCCTCATCCGTTAATGCGGAAGGTGTACCACCACCGATGTAGATGGTTTTGAGGTCTTTGGAAAAGGTGCGCAAACAAAACTCTTTTTCTAAAGCGGATAACCATTTCTCTGCCATCACCGCATTGTATGCCATATGGCAGAAGTCACAATAGTAACAGATGCTCTTGCAGAAAGGCACATGGAGGTAGAGGTGTTCAGCCATTGCGCTTCCTCTGCTCATCATCCACAGACAATACTGCCATAAAGGCTTCCTGTGGAATGACAACAGAACCAACAGCCTTCATTCTCTTCTTGCCTTCTTTCTGCTTTTCAAGCAGCTTCTTCTTTCTGGAAATATCACCACCATAGCACTTGGCAAGGACATTCTTGCGCAATGCTTTGATGTTAGTACGGGCAATCACCTTTCCACCAATGGCTGCCTGTACCGGAATTTCAAACTGCTGCTGAGGAAGAAGATCCTTCAGCTTTCTTGTGATCACGGAACCGCGGGCATATGCCTGTTCGCGATGGACGATGACAGAAAGCGCATCGACCGCTTCTCCATTGAGCAATATATCCATCCTGACAAGATCATCTTCACGATAGCCGATCAGTTCATAGTCCAAAGAAGCATATCCCTTGGAACAGGACTTCAGCCTGTCAAAGAAATCAAAAATGATTTCTGACAGCGGCAGTTCATAGATGACATTGTTACGACCTGTGTCAATAACATCCATGCCCTTGTATATACCACGTTTGTTCTGACATAGTTCCATGACACTGCCGATATAGGCATCCGGTACCATGATTTCTGCTTTGACATATGGTTCTTCGACATGGCCGATGCGGGAGGCATCCGGCATCCTTGCCGGGTTGTCTACCGGTACCATGGAACCATCGCTGAGGTAGCAGTGATAGATAACAGATGGAGCTGTCGCAATGAGGTCGAGGTTGTATTCCCTTTCGAGTCTTTCCTGGACAACATCCATATGCAATAATCCAAGGAAACCAACACGGAAACCAAAACCAAGTGCCTGGGATGTTTCCGGTTCATATTGCAGACTTGCATCATTGAGCTGCAGTTTATCAAGGGCATCATGAAGATCCTGGTACTTTGCTGCATCGCTTGGGTACAGACCACAGTAAACCATTGGGTTCATCTTCTTATAACCGGCAAGTGGCTCCTTCGCAGGTCGGGCGCTGTTTGTGACCGTATCACCGACACGTACATCATGGATATCCTTGATGCTTGCGGCAAACCAGCCTACATCTCCACAACCAAGGGTATTCATCTTCACTTCCTTTGGATTGCGGATACCGCATTCCAATACTTCATATTCACTGCCGGTTGCCATAAAGCGGATCTTGTCTCCAACAGACAGACTGCCTTGTCGGATTCTTACCAATGCAATAACACCACGGTAAGGATCATAGAAGGAGTCAAAGACAAGTGCCTGTAATGGTGCACTTTCATCACCGGATGGAGCAGGAATCTTATGTACGATCTGTTCGAGTACCTCTTCTACATGAAGACCAGTACGGGCACTGATCATCGGCGCATCTGAACAATCCAGTCCGATGATGTCTTCGATTTCATGTTTTGTCATATCCGGCATGGCATTTGCCATGTCAACTTTATTGATGACCGGAATGACTTCAAGGTCATTGTCCAAAGCGAGGTATGTGTTGGCAAGTGTCTGTGCCTGTACACCCTGGGTGCAGTCAACCACAAGGATGGCACCTTCACATGCAGCAAGGGATCTTGATACTTCATAGCTGAAGTCGACATGACCTGGTGTATCGATGAGGTTGAAAAGATATTCCTCACCATTTTTTGCGGTATAGGAAAGCTGTACGGCATTCAGTTTGATCGTAATGCCGCGCTCTCTTTCCAGTTCCATGTCATCGAGCAGCTGTGACTTCATATCCCTTTCCCTGACCGTCTCTGTCATTTCAAGAATTCTGTCTGCCAGGGTGCTCTTGCCATGGTCAATATGTGCAATAATGCAGAAATTGCGAATATGTTTCTGATCTATCATCAATCAAATCTCTTTCCGGTCAGTTCAGCAGAATAGCCGTTAGCAAACGCATCTGCCGACATCCTCTTCTTTCCTTCCATCTGTAATTCCAATACGCGGATCACCCCACCATTGGCAGCGACCTCCATCGCATGATCTTTAAAGCCAAGGATTTCTCCAGCTGGCTTTCCACTATCCTTTTCTTCCATGCGCACCGCATAGAACTTCACCCGTTTTCCCTCAACCATGCCATAGGGTACAGGCCAGTCAATCAATCCACGGATGTGGTTATAGAGGGTATGTACCTCTTCACTTTGGAAAGATACCTTTTCCATTTCACGGGATATGTTATGACAGAATGTCACTTTGCTTTCATCCTGTTCCACACCTGGAAGCTTTCCATCAAGGTAAAGTGGCAGATTCTCTTTCAGTAATGTCACAGAAGCTTCAAGCAATCTTGGTTCAAGCTCTGCCTCGGTTTCATCCTTTCCAATCGGCAATTCCACCTGGGCATAGACCTTACCGGCATCCATCTTCTTTGTCATTTCCATTAAGGAAACACCAGTCACCTCATCCCCATTCAAGATGGCAAAGTGCATCGGTGCACCACCTCTGTACTTTGGCAATAAACTTGGATGGACATTGATACAGCCAAGACGCGGATATTCCAGTATCGAAGAAGGCACAATCTGTCCATAGGCACATGTCACAATGACATCCGGTTCATAGGCTAAAACCTTGTCCACCTCATCTTTGAGATGATCCATCTGCAGACATGGAATACCATATTCTTCACAAAGTACCTTCACAGGTGTCTTCTCTATTTTATGTTTTCTTCCCACCGGCCGATCAGGCTGGGAGACAGCCGCAACGACATTATACTTTTCATCCAGCAGCATCTTCAGAATACCAACCGCAAACGCCGGTGTTCCAAAGAATACAATTCTTTCATTTCTCATATATACGGCCTCCTTAACGCGCATTATTATACAGGAAAACAAAGAAAATGTGCATAATCCCGAAACCCCCACAGTTATGCTATTTTTCATTGCATTTTAATTATCCCTTTGTTATAATCGCTATTGCATTTAAGAACGGAGGTGTACTCATGGCAAATATCAAGTCACAGAAAAAGCGTGCTCTGACCAATCTGAAGAGACAGAATGCCAAGGCTGGTGAAAAGAGCGCTCTCAAGACAGCGATCAAGGCAGTAAGAACAGCTGTTGACGCAAAGGATAAAGAAGCAGCTGTCGCAGCATATAACACAGCTAACAAGCTTCTGGATAAGGCAATCGTCAGCGGTATCAAGAAGAAGAACTACGTTGCTCGTCAGAAGTCCAGACTCGCTACAGCTATTAACAATATTGGCTGAGAACATGGAGAAGCACATGCTTCTCTTTTTTTGTATCTGAAACAAAAAAGGGAATGCACTTCCCTTACCATGTATTGCCATTGCGGATTTCTTTGAGCTCTTCAGGAGTTATATCCATCACTTCAAGGATTTCCGTATCAGATAAGCCAGGATCAATCATCCTGTGAATGATTCTTCAAGCTTCCTTATTCTGCCCTTGTACTCCCCCTCTTTCAAAAGCAGCTTTCTTATATATTGGAACATACGGATCAAATAATTCCTTTCGTGTATCTGATATATCCATGTGTTACCTCACATCTCAAATTATAATCAGGGAATATGCAGTATCTTGCACATCCCTTTCATGAACAATCAGTTCATGCTTTTACGGATCTCTTCAATCTCTGCTGCCGAGAGATTAGTTGCGTCCATTATGACATCATCACCATAGCCACGAACAACCATCCTGCGCACGGTTTCCAAAGCTTCCTGCTTATGTCCTTGTACAATACCTTTTTCCCGGCCTTGTTCCTCTCCTTTTGCCATAGCTGCCTGTTCATATGGAATTACAAATTCTTTGAAGTATTCTTGCAATGTCTCTGTCATGTATTTTATTCCCTCCTCTGTTTCTTTGTAGTGCTGTACTGCTTCCTTCAATACGGAATCCTCCATATCCTCTGCGTTCTTCTGATGAAAGTCCTTCATAAGCCTGCCCACCTCTGTATCTTTGTTTACCTTTGTAGCATCTACATATATGATAACTAATCCTCCATCAATTTTCACGCCTGTTTCTTCATTGTGCAGAGAATTATGTGCTATGGGCAGGTTCAGTCCCAACGGATCTCCATCCACAATTATCACAATCACATACTTTTCTTCTTCACTATTAAACTGATACCCTTTTTCGAGCGTGTGTGATGAAAGCATGCTGTAACAGTAAAGAGAGAATTGTGGCGAGGCTCGCTCTTTCCGTTTCTGTACCTCCATGTTGTAGTTCGTGCGTTCTCTGATGTTCTTTCCAACAAAGTCCATGATCAGGGATCTTCCCGAAAGATTGGCATGTCAATCTCTGGAAATCCTGCATCAAGGACTAAGTCAGATCTTTCAAGGACGATGCGCAGCACATATTCCGCGCACCGGATATCTCTCATCACGGTGCGCATGAACACATCACCCATCAGGGTGAGGTTACGTATCGCCTCACGAAAAACATATTTTGGTATGTTTTCTGCCATATCAGCTTCTCCTTTCACTTATCTATATAGACAACAAAATGAGATCTCCTCAAAAAAGTTAAAATAAATATGAGCTATGTCTCACATAGCTCATATTCAACAGATTAAAATGATACATCTTTTCACAAACACATTGACCAGATAATTGCCATCATGACAACCACTCCTGCACTGCTAACACCTGCACCCCTTTCCTTAAAACCTCACGCTTTTTCATTCAGCTTCCAGAGAGAACTCTCTTTTTGCAGGTTTGCCATCTTGTAGAAGACACCCTCTTTCTGCATCAGCTCTTCTGGTGTTCCCTGCTCTTTGACCATACCATTTTCCAATACCACAATATGATCTGCCCCGGCAATGGTGCGCATGCGATGGGCAATGACAAGAACTGTTTTGCCCTTCAACAAGTGAGCAAGAGCTTCCTGGATTTTCGTCTCATTTTCCACATCAAGTGAAGCAGTTGCTTCATCAAGAAGAATGATCGGGGCATCTTTTAACAAAGCCCTGGCAATCGATATACGCTGTCTTTCTCCACCAGAAAGCCTTGTACCATTTTCACCAATTGGTGTGTTATACCCCTGTGGAAGCTTCATAACAAACTCATCACAATTGGCAGCTTTGGCAGCAGCCAGCACTTCTTTGTCACTAGCACCACGCTTGCCAAGGCGGATGTTTTCCATAACCGTATCATCAAACAGCACAACATCCTGGAATACCATGGAATAGTCACCCATCAGCACTTCCGGATCAATTGTGGAAATATCAACTCCACCAACAAGGATTCTTCCAGCATTAACATCCCATAGCCTTGCGGCAAGTCTTGCACATGTACTCTTGCCAGAACCAGATGGTCCTGCAAATGCAGTCACACAGCCTTCCTTAGCCACAAAACTCACATCATGAAGAACTTCCTTTTCATCATAGGAAAAACTGACATGGTCGAATACGATGTCATGCCCCTGTGGTTCAAAGACATCGCTTCCCGTTGCCACTGGTGTCTCATAGATTTCATTAATCCTGTCGGCAGAAACCTGTGAAACAAACATTTCTGCAATCAAAGCAAGGCTCTGATCAAATGGTGCATACACACGTGTTATCACCAACAAAAACATAAACAACAACATGAAATCAATCTGCCCATTTAACATGAGTGCCGCTCCTGTCAGAATGGTGGTTGCTACACCAAGGCGCATGATCACACTTGCCGCATTGATGAATATACCTGTTGTCAGTTCCCCTTTTGTCATCACCTTTTCATGGGCATCAATCTTCTCATACAAGCCAGAAAGATACTGCTCTTCCATATTGGCAGAACGGATTTCCCGCACATTCTCCAAAGCTTCCTGAATACCATCTGAAACGAGGACTGCTGCTTCTTTTATAACCTTTGCACTGCTTTCTGTCATCTTGCGTGTACCAAATAACAAGGCAAACGCAACCGGCACACCCCAGAGGCAGGCAATCGCAAGCCTGTAGTCAACGACAAGAAGACATACCGCAACAATTCCTGTAGAAATGTAAGCACCATAGAGATAGCCAAGCACATGACTCCAGACATGTTCCATGCGGTTGACATCACCCATCAATGTCTCTGTAAGATCCGCAAGATCCCTTCTTCCAAAATAGCCAAGTGGCAGCTTCCTGAGTCTTTCTGCAAGATGAATACGCGTAGCAGAAACCTCATTGTACACAAGTCCATACGTAGCCTGGTATTGTTCATAATGCGTGAGATACGAAAGAACAAGGAAGAAGACGACCATCACAATAGGAAGCACTATACCATTTAGTGGCGCATCTTCCAGAATTACCTGCATAAAGTCATGCATCACAAAATAGAGAACCCCAATCCCTGCCATCACCACAAGATTGGTAATCACTGTCCAGAAGGCACCACGCTTCACATTTTTCACACCCTGGTCCGTCAAAGCATACGTGCGCTGAAACTGTTTCCCAAACATTTATGCCACCTCCTGTTCATTCATGATCTTCCATTCAATTGCCTGGTTGTATTCCTTCCACATCCTTGCATACATACCAGAAGACTGCCGCAACTGCTCATGTGTACCTTCTTCAACAACCTCACCCTTATAGAGAACAATAATCCTGTCCGCATTGACTACCGTAGACAACCGATGAGCAATCATAATCACCGTTTTCCGTCTTGTCAGTTCCGTAAATGCCTTCTGTATCAGCACTTCATTCTCCGGATCCGCAAAGGCAGTCGCCTCATCCAATACCACAATCGGGGCATCTTTTAATATCGCCCTGGCTAATGCAATGCGCTGCTGTTCACCACCCGAAAGATATGTTCCTTCACTGCCAATCAGCGTATCCATACCATCCGGAAGCTTATCCAGGATATCCTGGCACTGGGCAGCCCTTAATGCCGCAAGCACTTCATCACGCGAAGCATCTGGCTTTGCCATACGCACATTCTCCAGAATAGAAGCTTTAAACAAATGATTATCCTGGAACACAAAGGCAACCTGGTCCATCAATACATGTGGATCCATGTTGCGGATATCCACATTGCCAACAAGTACTGCCCCATCACTTACATCAAAGAAGCGGACGATGAGACTTGCGGCAGTCGTCTTGCCTCCACCTGATGGTCCGACAAGCGCAAGTGTCTCTCCCGGATTCACCGCAAAGGAAACATGGTTAAGCGCTGGTGTATTTGCACCTTCATATGTAAAGCTCACATCTTTGAACTCCACCCTGCCATTATGAGGAACCTCAGGATGCTTAGGAACAGACAATGCTGGTGCCTCCATGACATAATCAATTCTAGAAAGAGCCGTATGGGCAAGCATCATTCCAGATGACGCAAACATAATCCTTGCCAAAGCTGTAGAAATGATGGCTGAAAACACCGCATAGAACACAAAGTCCGTCACAAAACCGGCAAAGCTGCCATCAGCTATAGCACCTGGCGCAAGAAACAGAACCAGTGGTACAAGAAACACAAAAGCACCTTCAGTAAATGTCAGATTCACAGACTGTGGTTTACTGCACACATGGGCATTGTAGTGTTCTGCAAAATAGCTGTATTCTTCAATGGACTTCTGGAAAGCCTTGAAGGAATAGACCGTCTGCTGGAAGATTTTGACAACCGGAATACCTCTTACATACTCCGTTCCTGCCTTGCTCATACGGTCAAGTGCTGCCTGGTATTGGGCCATGAATGAAGCATTTTTGCCACCCATCATCGTAAACATGGCAATGATGGAAATAACCGCTGACAAAAGACATGCACAACCCATCCTCCAGTCAAAAGCAAACATCAATATGAGCATGGCAACAAACAAAGTCAGCGTACCAACAATATCCGCCAGGTTATGTGCAAGCAATGTTTCTGTATCTGCCGCTGCTGCATCAAGTCTTCCACGGATCAGACCAGTCGCATTGTTATCAAAATACCCAAGTGGTGCTTTTAATAAGTGTTCGACACCACGTTTTCGGATGTTGGCAGCAGTGCGGAATGCTGCAAGGTGTGTACACATCAGACCGATGAAATAGATCACAATACCACCCATTGCTGCAAGAAATGCAATCCATCCATATTGCGCTATGGACCCTGCCTTCGTATATTCTGGAGCAACGCTGATCAAAGCTCTTGCCACTAGCCATATACAGATATAAGGCACAAGGCTCAACACCATGGAAACAGCTGACAAAACAAGGCCGAGAATTGTCAGGAACCGATAATTTCCTGCATAATCAAGCAGGACTGCTACATCACTTTTTTTCTTCATACATACCCCCTATCAGTTAGTGAAGCCTAACCAACGTGTAAAAATATATGGGGTTCATAACCCCATCAGCTGTGCCCAGCCACCCGTATAGAACGTGCGGAACTGTTCAATATCCCGCAAAGCCTGCTGCTTAGGCATATCATGCACAGCAATCTCAAACAACCCGCTGAACATACCACTCGCAATAATATGGCAAAGGGAAGGACTCAGCTCTGGAACATCCCTGCCAAGACGCCGCAGCACATCCATATACCGCAATGTATATTCCACTTCTATCTCAACCATGTGATGCACAAAATGTTCATAGCCTGTACCTTCAGCCCTTGTCAGAAGCAACTTCATCGGACGGCGATGTTCACAGATATAATCCACCATCCACCGCACATAGTCACCAGAAGACTCACCCATGTGCGTTTCCTGTTCTTCTTCCGGCATTTCCGCAAAATCAAGCTGTGCTTCCATAAACCTGCCCATCAATGCTTTGGCATGTGGTTCCACAAGATCGTTGAACAATGCTTCCTTGCTGGAGAAATAGCCATAGAAGGCACCTGTCGTCACACCAGCATTTTTCACGATCCTTCGCAATGAAGCACCCATGAATCCCTTTTCCAGAAACTCATCCATCGCTGCTTCCTTGATACTTTCCAATGTATCCTTTGTTCTTTCTTCTACATCCATAACACTGTTATATAACAATGTTATATTCCTGTCAACAACACAAAAAGGGACATTTCTGCCCCCACTTATCGTAACCCGATCCACTCCACAGTTTTCATAAAAGCATCTTCACGACTATGCCGGCATTCTTCTGGATACTGCCGTTCCACCTTGAACATCTTCAATTGTGAAGGATGCAACGGCACAAGGATATGACTTGCCTTCTCATAAGCAATACCGTCAACACGAAACGCAAAGCCATGTTTCTCTAATCGGTCCATCATATACTTAACCGCCTGTCCACTTGGACACATGTTATCTTTCTTTGCATAGATGAAAAGAATATCTCCCTGTATGTCTTCTACAGGAATGGCGGTCCTCTCATCAAATTGTTTCAAAGGTTCTTCATATATATGGGAAAGATTGATTTCCTGCTGCAGAAGGAGGTTACGTATAGCCAGTCCACATTTCAACCCTTCTTCCTGCTTGCATCATATGCATAGACAAGGGACAACTGCCCGCTTCCATCACAAAATGGTTTCCGGGCAACCTGCACAAACCCCTGTTTTTCATAAAACTTCCATGAAGCAAGCGTATTGGTAAAAAGGCGTACGCTGCCAGCACCATCGTTCATAGCACGCCGCAAAAACTGGTCAACCAGTGCCGTCCCTACACCTTTTCTGTATATCTTTCTTGAAGTGAGGGCAACAAGCTCAAGGTCACATGTTCCAAATGTCTTTTCGTCCCTTTCTTTCAATTGCATAAAGAAGTCATCAAATTGTTTCTGGAAAGCCGGGGAAAGATGATACCCCTTCGTATAAAACCGGACAAACATCTTACACCATTCACCATAGTGCTGCTTTGCATCATAGTGTGTCGCAAGTGCTTTACTAAAGCACTTGTTGTACTTGCCGGAAACAAAACCGGCAATCTCATGGTCTTTAGTCTCTGCAACATAGGTGAAATTACACTTTTCTATCAGAACCTGTGCATATGCCTTCAAAAAGAGCAGATCATTCTCATCCACCTCACAGGTAAAGAAACCATCATAAAGACACATCCCACAACCTTGTGCATCTTCTTCACGATATGGTCGAATGGTAAACATGGTACACCTCCTCTAGCAGTTAGTTATAGCTAACTAGATTATACAAATGTACACCATTCTCCGTCAACGATTCCTTCCATCCAAAACTTTTTTCAACCCAGAACAACATCCAGCACCATCATCACCGTAAACCCTGCCATAAAGGCAAGCACACCAGCATGGGAATGTTTCCCAGCTGACATTTCCGGTATGAGTTCTTCTACCACAACATAGAACATCGCACCTGCCGCAAAACTCAACAGCCCTGCTAACAGTGGCACAAGCCACTCTGAAGCAACAATGGTCACCACGGCAGCTATTGGTTCTACAACACCAGATAGCGCACCTTCATAAAAAGCTTTTCTTTTCTGCATGCCTTCCACATGCAATGGCAATGAAAGAATCGCCCCTTCCGGGAAGTTCTGAATGGCAATGCCAAGAGAAAGTGCTGTAGCAGACGCAAGTGTAATTTCAGCATTATCCATCAACAGTCCTGCAAACACTGCACCAACTGCCATACCTTCCGGAATGTTATGCAATGTCACCGCCAGCATTAACATTGTACTGCGCTTCAGATTGGCATGTGGTCCTTCAGCCTCTTCACTTTTCTGATGCATATGTGGCACCACATGATCCAATAACAACAAGAACCCCACACCAAGCCACACTCCTGTCACAACAATTCCTATTGACCACCTGTTAACAGAAGCAACCTGTTCCATAGCAGGTATGATCAGACTCCATATACTTGCGGCAACCATGACACCCGCCGCAAATCCAGTCAATGCGCGCTGGACAAAGTCCTGCAATGCATGGCGCAACACAAATACACACCCTGCACCTGATGTGGTACCAATAAAAGGTATCAAAATTCCAAGTATAATTTCCTTTATCATTGTTCCTCCAGCTATAGTTAGTTGCATTTAACCTAAGTGGAGTTTACTTTTCTATTGTATTCTGGTCAAGGAAAATGCCTTATCCAAGGCAAAAGCAGAGCTGCATTATTCGCACAGTTCTGCTTTCACTCAGTTTCATCTTGTTTCAATTGCTTCTACTGGGCAATTTGCTTTTGCCTCATCAGCATATACCAGCAATTCTTCCGGCACTTCTGTACTGATCGCAACAGAAATCCCATCGTTATTCATGGAAAAAACCTGCGGACAGGACGATACACAAAGTCCACAACCAATACATTCGTCTGCTTTTACATAATACTTTATTATCTGATCCTACTTTTTCTTTTCAATGATAACACCCTGATTATCTTTTGTGATTTATCTACATAACCACGGCAATGTCAAAGTAGTGAAATTTCTGATAAACACTGGGTTTATCAATGCTATTCATAGAATGTAACTTCTAAAGTCAGTTCTCATCTGTAACACTAGATTTTCATAGTCAATTGCTTTGTTCATCCATCAAAACCATGCATTCCTTTTCATAGAAAGAGATTCCATATTTAAGAATCCGTTTCAAGCCTTCCGCATATTTCTTTTCTTCAATCTGTTTCAGCGCTTCTTCACACGCTTTATTTAGATTGCCATCTTCCGCATATTTCACTTCAATTACAACACCTGTTCTTCCAGGTGTTTTTATGGAAATATCACTGTAACCAACACCTGTTTCTGCATTTGATCTGACAATCCAGTTATCCTCGTTTTGAAGCAGCCCCAGTAACATACCATGATAGAAGTTTTCTTTCATATTTTCTATTTTGCATGTCAACCATGTCAAAAAAATCCATTTTTTGTGCCTTCTATTCTGTTTTGATTTGAAATTTGCATTTGTTTCACAGCATCATAGAAAAGCCCTGAATGACCAATGGTCACCCAGGGCTTTCATCACATTCTTCAGTTATCTTTTACCGCCGTAACATATCGTTGTCTGCTGCTCTTAGGCTTTTCGGGAATAGTTTGTACAATCTCTCCACTATTTAACAATGGTTTCAAAAGCTTTGACATCGTATAGTATTTTGACTTTCCTGTAAACACTGTCAATTCTTCACGGCTCCTCGGTATCTTGCAAAAATCCAGTAAAGCTTTCTTTATATCTGTTTTATCAATTGTTTTCTGAACATTGTATATATTATTTCTGAACGTTACGATAAACTCTCCACGTTTTACCTGGAATTCTGGTTCGGGAAGACCATATTTCTGACATTCTATACGCATTGTAGGAATACCAGAATATCGATTTTCAGTGATATTCAACAATTCCAGAATATTGATCAGCACTGCATTTCGTGTTTCAGCCCTGATCTTCCCTAGCAGTTCAACTGGCACATCGCCAAACAATCCACCACTACTTTTGATTTCCATTCTATCCCGGTACATTTCAATTGAAATTGGTATATTTTCTGTATATATACTATAATCTCTATGGACGAGCGCATTCAAAACAGCTTCTCTGACTGCTATCATTGAATATTCAGCTTTATCCTGCCTTTTCCCATTTTCATCAATGATTGTTTTTGTGCGACTGTTTATCTTAATAAATTCCATTGCCTCTTCCAGCATATCCGGAATACTCCCAGTTATCCGTTTATTGTCAATGAAGCGCTCTCCATCTGTTCCAAGTTCACCAAGTTCTGTGCCAGGCACACAAACAGCCGTGATACATAGTTGTGGAAAATATGTTTGAGGATATTGTGAAAACACCATTAATCCAGCAAGTGTCGGCCTGCCATCAACTGTCACTCCCATAAGTTCAAGAATATCTTCATCCGATACATTTTTTGCAAGATTACTTCTCTCACGTTTCACCGCTCTCAGATACTCTTCTATTCTCTTTTGATCAAATAGTCGAAGTTTTGCCTGGTCCACTGTCCTTACATCATCCTGTATACGTTTTTTGAACGCCTCATAGCTGTATACTTCAAAAGGCGTCATAGGTTTATCCGCATCGCCTACTCTGATATATGAGCCCTTCACCTTTCCAACTCCCGCATAATATACCGGGCGTTGGGTTATCTCCACTCCAGGAATCTCTGCTGAAACAACAAACTTACCATTAACTTCGCAAACAGTAAGTATAGGGCGAACAACTGGAGACATCTGTTCACATGATTCCATCAGTTTCTTTTGAACATCCTTTGCGTCATAAACTCCAGTTACACTATAGTCATCCGATTCACTGATTCCAAAAATGATAATTCCTCCATCATCCTGATTGGAAAAAGATGATATTGTGTCATATATTTTGTGTGGAAAACCATATTGTGCAGCTTTTAATTCAAGTGTTTGTTTTTCTGTCTTTTGCCTCTCTATATCAGAAATCAGTTGTCTCAAAGTGTCTTCCTGCATTGAACATTCCTCCTGGTTTCTATAATTATTATAATAGAATCGCAACAAAGAACAACAGTTTGCCAACAAATTGCTTAATTTTGCCAATATTTTTAACAACTTGCCAACAAACTGCTTAGTTCTGCCAACTTTTTCACAGTTTGCCAACAAGTTGCTTAATTCTGCCAAGTATCAACACGGTCATCCAAACATTTCATTTGTTTCACGATTTAGAAAAAGCCTTGTTTCCTGACACCACTTATGCCAATAGCGGAAGAATTATATGCAGGCACATTGTAGAAATATATTTCACCAGGATTCGTGAAGTACTCTGGCTTTTAGAAGCCGGAGTGCAAAAGTTTTTGGATAGCGATCCAACAACTTATTAATTTTATCCATTTTTGGGAGTATCATTCAGAAAATGCAATAACCCAAATATATCCGTTATATTTCCATGGTATTCAGACATCAGTTAAACGCTCCATAACCTGTACAGAATTGAAAAAAGTATTCCAGATTTCACTTTAGCAGTAATCCGGGACACTTTTGATTTCCTTACCTTGTCTGGAAGCTCTGACGACCAGAACATTATAATCAAGAATCTTCACTTATTTTATTTGATAATAATCCTATAAGACAAGATTGCCTTTTTCACACTTTTTTTACATTTTACTGCCCTTATATCAACAGGAATTTGTTTTGAGTCAATATCTTCACTGACTTCAGCTGACAGATCACCTTTATGAAATATCACATGCGTGCAGGGTAAAGAAGGAGCAGGGAGTGTAATCTCTGCAAATTCCGGCTTTGAAGAAGCAGGGTCATCGGGTAACTCACTGGTTACTTTCTTATGCCAGTACCAGTAAGTACTCATTGGAATATTATGTTCTTTTGTCCACTGTTCCAATGGAATACCACTGCTTTTGGCTTCCGCAATTATAGAAGCCCATTTCTGTAGCTTCGAATCTTTTGAAGAAATGTCATCACTTATTACTTTAATCCTCCTCAAACCCGACCGGGTTTATATAGTCCAATCAGATTATCCGGCTTTTACGCATCAGATAACAGGTACGGATTATGTAGCGCTTACCACCCTACTTTTCGCATAAGATGCTATACATCCGTTCAGGCAAAGAAATGTGTTACAACATAGCGATAGTTCCGCTTTCAATAAAAAAATGCCATGCATGATCAACTGACCACGCAAGGCATTTCAATACTGATCTGTATTATTGCTTTTTCTTTTTCATAAACAGCACTGCACCAATACCAACTACAGCCACAACAATCACACCGATCCAAATCCATGGCGACGCATAGTTGCCTGTTTCTATAGAAGTACCATTCTGCTGGTTATTATCAGAAGGCTGTGAAGGAGAAGGTGTTTCTCCAGGTGCTGGAGTTGGAGTTGGAGTTACTTCCGGCTTCGCTGTTTCATCCGGTGTCGGTGTCACTTCCGGCTCTTCTGGAAGCGGTTTGGGATCAGCAGGTGTCAATAAACCAATATACGCATTGCGTGAATCTGCCATAGCAGCAGTTTCCCCTGGTACCATCTGATTCAGAATAGATGCAGCTTCAGCAGGAGAGATTTGTCTGCGGAATTCATTGATCATATAACCCGGACCATATGAACCATATTCATAGAATCTTGCGTTCATGAAGGCATTGCCGCTCATATCCGCATATGGTTCATCCCTGTCCACAACACTGCCCATGTAGCAGTTAATCCAATATATAGCCGCATCCGGTCCCCAAGGTCTTGCAAGGCGGAAGTGCGTATCTTCATTACTCTCTACACCTTCTTCTGCTGTTATACGGCAATTGTTGAAGACAAGACCATACTGCGCAGCTGCTGAAGTTCTTGGTGCGCAAATATATCCGCTATCAGGATGTGTTTCTTCATGCACAAAGACAATATCACAATCATCAAAGAGAACCTTCGCTTCATCACCAGAATAGATAAAGTCAATCAAACCTTCAATTTGACACTGGTAGAAGTACTGGTTTCCCTGATGCAGGTATAACGTATCCTGTACTCCAGAGAACTTCACATTCACAAATACAGCATTATCCGCATCAGAACGCAGCGCATCCGCAGACTTGTTGGACTTGCCATCCGGTGTTCCATACACATAATCATTCGCAAAACTGATATTTTCTGCAGAGAAGTTCACCGCATTTGCTGTGATGTACACCGCACAGCGCTTTGTCATATCTCCACCAGCTTCATATCCAGGATCTCCCGAATAGAGATCAGCAGGATAACAATGCACAAGTGTTGTGTCTCTGTCTTCGCCAAGCAAAGAAATATTCGGTTTATCTACGACAAGTCTTTCTTCATAGTCACCAGCTTTGACATAAATAACTGTTCTTTCATCACTATTTGCCGGTGCAGCATCAACCGCTGCCTGCATACTCGTATATGTTGGTATGCCATCTACCAATGTGCCATCTTCCACTTGAGAAGCAGAATCTACCACCATATCGATATTAGACAGGCATACTATATTAAATGTCTCTTTCGTCTTTACCCCGTTTTCATCTGTAAAGATAAACTCAATAGTATTTCTGCCCTCTTTCAAATCTGTACGAATTATGCCGCTGGAAATACCTGCTTCAGAAGAAACAGTCTTTGTCACACTACCATTCACAACAACATCCAATGTACCTTTGCGGTCAGCACTCAATTCAAAATCCACTGCCTTAACCCTTACCGTATCGGAAGGCTGTGTTGTAAAAGTAAGCACTGCAGCAGAACCTTCTTGTGCATATTCTCCGGTACGTTCACCCGTTATCAATGACCATACCGTATTAGAAGGATTACCGGAATTCGTTGCGGACATTGCAATAACATAATAGTAATATGGCACTTCAAACTCCACATCACTGTCCTGATAAGAAGTTGTGCTGACTTCGCCGATACAAGCTGCTTGTTCACCATAAGCATACCTGTATACCTGATATGTCTCTGCACCATCGATTGCATTCCATGTCAAGGCAACATACGGTTCATCTGTTTCACCAATCTTATGTGCTTCAGCAGAAAGTACCGGTCTATCCAGTGCCGGAAGATAATCTTCCACAACTGCAATATTCTCACACCAAGTCACTTCACCATCATTTCCAAGTCTTCCACCAACCCGGAAAGAGTAAGTACCCGCCAGTTCTGCAGGATATGTGCAGGAAAGATCACTTGTCACAATGGCATCCTGCCACTGTCCGTCTTCATACTTAACCTGAATGACATATCTTCCATCGCCGGTCGCAATCTCCGAACAATCCCATGTCACCAGAATTCCTGTGCGGTCGGCATTGGAAGCAGCCTCTACATCTGTGATGACCGGCTTGATTCCAATTGGAGAATAGGCATCATTCTGATCATAGAGAAGATTTCCATCTTCCCCATAATACTTCATATTTGTGACCAGCACATCTGCCCCGGCAAGAACAAGTCCATACGAAACAGAATCTGTTTCCGTTTCTCTTTCAAAGGAATAGCTAGTACCATCTGTTGTCGTCGCAGTAAGTACATAACCTTCATCTGTTTTTTCTATCACAAAGTGAATCGTTTCACCTTCCGCAACTGCCGCATTGACGCCGCCCGCATTCAATAATCCATCTTCACCTGTATACATGCCGCGCAGGTTATTACCATGTCTTATGCCAAGTGATGTCAGCTCATCATTAGTAAACACACCGACAAACACACCATTTGCGGAAGAAGAACCGCCATTGGTAACCGTCACATCTGCCTCAAGGCGATTGGCATCCCTTGTCTCATCAAATCCATAGTAACCAACCGTATCAGAAACAGCTTCTCCGCTTGTCAGTTCACCACCTGTATTAGCCAAGATCAATGTCTGTCCGTTATAGCTCACATTGAGATTTGAACCATACTGCACAGAAGGCATCTCTTCCTGGTCTGTAACGATGGTTTCCTCTGCTTCATTCAACACCGACAACCAGTGTACATAACCAGAACCACCAGAATAGGTAAGCACAACTTCCCCGGCTCCACCTGTATAGGTAAAGGTAGTTTCTTCGCCATCTGTCATCTGCGCTGCGAATTCATCCACACTGACTTCACCGGATGAAGTAACCGTAAACTTTCCATCCGCAGCCGCATACCCACAAAGTGACAACGTTATTGTCGCATTGCCAGCCACTTTGATGGAAATTTGATCTCCATCAGAAATAATCATGCCGTGCTGCGCACCGTTATAAGAAATTCTGTTGTTTCCTGTCAGTGTGAGAAGTTTATCTGTTGACGTAACAGTTTTGCCATCCTTCAGCACATAATTTCCGCTATACAGTTCAGAAACCACACTGCCATCACGGAAATCATAGACCTTCTCTACACCATCCGCATGCGGAGTTCCAGATGCACTGTCATCCTTCACAACAACCTCAAATGACTTTGGGGAAGTGTTTTGATCTACATAGGTAAATGTAATCGTATTGCCGTTCAATGCATACGTTACCGTATCACTGACACTTTCCATATCGCTGTTTGTCAATGTACCATAACCGCCGGCACCAAGCTCTGCCCAGAGCAGTGCTGTATCAGAAGTCACAAGCTCTACGCCACCATCATCTGAACTTACCGTGAAATCATCCGCAGGACTATTTCCCGGAACTACCGTAAATGTTCTGCCTGACACGGTAAAGGAGAATGACTTTGCCGCATCCCACAAAACTGCACATGTAATATCATGTGTCACCGCAGTGCCATCTGATACATTGATAAGATCGATTGTCGCTTCACCTGTCACACCAAATACTTCAGAATTCTCAAAAGATACCTGGTACGTTGTGCCAACCGGCAGGCGCAAAGAATACATACCATTTTCAACAAATGCCTCACGGCTTGTACCATCCGCACCAGTAAAGAGCAGCTTCTCTCCTTCAACTGCTGCACTGCCTGTCACAGTACCCGAAACAACCGCTTCAGCTACAGGCATGGAAGATGTCGCAGAAATGGAATGGAGATATCCCTGACTTCCAGAATAAGTAAATGTCACGGTCCCGGTTTCATCAACCGGACCATCATAAATCACTGTTGCGCCACTGCCATCATCCGTCACATGTGCAGCAACCTCATCAATAGACGGCTCACCTTTATCCGAAGAAACAGTGAACTTTCCACCTTCATCTGTATAAGAACACAATGAAAGCACAATCTCTGCACTGCCCGCAACTTTGACACGCACAACATCACCATTATTGATCACAATACCATGCTGGGAGCTATTATAATAAACTTTGTTATTGCCAACGACCTCAAGCAGTCCATCGACAGACTTCACCGACTGTCCGTTCTGCACTGCATAATCGCCAACATACAAAGAAGAAACGATCTCTCCTTCACGGAAGTCATACACCTTCTCAACACCATCTGCTGCTGCAGCACCAGCCGCACTGTTATCTTTAACAATCACTGCAAATGTATCCGGTGACGTATTGCCTTCTTTATATGTAAAGGTAATTGTATTTTCATGCACTGCATAGGAAACCGTGCCGCTGACATCAGTCACATCTTCTTCCTGCAATGTGCCATCTCCGCCTAGATCTGCCCAGATAATAGCAGAAGTAGTCGTCACAAGCTCAACCTGTGTCAAATCGTCTGTTGTCACACGGAAATCATCTGTTGGAAGATTACCTGGCGTAACTGTAAACTCTGTACCGCCAACTGTGAAATCAAATGTCTTTGTACTATCCCATAGCACATCATAGACAATATTGTTAGTAACCGCATCTCCTGCACCTTGACCATGAAGATCAATTGAGGTGCCTTCTGTCACACCAAACACCGCACTGTTTTCAAAAGCAACAGAATAAGTTGTACCTACCGGAAGATCGATGGTATATGAACCATTTGTCACAACCGTCTGTTCCACAGAACTATCTTCAGCAGTAAACAACAAGATTTCACCTTCTGCAGATGGTAAAGAAGGTCCGCTCACAGTTCCAGAAACAGTTGCCCGTTCAACAGGTGTGATGGATTCTGCAGTCAACGAATGCAGATAAGATGTTCCTCCCTGATAGGAAATCACAACATTGCCTGCTTCTCCTGTATAGGTAAATGAAACAGCTTCGCCATCCGCAGCAACCTGCGCTTTGATGACACTATTCGAAACTTCTCCAACAGAATCATACGAAATCACAAACTCGCCATCCGCATCAGAATATTCACAAAGCGAGAGAGTCACCTCTGTTTCTCCCTCAGGCACAGCAAGTGTCAACAGCTCAGTCGAAACATCATTTGTAAAGAATACCGCACCATGGTCGTTACCATGATGATCAAACGCCTCACTGCCAGAAAGAGACCCGTCTTTATAAGGTGCAGTATAAATCAAGGCATTTTCATTAGTAAAATCCCATGTCACTGCTCCACCATTCAGTGTCAGATCATGTTCTCCTTCTGCATATAATACGGTAGGCAACAGTCCAATTACCATTGCCAGCAAAGCTAGAAAGGCAAACCCTTTCCGAATCACACGTTTAAAATGCATTGTTGTTCCTCCCACACCGGATTGCGCACAACATAACACGCATTAATTTCCTGGCACTGTAAATTATAGTGGTTTTCAAATCAAGCAATCGGATAATAAACAGGAAAAACGCACATATTTGCGATATTTATGAAAATGCATGAAACAAGCCTGCAACATACACGTTCCATCCCCTAAAAAACAACCACAGTCTGCTTCATCAATCTTTCTCATGTATAGAATACAAATCCCGCCTACTGCAAAAGAACGATATGTTCTGCCCTAAGCCATGGCAGGAATGTACCGGTCAGCCACAATTAGCAGCTGATAACAAGAAATCTGCTAAATGCACAATTTTTACACCATTGATATTTCCTGCTGCAAGTTCGTCCAGTGTCACCACATATTTGGGATAGTGATCTTTGATTTCAAGAAGATTGACTACCTCCCGATCAGATTCCTCAGGCAGCCTGCGGCACACCTGAACGTAGATACGCTCGTCGCGCTGCACCGCCACAAAATCAATCTCTTTCGTTTTGTTCTTCCCGATGTAGACCTCATAGCCTCGCCGCCGCAGTTCAAAATACACGATGTTTTCCAGCATAGCGGCAATAGACTTCGGATTAAAGCCCATGATGCAGTATTTCAGAGAAGCGTCTGCAAGATAGAATTTTTCCTGGGTTTTCAGCACGGATTTTCCCTGCAAATCATATCGCTGGCAGCGATAGATCACAAACGCCTTTTCCAGCCAGTTCAGATAGTTATAAACTGCTTCGACGGATAGGGAACGTCCCTCGCTTTTGAGAAACTTCGCAATGGCATTGGCTGAAAAGGTCTTGCCTACATTTTCCACGATATACTTTACAACACGGTTAAATAAATCGAAGTTCATGATATTGTGCCGCTTTGTAATATCGTTGGTAATAACAGAGTTATAGATTCCCTCCACGATCTGATAGGCAGAGCGTTCGTCAAAGCTGCCGAGCGCCACAATGGGGAATCCCCCCAGCCGCAGGTATTCGTTTAACAGCTCCTTTGGGGAACGGGAATCCGATTTTTTGAAATCCAAATATTCCGCAAAGGACAGGGTATAGACCGGGATGGAGATATACCGTCCCGTCAAATAGGTGGAGATCTCGCTTGACATTAGCTTGGAATTGGAACCAGTCACATAAATATCGGTATTGGCATTTTCCAGCAGGCTGTTGACTGCTTTTTCCCAGCCGGTTATTTCCTGCACTTCGTCCAGCAGCAGATAGTAACGCCCATCGTCGGTCATCTGTTCTTTAATGCCCTGATACATAGCCTTGTCGGTCATTCCGTCGTCAAAATCCTCCGACGTATAGCGCATACTGATAATGTGGTCTGCGGCAATCCCGCTTTTCAGCAGATCGTCCCGCAGCATATCCAAAATCGTGGATTTGCCGCAACGCCGGATTCCCGCCAGTATCTTCACCAGCGGAACATCCCGATAGGTTTTCAGCGTGTTCATATATTGTGGTCGGATAATCATATCGTTCGCCTCCTTGTTCCTTACTAATTGTATAGCGAAAAAACCCAAGAATATCAATAGTTTTTACTCCTAATCAGTAAAAACTTTAATTCTTACAAGACTTTTTACGGTATGAATAAAAATTTGGATATGTAAAAGCGGCATGGATTTCTCCGCGCCGCCAAACGAATTATTCTGCTTTCAGAGCGCTGATCTTTTGAAGATAAGCAAATCCATCTGTATATCCACGAAAATAGATTTGTTCCCGTTCCATATTGTCTCTCCTCATATACAGGCGGAAAAAGCTGTAAGACTTCCCTGTTCCTCACCGGCAAGGTTAACCATACCCTTCCAGAAACATGGTATAGCAATTCAGCTTTTTCATTTCTTCCATCTTTTGTGTTAAAAGACTGCACCGAATGGCATCAACCAAATACCACATCCAATACCATCATGGTGGTAAAACCTGCCATAAAAGCCAACACCCCTGCATGAGAATGTTTACCTGCCGACATTTCCGGAATCAATTCTTCTATCACAACATATAACATGGCACCTGCAGAAAAACTCAATAGAACAGGCAGAAGCGGAACAAGCCACTTTGCAGCAACAATTGTCATCACTGCGGCAATTGGCTCTACCACGCCCGACAATACACCATAGCAAAATGCGCATCTTCTTTTCATTCCTTCCGCATGTAACGGCAGCGATAGTATCGCTCCTTCCGGAAAATTCTGAATGGCAATGCCAAAGGAAAGAGCTGCTGCAGAAGCTAGCGTAATCTCAGCATCATTCATCAATAATCCCGCAAACACAGCACCAACCGCCATACCTTCCGGAATATTATGCAAGGTCACCGCAAGCATCAGTTTTGTACTCCGGTTCAAATTACAAGGGATACCTTCTGTTTCCGTACTATTCTGGTGCTGATGGGGAATCACATGATCCAATACCAGCAAAAAAGCAACGCCTGACCATATCCCTATTACAACCGGCAGAATAGACCATAGATCAGAAGCTTCCGTTTGTTCCATAGCAGGTATCAATAAACTCCAAATACTGGCAGAAACCATCACACCTGCCGCAAACCCTGTCAAAGCTCGTTGTACGCTATCACGCAATGCGCCGCGCATAAAAAACACACTTGCCGCACCAATTGCTGTACCGATAAAAGGTATGCACACTCCAAGCAAAACTGCACCTGTCATAACACCTCCAGCACACACTGTTAGTTATAGCTAACTTTAGCATAGTTTACTTTGTTCTCTTTCTGACCGTCAAGAAAGATGCCCATACAGTTCATCTAGAAAAAAGCCGCATGATCAAACTGCTCTTTTCAAAACCAATTGGATTATTCCACTTTTTCACTGTACTGCTTCACCTTCTTCTGATATGAAATACCAAAAGCCTCCATCTCATCAATGATCCCCCGCATAGACTCTCCCAGCTCACTCAGGGAATATTCAACTCTTGGGGGAACTTCCGGATATACAGTGCGGATGATGATGCCATCTTCTTCCATTGACCTAAGGCTATCAGTCAGAACCTTCTGGGATATCCCATTGAGATCTTTGCACAGTTCGTTAAAGCGCCACGAACGTTGTCTAAGATTGCGTAAAATCAGGAGTTTCCACTTACTGCCAACTAAAGCAACTGTTGTCGCCACAGGACATGCTGGCATTTCTTCTTTCGTCACCATACACAAACCTTCTTTCACCCTTTTTTACAGGTCACATAATTCTCACTCGGTCACTTATTTGTGCGTACTTCTTTCATTTCTTCACCCGTATACAATGTAATTGTAAACCAGGAGGACATACAAAATGAACAAAATGATAGAAAAAATGATTACTCGCCATGCTATTCGCAGATTCCAGGACAAGCAAATAGAAGAAGAATGTCTTGAAGAAATTCTTCGGGCAGGTCTGTATGCACCAAGTGCCGGAAACAACCAGTATTCGCGTATTGTTGTATGTCAGGATGCCGAAATCAACGAAAAACTTGGTCGAATCAACCGGTACATGATGTTCAAAGACAAGGCACCTGAAACCGTTGCTCACTCCATTTCCAGTGACCAGCCAAGTATTCAGGACGACTTTTCCATCATGAGCGGATACTACAATGCCCCAACTGTTCTAACCATCTTCACAAGAGACTCCAAATATGCATATGAAGACGCCGCAATGATTGCGGAAAACATTATGCTGGCTGCTCACTTTCTAGGTATCGGCTCATGTTACATAGGAAGGACAGATGAAGTATTCGCTACGGAGTTCGGAAAGGAAACAAGAAAGAAATGGGGTGTTCCTGACGATATGAAAGCTGTATGCAATGTATTGCTAGGCTATCGTGAAGGTGAGGCACCGCATGATAAACCGAGGAAAGAAGGACGGATTATACGCTTGTAACTCCCCAGTAGTACCAACGTCTTGCGACTCCTGCCTTTCGCTTGCCTGATTTCTCAGACAGTGGGGGTTACATCGTGGGGTGGCTGACAACACCCCTTACAGCAAAGATTTACTCCGCTGTAACTGTATCAGGTACTCTATCAACCAGATAGTTGATTCCCATACGGTCATCATTTGAAGTATAGCCGCAAGACTTGCAGCAGAAGATATGCTTTTTCTTATCACGGTTAGACTTTTCAACGTGAACACAAACAGGGCACGTCTGACTCGTATAATGAGGGTCTACGTTAATTACTTTGTCCCCATAAAGAGATGCCTTGTACTTGAGTTTTTGTTCGATGTCATAGAACGGCCACGATACCGAAACATAGCGTTCTTTACGGCGAACCTTTTCTGTTGCAGAGCGAATCCCGGACAGGTCTTCCAAAACAAAGAGCGTGTGACTATCTTGCAGACAAGAGCGGGTGGAATATCATTGCTATGGAAACGGACAAAGACCATATCCACATCTTATTAGAAGATGATACGACAGAACGTATTTTTGACATTATCAGTATTACAAAAAGACAGACGTTCCACTATCTTTGGCTGCGCATAATAATTATCTTTCAAGGCAATACTGGAAGAAACATATCTCTTGGTCAGACGGATATTTTGTCTGTAGCATTGGCGAAGTATCTTCAGCAACTATCGATAAATATATAGCTAAACAAGGCAAAAAATTTTAAGGACATTATCAATTTTGGTTGACATATACGTACCCGACTATCATTCATATTTCAAATTATGAAATCCTGAATCGTTCCAACCGGAGTTGCCATTGTTTTATCAAAAAGCACAATGTCCTTTGCTCCCGTACAAACAGTACTTTTATACTTAATTCCCACGTATCCCTTATTCAAAAAGTACATAGCCATACACTGAAAAGGTGCATACATTAAACTCTTATCATCTGCATCAGCCAATGGTGTAAAAATCTGTTCAGAGAGCAGCTTAAGATACGTATGCAACGCCCAAAAACTTATTTCTACTTTCATTTCATTAATTTCATTTTCAGTAAGAGTAACCGCTCGTCCTGCCTTCATGCTTCGCTCATAGCAACGCGAGAAATAAACTTTTCCGCTATTTTCAAGCTGAGAATTTATATCCTCATATGTCATCTCGTCAGCCAAGGTTAAATCAATTATTTTTTTATCCTTGTTAGCCGAATTTATTTCAAACGAACAAATCCCAAAACGATTTCCTGTTGATGCGCGACATTCTTTTATCGTACATTTATCTGCCAAATTTTTGTCATTTGACCATGCTAAATACAGCCATTCAACGCCAACAGGACTGAATCTGTTATCTTCATTAATAAATTCTGCTTTTGGCAAGAAGCGATCATATGATACTGTCTCCAGAACCTTTAGTTTTGTGCCTCTGGCCAGATATCCATTCGTTTGAAAAGAATTCAATGAACATTCCAATTGTGCACAACAATTGGAAAACAAATCATCAAACACTTTCAAAAATGTTGTTGTCAATGCTGAATCGACTTCATCATATTTAAATGTCTTATTCGCCAAAGCAACTCGAAATTCATTCCATGTATTTTTTATTGTAGCTTCATTTTTCTTAATATCTCCAAAATCAAATAAGGGAGCACTCATAATATTTTGATACGACATTTCGCAGAATTTCCAATCTTATAATTTAATGCCAGTCAATCATTCTGAAATTCGAATCAGTTTTTCTCGCCTTTCTTGATAAGTCTGGCTACCGGAGTAAGGTCTGTAAATGCACTGCCGATGATATTTCCACACACAGGGCACTCTACATCTTCATGTTCGCGGTTTCCTTCCCATATAGATTTATCATCATATTCCGAAATGGAACCACATCTATCACAAGTCACTCGATGAATCATCGTCAGATCTCCTTTACTTTTTTATCTTTCTCACATCTCAGCCGATCATCGAATTCCTGATTCTTAGATCGCTGCCTGCTGCTCACCACGAAGAGGTGTGTGATTATCAGAGCAGCGTAGGGAGCTACCGCTCCCAGTATATCACAATTTCATCCAGTTTTACGGACGCTTTCTTGCCTTCATCACCGCACAATACATCAATCGTGTTACTA
>CAJKOS010000010.1 GCA_905201565.1 uncultured Erysipelotrichaceae bacterium
CCCGTCCATGGCGGGCGAACCAAACAGCCCCTGTGCCATATTGCATAGGGGCTGTTTCTTATGATCGTTTTACCTTGAGAAGTCTTAAGGAATTGAGTACACACAGCATTGCTACACCTGTATCCGCAAAGATTGCCATCCACATATTGGCAATACCGAATGCGCCAAGGATCAATGTCGCCACCTTGATAATAATCGCAAACCAGATATTTTCATTTGCTACATGCAGAATACGAGCAGCACCGGAAATGGCAAGAGACACTTTACTTGGGCTGTCATCCATGATGACAACATCCGCCGCTTCAATTGCTGCATCACTGCCAAGTGCACCCATGGCAATACCGGTATCTGCTACGGTAAGTACTGGTGCATCATTGACACCATCTCCGACAAATGCTGTAACACCACGGTTCTTGATTTCCTGTACATGGGTTACCTTATCCTCTGGCAGACACTGACCAATGACACGGTCTGCACCTGTTTTCTTACCAATATCTTCAGTAATTTCCTTAGCATCACCAGAAAGAATTGTCACCGTACAGCCAGATGCCTGTAAGCCTTTAACAGCATCAATCGCATCATTCTTCAACTGGTCACGGAGTACTACACAACCTTCATACTCACCATTGCAGGCAACATAGACAAGTGTTCCGGCATCTTTGCACTCTGTAAAGGAAATGTTGTTTTCCTTCAAGAGCTTAGCATTACCAGCAAGTACCACTTCACCATCTACCTTACAGGAAAGTCCTCTGCCGGCAATTTCCTGCATGTCGGTAACCTTCTCAGAATCAATTTCTTTACCATACGCTTCACGAATACCAATCGCAATCGGATGGGAAGAATAACTCTCTGCATATGCTGCATCAAACAACAATCTTTCCTTATCTTCACCATACATCTCTTCTACCGCAAACTTACCAGAAGTCAGTGTACCAGTCTTATCCATAACAACATGCTTTACCCTGGCAAGAGTTTCAATGAGGTTAGCACCCTTGACGAGCACACCACGTTCCGAAAGACCACCAATACCAGCAAAGAAACTGAGCGGTACAGAAATAACCAATGCACAAGGACAGGAGATAACAAGGAATGTACATGCACGGTAAATACCTTCATTCCATCCTTCACCAAAGAAACCGACAAAGCAGGCAACCACAATTGCAGAGAAGACAACAATCGGTGTATACCATCTGGAGAAACTTGTAATGAAGTTTTCTGCCTTTGCCTTATGGCTGGAACTATTCTCCACAAGATCGAGAATTCTTGCGACAGTACTTTCTCCATAAGCCTTATCAACACGAATTTCAAGTACACCAGTCTGGTTGATCGAACCAGAAATAACCTCAGATCCAACATCCGCATCCATCGGTTTTGCTTCACCTGTCAAAGAAGAAGTATCTAATGAAGAAGCACCATGGATAACCGTACCATCCAGCGGTACACGTTCACCAGGTCTTACCTGAATGATTTCACCAACTTCAACTTCTTCCGGATCTTCCTTCACCCAGGAATTTCCACGTTTGACCATCGCAAACTCCGGACGGATATCCATCAAAGAAGCAATCGACCTTCTTGACCTTGCGACCGCAAGATCCTGGAAGAACTCACCAACCTGATAGAACAACATGACACCGCATGCTTCCTTCATATCACCAAGATAAATAGCCGCAAATGTCGCAATGGTCATCAGGAAATGCTCATCAAACAGCTGACCTCTGCCAATGCCACGGAATGCCTTGAGAATGACATCATAACCAAGGATGAGGTAGGCAACAAGGGCAATCCCACGCGAAACTGTACCCTCAAGAAACATCGCTGCCGCAAACAGAACCGCTCCTGCCCCAAGCCTCATGAGCATTACTTTCTGCTCACGATCTTCCTCAGTATTCGCATCCTCAAATGCCTTCTCTTCTTCTACAACTTCCCTCTCTTCACTATGACTTTCAATAAACCTTGCGTCGGGTTCCTCTTTCGCAATCACTGCTTTCACCTGTTCGCGAAGCATTTCTTCATTACCTGGTTCGCAATCATATTGCAAAGTACTGTTCATGAAGTTCAATGTAACATTCTCTAATCCTGCAATATCAGCTATCTTTCTCTCAAGCTTTGCTGCACAATCTGCACAATCGATATCTTCTACTCTGTACTTATATGTATGAACATGCTCGTGGGAGTGCACATGACAGGATTCACAACTTTCTTCAATAAACCTTGCGTCAGGTTCTTCCTTGGCTATAACAGCTTTCACCTGTTCACGAAGTTCTGCTTCCTTACCCGGTTCACAGTTATATTGCAAAGTACTTGTCATGAAGTTCAAAGTTACATCCTCCAACCCTTCAATCTCTGCAATCTTTCTCTCTAACTTGGCAGCACAGTCTGCACAATCGATATCTTCTACTCTGTACTTATATGTATGAACATGGTGGTGATGATGTTCATGGCTATTCACATGACAGGATGTACCACTGCTTTCAATAAACCTTGCGTCAGGTTCTTCACGCGCAATAACTGCTTTCACCTGTTCACGAAGTTCTGCTTCCTTACCTGGTTCACAGTTATACTGCAAAGTACTTGTCATGAAGTTTAATGTAACATCCTCAAGACCTGCAATACCCGCAATCTTTCTCTCTAACTTGGCAGCACAGTCTGCACAGTCAATGTCTTCTACCTTGTACTTGTATGTATGGACATGGTGGTGTTCATGCCCATGACTATGATGCTTACTGCCATATGGCATAAACTTCGCATCTGGTTCTTCACGTGCAATAACACCTTTAATCTTTTCACACATTTCTTCTTCCTTTGTCTCATCACAAGTAAAGAGAAGTGTGCTGTTCATGAAATTCAATGTAACATCTTCCAGACCATCTATAGCCGCAATCTTTCTCTCCAGCTTTGCGGCACAGTCTGCACAATCGATATCCACCACTTTATAGCGGCACTGTTTTTTGTTGCTCATATTCTCTCCTCCATAGAACATATGAACATCTGTTCATATATAATATAGGACTACACTATCCCTTCGTCAACATAAAAAAAGAGAAATTTCAACAATTTCTCTCTTCAAAGCAAATCCCATGATTTCAGGAACTTCTTATTTTTGTAATACACACAAGCAGCCGCAATCACACCACCTGCCAGAAGTACTGTTCCTGCAAGAAGCGTAACCATCTGTCCTCTTTTTCTTTCTTCCGGTGTCATCACAAAACCTCCAAGAGAATCATACACAGAAAGTCAGTTTCAGAAAAGCAGGAACTTTGTACTTACATACCAGATTGTTTAGAATTGTCTTTCTTTTGCTTTTTGGAAAGGAAAAGTCCAATTCCAATGAATGTTGCACCACCGATTGCCATAAGAGGAACAGGCCATTTTAACTGTCCTGTTGCTGGCAGTTCTCCATCGGGCTTTTCTGACTCTTCAGGTTCATCTGGTAATGGAACCTTACTGAACTTTGGAGTTGTCACAACTTCATATTCCCATTCATTTTCTGCAAATGCTGGAACACTTATCAGCATCGGATCAACAGAATACGCTTCATTTTCCACCGCAGTTTCCACTCTGTCTACCAGATACAATGCCGGTTCAAGATTATCAAACCGCAGTTCTCCTGTACGATTTGTAGTTGCCTGCAATGCTGTAGTGAAATCAGCAGCTTCTTCCATATTTTTTGCAATATCTTTTAATTCCGATGAACTCAATTTACTCCAGTCACAGGCAAATGCTTCAAATCCTTCCCGCATGACATATCTTGCATTTCCTTCATCCAGCACTAGATCTGCTACAGGCAGTATGGCATATGTATCCCCAGCAAAGTAATGTTTTCCTTCTTCACCATTGATATGGCACTGTAATGTAAGACTTCCTGTTTCTTCCGCATGAACACCAGTGAACATAGTCATACTGAGAAGAATTCCCACCATCCATTTCATCGGTTTCATCCCATTTTCTCCTTTCTCAACATATAGATCATTCCTGCAACAATCATTCCTGCACCTGTTACCACATATAATAGGTCACCCGGTCCTCCAGTCTCCGGCAAGGGCTCAACACTCGTATTCGTAACAGTAAATCCATTCTCATCACCTGAAATCACGGTTTCATAACCAGGCACATATACTTCAGCTATCGTATATGTATTTTTCTTCCCAGCTTCGTAAACAACGAGGTTTTCAAACTGCCCCATCCACTTATTGTCTTCACTCAATGCAAGCTCTCTGCATGGCTCAGTTCCACCATTTTTATAAAGTTGGATAGTGATCGAGTCCGGTCGTTTTTCGTTGAAATTGTTTCCGTCATCCCAGATTTTTTTGACTGGCAGATTGATAGGACTATAGTACGTGTTGATCACCCGGATATCGGATGATTCAACATTTGCTGTGAAATTGCTTTCTTTTTCATGTACTACAGCCACATTATCTTCCTCATAGGAAACAGCGTATCCATCCTGAATTGTTTCTTCTACAATCAGATTGGCGTTGCGTGGGATAAAAAGACGTAATACCTGTCCACCTTGTATATTCACTTTTGCTTTCCCGTTTTCATCAAATACAAGCGAACGTTGCACAGGTTCTGCTTGATTACTGCTATATAGCGCATAATAGAACTGCCCAGTCAGTGCATTATCCTGTAATGTGGCTGTCAGATTTAATGCAAACGCAGTCTTTTTCACTTCATCAGGAAGCTGTTCACCATCTGCCGGCTGAAGCGTTTTGGAGATTGTCACCTCTCCTGATGGATCTTTTACAGAAAGCCTTCCATTATTGCCAAGATAAGCAACAAATGAACCCGGAGAATTCTCTTTCTCCATCGCATAATATGCATATTGTGCAGTTTCACTGTCATTTCCACCCTCCACCTTTACGGAACGGGCATCATCCATACTGACCTGCTTTAATATACTATGACTTAAAACAAGTTGTGTTATTCCTTCTTCTGTCGTTTTCAAAGAAGTGTCACTCTCTTTCAGTTCGCGTCCCAGCCAGGTTTCTACAAACTCCGAATAGCCATTTTCATCTTTCTGGTAATAATCCTGCCTGATGTAATACGTAGTTCCTTCTTTATATACACTCGCAAGTGAATATATTCCATCTTCAAATGTATACAACACAGTTCCTTCTGGCGCATAATAGAATGGATTTTGTTTGCCTGCAGTGAACTCTGCTGTCACATTTCCAACTGTCTTATCATCCATTTGATTTGACGTAAACTGATTACAATAGAACAAGACATTCCCATCAACATCCTTGTGATTCTCAATATAATCTGGACTTACACCAGAAAGCGTATCGCGGTTGATGTTGCTTGCAAGTCCAACGGAATACACAATGCGCATTGGCTTCCAGTCCTCTGTTTCATGACTGCGGATATCTTCTGGCAAGGTCGACTTCAACTGAATTGTATTACTGCGCATAGGAATAACACTTGCCGGAATTTTAATGGTCATTGTCTGTCGCCCGTCTTCCTCTGTTACATGAATTTGAATATCTGATAATGATTGCGTTCCATATACCGGACTATCTACCGTTCCTGAAAACGTATAGGCAAGACCGTCTGCTGACTTCGTCTTTTCCGTAAATACAATGTCCTGGTAAATGATGCATCGGACATCTTTTACCTCCATATACTCACCTATTGGTGCTGTATATGTAATATAACCACTCAGGCGTATATCTTCTCCAACTTCTGTAGGTGGTTGTGGTTCAACAATGGTAATTTCATTTGTGATTTTCTGAAATGCATCTGCGAGATCCCCAGAATTACTGATATCAAAAGCCATTGTTTCATATAAAAGATCATCTGGGACAATGGTTCCAGCATCATCATACACCGGCTTGAAATTAATGCCACGTATGCTTTGTTCATTTCCATTTTGATAAGTTTGCCATCGTGACAATACGTTTTTTACCGTACTATTCTGCGAATTATCACTGATATACTCTTTGGGATTTAACAGAAGCCGCATCATCTCCGTTGTCGATAAACCGACTGTATATACCGAACAACTACCATATCTCTCTTCAAGTTCATACCTCAGATAGGCAGCAGTCAAAAGTGTCGGAAAAGCAAGCTCACCACCAGCGATACCGGTCATCTGTTTATCCGTCTGCATGTCTTCATACCATGCTTTTCCTTCTACTGGCGTCGCCAATGTGTTGGAATCACCATCTGTGATCACGATCACATTTGCTTGACTATTCTTCAGTATTTCCTGATCAACAGTTTCCCATCCCTGCCGGAACATCTTAAGCCCTTCATAAAGACCAGACTGCAGACTCGTCCAGTCACTGAGCATGTTCACTTCACCACCGATGTTACACCTTACCCATGACCGCCTGTAACTTCCGGTGTTGTTATAAAATTCGCTGGCTGAAAAGTAACCATGTTCCGTACTGTAAATGATTTCTTTATCTCCACCATAATTTTTAACTGAAATTGGCGCATTTACAGTTTCTTCTGTTATTTCCGCAATATCTCCAACCCTTGTCAACGGCAAAAGAACATCGCTAATCCCGCAGAAGGTAACAATACCCACACGATTATCCGGATTGGCACTTTTCAGATTTGCGATAGTTTCATCCATCGAATCAAGCATTGCCCTTGTGCGGGTATTGAGAAACTTGTCATCTCCCACAACAGCACCAGTTTCCAGGTCGTAATTCATTGTCATGGAAAAATCCAGGACAAAGACGGTATCTGATTGCACATTGGATTCCAGGACAGAAATTTCTGCAGTACTGGCAAGGGCAGAATATGTAACCAGGAAATCTTCATCTGCATTTTTCTCTATAGCCGTTTCTGTTTCACCAGAAAAAGACAATGATTCTTCACTTACCGTATGATCTGCCCACACACGCCCGGCATCCTTTGTCGAAGCCGGATCGCCAAGGACCGTAACATACCCATCTCTGGTGTCTCCATCCACCACTGTAGTATCTATGCTGTTTTCGGCAAGGACAGGAAAACTGCCGAACAACAAAAGTGAGACATGCATAACGGTTACAAACCTTCGCTTAATAGACATCGTCTTCCTCCCTCCTATTCTTTCAGAATTCAAGTTACTGTTCTTTTGTATTCTTTCTCCTGTTCAAAATGACACCCGACCCCACCAGACCAGCTCCTATTGTCACCAGCACTGGCACAGGCCATTTCAACTGTCCTGTCTCTGGCAACTTGTCATCAGTTTCCTTTGGCTCCTCCGGTTCTTCTCTTATTGTCACCTCACTGAACTTTGGTGTTGTTAGCACATCGTATGTCCATGCATTATCAGAAAAAGATGGCACACTGATCAGCATAGGATCAGCAGAATATTTCTCATTCCCTTCTGCTGTTTCTATTCTTTTCACAAGATACATTGCTGGCTTTAGATCATAGAAAACCACTTCACCTGTTTTATCTGTCACACCCTGTTTTGAAGAAGAAAAATCCGCTTTTTCGGCCATTTCCAATGCATAGTCATTCAATTGCGAAGCAGTCAGTTCATCCCAGTTACAATCATAGGAAATAAACTCTTCACACATGACATATTCCGCATTTCCATCAATGAAAATAAGATCAGCTACAGGAAGAATGGCATATGTGTCCCCGGCTAAATTCCGTGCTTCCTCTCCATTGATATGACACTGTAATGTAAGACTTCCCGTTTCTTCCGCATGAACACCAGTGAACATAGTCATACTGAGAAGAATTCCCATCATCCATTTCATCGGTTTCATCCCATTTTCTCCTTTTTCAACATGCACAACAAACCTGCAATCAGTAAACCAACACCAGGCACTACATAATAGAGGTCTCCATGTCCCCCTGTATCCGGCAATGGTTCAATGATTTCATTTGTGATAACAAATCCATCCCCCATATTCCCATTGATGTATGATTCATATCCGGAAACAGTAACTTCTTCAATTGTATAAACAATAATCTTTCCATTCTTGTACTTGGGAAGATGAACGTTGATTACCCAAGTGTCTAAAGTATCCCCTTCCGCAGTTTTTTGGAGTGATACTGTTTGTTTTGATCCATCGCTTCCAGATATCAAAACATCTATTTTATCTGGCCTTATACCTGAAGCATTTTGCTTATCATCCCAGTTCTTGGTAATTTCAAGGGCAATTTTTTCTGGGGCATGTGTATTTTTTACTTCTATTTCTGTAGAAGTCATTTCCACTTTGTTGCTTATCGCATCAGAAGTATAACCATCAATTGATTCTTCCTGAATGTAATACTTTATCGCTTCACCATTTTCATACACCGGGAGATCATTGAAGGTTCCTTCCCATTGGTCAGCTGCAGTGATATAGAGACTTTTATACGGCTCCGTTTCTTCATTTTTGAATAATTGAATTGTTATTGCCGGAGGACGAATACCATCCTGATCATTTTCATCATTCCATGTCTTATGTACTTTGATTTCCCGTTTGGCAATCTCATGTGTATTAGTAACCACAAAACCACTTTCCCTATCACCAGTAATGGAAACCGTATAACCATCCGGGCAATTCAATTCCTTAACCGAATATGAAATCTCTTGGTTGTTTCCATCAAAACGGGGCAAATCAGAAAACACGCCTTGCCACTCTGTCGCTTCTGATACATCTATTGCTTTACCTTCAACACGACTATCGCCAGCATACAATTGTAACGTTACATTGTCTGGCCTTAAACCGTCTCTGTCATTGTCATCTTCCCAGATTTTACTAACCGGAATATCAATCGTTGCTGTTTTATGGGTGTTTGTTACAACATATCCGCTCTCTGCCGAACCTGTGATCGCAACAGAATATCCTTCTGGTACATTTCCTTCATTTACTGTATAAGATATTGGCTTCTGGTTTTCGTATGCTCTGAGATTCTCAATGCTGGCAGACCACTGGTTTGTTTCATTTAATACAACATTCTGCAGATAATTCCCATTTTTTAAAACTTCTATATTCACAGAACCAGGGCGGATATTATCTTTGTTATTGTCATCATCCCAGACCTTTGTCACTCCAAGATCAATTTTCCGGTAGTTGGTAACTATGGTTGCATAACCGCTAGTATTGTCTTCTGGAACCGTAAAAACACCACATACATCCAGATCTTTGTTTTCTTCTATTTCGCTTGAGCCATACGTGTTATTACCAAAATAATACCCAGCTTTCGTTGAAGTCTGTACAAGCTTATAGGTGCCCGCGACAAGTGATTTGAAAGTATAATACCCTGCTGAATCAGTTTTTCCTGTAAAACCAGTATCTTGCCACTGTCCATCAACTAACCGCTGCAACTTAAAACCAGCAGCAGAAATCGGAACATCTGGGAAGTCCTCATCAACCAGCTGTAATGTCAAATCATCAGAATCTACAAAAGCGAAGGTATTGCGGTTTGCGACATTGGCAGTATGTGTATTGCCATGTCCAAGCCATCTATACTGTAGTGATGTTTCATTTCGATAAGCCGCATCTGCTACATAAGCCCCTTCATTTGTAACATCTAATGTTAATGCGCCTTGGAATGCTTTTTCTGTTGCATATGAATTAAACGTGATGTAATAACTGACAACGTTTCCTCCCGATGCACCCTCTCTTCCAAATATCTCAGGATATTGAGCAACATAGGTCTGACCGAGTGCGAATTGTTCATACAAAATACCATTATTGTTATCAGGATCGCCAATATTGCCTAAGTTACATAAAAAGGTCTCTTTGCCATCTTCATCAATATAAATTCCCCATTGAAGCTGGCTGAATTTGATTCTTGCATAAAATGCATCATAACTTTCTCCAGGATTTTGGGTAAGTTTAGTCAGTCTGTCATTTATCCTATATGTGCTACTACTGCCTTCTGCATAATATGTTCCAACAGGAATGTCATATGCTCCAAGATCATCCACATGCCAATTTACATGATCTTTTCCAGTATTCATTTTGATTGTGTTGATTTTTGCATTGATAGATACACTTTCCGGATCAATATGAATATTAGCTGGAAGAGAATCCCTGACCATGTAATTTGTATACTTTACCGGAACTCTCCATCCGCCTTTTTCCTCATTGTAATAAGTTGTTGAACCATATAAATCCAAAGACCCGATCGGATTTACCTGCAAATATGCTGTAGCTCCATTTGTCGCACCAAGGCTGTCATTTATCGTGTAATATGTTTTCCAGAACTGATCGACATCCGGCAACCATAGACTTGATTCTTCACCACCACTACCAGCTGGCATACGTTCTTCCCTGAACTCAACATAACATTTCGCATCATCGATAAAAATCTCACGCGTCTCAAAATGATCTGGTGTTACTTCCGGAGTATCTTTGGCAGATAGATTTGCCGGAATTCTGACTACACCCTGAAATGTTGTGCGCTGTGCACTTGCCTCTTTTAGTTGGAAAGAAATTTTATCGGGACCGATTGATACAATGCCCAGAATAGTTTCTCCATCAGATTGATAAATCGGATATTCACCGAGCGCCTCCCAGTTCGCATCAAACCATTGGCCAAGATTCGTATTGACAGTAATCGTCTCATTCCCATCAAATCCTCCCAATTCCTTGCATTCTATCTTGAATTGAAATTGAAAATTCGTCAGATCAGGATTCTCGTCATCTACTCTGTTCTCCATAACATAAGCAGGACCTGTCAGATTGGAAATAGAAATGGTCAGCCTTTCCTCATCCAGAGAGCTATCTGATGATGTATTGAAATTTGCTTCAGAATTCTCATCACTTTGTTCTGGAGCTTGTGAAGGATTTACTTCATTTATTGTTTCTTCTGCAGTCACAGCAAATCCAAAAAATGGCACAAATAGTCCCATACAGATAAATACTGTGACAAGTTTCTTCAGCCATATTCTGTATACATTCCTCATACATTCTCCTTATGGTGTATTTTTATTACACCTGACAGTAATTCGCGCATTCCCACTGTAGTCACATGTAAACAACGTCAATGAATACTGTGAAGAAATCATCTCTTCTACTTCCGTGTCCTCAAGAATCTGTATTTCACTTACCGTGTATGTGTAAACAAAGTGATTTGCATTTGTATATGTAATAAGATCTCCTTGATTCAGGCGATCGAGTTTTCCAAATTGAACTGTGTAATTATGACCAGCAATAACCAGATCATCTTCTTCTGCCTGGCCACTATATACACATGGAGCTGTCGCAAGGTCTTCATCATTCATCTCAGCAAATACGGGAAGAACCAGTTGTAATGATGGGATTTCAAGAATTCCATCATAATACCTGCCACCCGCAGATATTACAGTCCCCTGTTTTGTAACTTCTGTCGTTCCACCGCTTTGTATTTCCTGCAGAATGTTGTTTGCGTCCATTTCTGCTTTTCTTGCGATTGTTTCGTTATGCAAATAAAGCACAATCGCAAAACAGACAAAAACAATACCTATCACAACAAGTATTTTTCCTGTCAGATTCTGTTTCATGTGCGTTCCCCTTTAAATTTTATACAATTTGTGTTTTTATCTTTTATAGTGAAAGAAGGATCACCAGAAGGCCGCTGAGTGGGAACAGCAGCGTGGGACTGCCTTTTGATGATCCTGCATATATCGGCTCAGTTGTATTGGGAGTACAACTGTCAGCCGCCCATAATGACAATATCACTTCTTTTTCTTTGTCTTATGTACATAGGAAACAACTCCACGTACCACCACAATCAGTACAATAACAGCAATACCAATCATAAAATGACGATACTGCATAGGCAGACTCTCAAACCAGCCTGGTTGTTCTGTCACAGCAATTTCTTCAAGCTCTGGTGTATAAGGAACACGATGCCCTCTTACCAGAAGTCTGTGTGAATTGATGCCATATGGTGTACAAGTAATTAAAGTGACATAGTCTTGTCCCTGCTCAATAGCAAGAGCATCCATTTCAGAAGGCAAAACTGTCAGAATCTGGTCTACTTCGTAGGCAAGTGTCTGGTTCAAAACCTTGATGAAAAACAGATCGCCTGTTTCCATCTGGTCCAGGTCAGTAAATAAACTTGCGGTTGGTAAACCCCGATGTCCAGACAAAGCAGCATGGGTACTCTCACCCCCAACAGGAAGTGATGTGTTCTGCAGATGGCCAACACCTACCTGCAGAACAGACTCTTCTGTTCCGTGATAAATCGGAATGGTGGTATTTAAACGAGGAATACTGATATAAGCCATCATTCCTGTACTATCAATATTGAGCAGACTTTCATAGCTGTCCGGTGTTATAGGATTTCCATTATCATCAGATAATGGTGCCTTACCAGCATTGGTACTTGCCAGCTGTCGGTTGTATTCATAAGCCTGTTCAAGCAATTGCTGAATACGGGCTTCTTCCAATTCCCGGACACTATTGTCATACGATGCTGTGGCACGACTGCCATGGATCTGTGACAAATACTCACTCAATGATGGATAAATCAATATACCAACACCAACCAGTACAATCAGTAACCTGACAGCCATCCCCAGCCATTTATTCTTCATTCAGTTATTCCTGATGAGACTTCTTTCTACGTGGCGCAAGAACACCAACCGCAATCACAAGCACACCAAGAGCTGTGAGACCAATCGTACCAATACTACCTGTTTCAGGGAGTTCGATACCCTTCTTGTTTTCTACATCGACAACATTTCCATTTGTAGCCGCACCGCCATTCACAGTAATGGTTGCTGTACCATCTTCATAATTTGTCACATTGATAACAACAGTTACCGGATCCTTCAGCTTGTTATATCCATCCGGTGCTGCAACTTCATGCAGGTAGTATGTTCCTTTACCAAGACCGGCAATATTGATGTCTCCCGAATCAATTGTTTTGAAAGAATTAACTGTTTCCTGTTCATCAACTTCAGCTACCTGATAGCTGTTACCACTTCCAACAAGCTTGATCAGACCATTGTAACCTGCATAGTTAGCTTCAATCTGTTCATTAGTTGGTGCTTCTTTACTTGTACTCAGAATGAATACTGCACCAGCAAGGTTTTCAATTCTATGCTCGCCATCCTGTGCCCACTTGTTTACATCAATGTCATATGTATAAACTTTGGATTCATCTGGTGTAGATTCGCCCTTAGTATCGGTAGTTGGATCGTTGCTGTATACAACCTTGACTGTATTGGAAGCTGTTCCTGTTCCATCTGTTGTGATTGCATCCTTTGTAATGACTGCTTTGTATGTCACAACAATCTTTGCTCCTGTTTTAGCACCTGTAACAACCATAAGATTTTCAAATTCAACTCTCAATTCATTGCCTTTAAGGGAAACAGTATATCCAGAAGTAACAGAAGTTCCACCAATCATTACTTCAACATCTTTTGTTGTGATCTTATCACCTGTTATGATCTCATCATTATCATTTACTACTTTAAGACCCTTGGTCAATGTATCTACAAATCCAAAGTAGTAAGTTTGGTAGTCACTCATATCTGGAACGTTAGAATCCAATGTAAAGGTAACAGTCTTACCAACCTGTGCAGAACCATTGTTTGTTGCCTCACCAGGGCCATTATTATCTGTATCTACCTTCTTACCTACTGTTGGATAAGTACTCTTGATATCCCATTCTGCATTTCTATCCTGCGGAACATTGACAAGCATTGCATCTGTTCCACGACTATTACCAGTAAAGCCACCTTCCGGATAAACAAGGTAATAACCAGCCAGCAGTCCTGTAAAAGTTGCTTTGTCAGCGACAGCAGGATCCTCCGTATCAGATGTAATAACGCTAAAGACACCAGGGTGACTGCGTACCCAGGCCTGTGCCTTATCCGCAAAATTTACTAAATTTTCATCTGTAAGCTTTTCTACATATACACGTGCGTCATCTGCAGTAACTGATGCACCTAGTCCAAGACCACCAGTATCTTCACTTGTTGTGAAGAATGTAAGCCACTCATCCGCAAGCTCATAGTCTGTAAAACTTACAGAATCAGTACCTTGAGCAGTCGCAGTGAACATCTGTACTGCAAATACATCTTTGTCATCCAATGTATCACCAGTAACTGTGAGCTTCCTATCACCACCATTACCAGCAAATGCCGGGACTACAAATCCCAATGCCATGACACCAGTCAGAGCAACTGTTGCCAGGCGCTTCATTAAGTTTTTCATCATTCGTTTTCCTTTCTTTTACCCCACATTTTCGAATTTGAATGAATGGTGAATACGGGAAGTTGTTAACCTTCCGCATTCACGGAAAAGTTAACAATCCCCATCAATCACAGTTTCATCCTTCTTTCTCCTTTTGAGACCGATAAGAACTATTCCTACCCCTGCCAACACAAACAGGAAATCTCCAAACCCACCAGTATCCGGTAAAGGAACACTCTTCTTGTTTGTAATTGTCAGTTCATAATCGTCTGCACTGATGTTCCAGTGATAGTTACCTTCATCATCAGGTAATGGATGCATGTTATCCCATTGATCATATGTTGTTGTATAACCGCTAACTGCTTCTTCCTCCACAGTGTAGACGTAGTAGGCTGTAATAATCGCTTTGCCATCTTCATCCGTATCTGGCACGCCATCGCTATTATTATCCTGGTATTCCACAACCGGTGCATCTACCAGTACCGTGCGCCATGTAGAAGCCCAGAATCCTTCTTTATCAGCATCCGTCATCGGAAGTGTCTTAAAGAGGCTTCCTCCACAAGGCAATTGAGTTTGACCATCAATCTTATTAGGAATTTCCTGAATTTCACCATTTTCATCAAAACTGAATTTATGTTGATAGATGCGTAATGTAATTTCTTCTGGCCTGTATTTATTGATATTGAACCAGTCATCCCATATTTTCTGAATCGTAATATCCACCTTGTCAGCACAAGGGTCTGCCATCTCACCGGGCTCTGGAACAAGTGTTTCAGGATTATCAGGATTTTCTTTATCCAGCATGAGTACTGCCTTGGAACCATCCAGCATATAAGCATTCAATGGGCGCTTAGTTTCACCAGACTTTGAAGATTCCATTGCATTTTTCAATGCCATAAACATTCCCAGAACACCATCCTTTTTAGCATCTGTCAGTTCTTCAAATGATGTGACATGTTCAATGTCATAACGGTTATAAGCAATACCCAGAGAAGAATCCGGCACTGCACTGATTGGTGGTACATCTCCTATCACAAGCTGTGATTGTGATAGTGAAGCATCTGCTTCTCTATAGATGGAGTAACTGTTATTTTCACCCTCAATATTCTTTATCGTATTGAAAGCATAAGCAGACTTCAGGTCATTATAACCGGTGAAAGGTCCAACATAATCCTTTGCTCCTTTGACCACATCACAAAGCTCCATTTTACTGTTGGAAATCTTTCCTTCATGGTTGTAACCAGCAAATCCACCTGCACTTCCAAGAACATCACTTTCAGAAGAAATATCTGCATCTGAATATCCAGAGCCGCCAGCATATACGTCATACCCCTGATCGATGCCAGTCACAGTACTTCTATCAATTTCTGTACGGTTACCCTTGATAAGATTGATGGTGACATTTGCTTTTTTGAGGTCTTCTTCTGTAATATCTTCACCTTCTGAACAGGACAATTTAATTTCTGAGTCGCCAATAGAAATGTAAACTACATCGGAAGTTCCCGGAACTTCTGATTCTGATAGCGAAACAACGATAGGCAATCCTAAAAGTACTACCTTTAATGCATTCCTATCTTTGAGAACTTCAACTTCCAATTTACCAAGATTCAATTCACCAAGATCAATATCCTGCGGATCACCTTCATGCCGATAGAGATACTCGAGCAACTGGTTCACCACACTAAGCAGTCCTTCCAGCAAAGCAGAATTCGCTTCAGCTGAAACCAAATATGCCATATCTGTCTTACCAACAAATCCACCAGCTATCTGATCACTCATGACTTTATTCAAACCACCTGTCTGAATACCTGTCATTCTTGTACTCTGATCCGTTAATGGCGGATCAGAGTACTTTTCTTCACCTACATTGCAATTTGTAATTCTTCCTAGATCCGCATAGCCTGCAAAGCCACCCGCAATTGGTTCCTGACCAGCACGCGCTTCAACCTCTATTCCCTCTGGAATTCCATAAACTGCACATTTTTCTACTTGTGTACCAAAGAGATCTGCCACACCTGCATTCAATTTAACCAGCTTATTCAGCAAGTCAACACCCGGCGCATCCACAAGACCGCTCTTTCCCATGTGGCCAATAAAGCCACCTGTATAGTTCGCCGCTTTGACATTGGAAAGATTCATCGCTTTGCTGTTTTGAATAGTTCCGTTCATCACTGCTCCGGCAAATCCACCAGCAACACCTTTATAACGAAGCGAAGACATTGTTCCTTCACTGCCAGAATCTGATTCCTTAGCAGGATTTGCATGAGCAGTAACCCGGTATCCTTCAGTTGTTCCCTTGAGTTGTGCATTCTTAATATATGTGCGAAGAATACCTGCAGCAGTTATCTGATCAAGACTTAATACATTGTCTAGCAGCTTATCAAGAATAGAGATTCCACTCTCACCAGAACCCACTTCTGCAGCACCATTCACATCGCCAAGTCCAATGAATCCACCAGCATAAAGATCTCCGTCGACCTGCCGCAAGCCATCCACTTTTGCATAAGTGATTTTATTTTCATCCGCCGCATCATATCCAAGGAAAGCTGCTTCTGCTTTACCTGCAAAACCACCTGCGTAAGATGCATACTTTGTTACAGTTCCCGTAACATTCTCCTGCGTAGAAGAATATGCACCATCCACTACAAATCCCCAATCGGAATCTGCTGCAATGACTTCAGCTTTATTGATGCGCGTTACGGTAAGTGGCAATACATTGATCAAATCACCAACAGTACCAATCACATTGTCCAACCACCCTTGAATCAGTCCATCAGAGGCATGTGTATCCACTTCTGCAGTTGAAGCAGCACTTGCAAGTCCAACATATCCACCAATTGCGTTTGTTCCATTGACCCTTCTGAGATTCTTAACATCACAAGACGCAATTGGCTGTGCATACTTTTCGCTGATTTCTTTTCTCCAGTATGAATCATTGTCATCTGGAACTTCATTATCGGTTATCTGAATCTGTGCTCCATATGCAGAACCCACATAACCTCCAGCAAATCCAATATCCGATGTGCTACCATCAGGTATACCCGTACTTTGAACGGTCATACCCGATTTATAACCATAGACAGATGAATTGCGGATAGCAGGAACCATGTACTCTGCCAGTTTAATCAGATCTCCCAGCTTAACATCTATATCAAGCAGACTGATGCCACCAAGAGATGTAGTCCCACCTGTTTCAAGACTGCCTGCATAACCACCAGCAGAATGCCATGCCTTTACTTCCCTGACATCATATGCCATGGAATTTGATAAAATGCCACTACGCATTAAACCAACATAGCCGCCAGCATCTCCACCACGGTTCTCAAGATTTACATCACCTTTATCGCTTCTTCCAGAGACGACATTATAGCCATAGACATACTGGTTCAGTTTTTTGTCAAGCGCAGTCTGATCCTGATCAGGCCCCTTCCCAGCCTGTGCCAGTTCAAGACCATAACCACCTGTAACACCAACAAAATCAACCCAGCTATTCCATTCATCTGCTGTAAGATTCGCTAATGGACCATATACTGCTGTGTTCTTCTGACTTGGATAAACAATAGAAAGAGCACCAAGAATGTAATTCACCGAAATTCCATCCAGTATTTTGATGGTTCCAATATCTCCCATGTCAGCGGCTTCCATGAATCCTGTATAACCACCCGCAAACTCAGCACCATAAATACTGCGTATGCGTTCTGCTTTACAGACACTCACTGGTCCGGGATAAGTCCCTTCACTTAACCATCTCGATGTATCAAGGCCAAGAATCTGTCCGCCTTCATTGTGCCCAACATAACCTCCAGCTACACCTTTTTGCATGGATGTTGTTGATGAAGCATTTGCTCTTACAACTCCGCCACAAGGCACACTATCAGTTGAACTATTTCGGATAGTAGGAATAAATGTTTCCAGAAGACTGACAAGTCCACCATCAATTTCGATGACTTTCTCAAGCAAACCAGAATCCTTATCCATGACAGAAGCAACACTTCCCGGTTGCATTTCTCCAACATAACCACCGGCAGTTTCCTGACCAATAATGTAGGAGAAGTTATGTGCATTGCTATCCTGGATATGGCCACCATACAAACCACCAGCATAACCACCAGCCTGCCCAACAAGTCCTTTATCTCCATCAGTAACAGAAGCTCTTACCGCATAGCCACCAGCCTGCCCAAAGACATCAGAATGTTCAATGGTAGTCGTCACGACATTCAATGCATTCAATACATCATTTATATTAATCACATCGAGTACATTCAGACTCTCACCAACAGAAGCAGCACTGCCTATATCAATCTTACCGATATAGCCACCAGCATATCTTCCACCAGTTACCGCATAGGAAGACTGCTTATCATCAAAGTATTCATCTGCTACAACAGCTTCCAACTCACTCGGTTCTGTCACTTTTGTATATTTCAGCTGATCTACATCACAATTGGAAATCTGCGCACCACTTACATATCCGGCAAATCCACCTGCGCTTGAAGAGTTACTGTCATCAGAAACAATGGTAGTAGCCATTACTGTAAAACCATCAGTATTGACACCAGCAGATTTAATAACAGGAACGTAAGCTTCTACAACACTTAATAAGTCTCCCAAACTGATACTTGCACCAAATCCGCCGAGAATACTGATTCCTTTTCCAGCAGTAGCTAGCGCACCAGAATAAACCTTTCCTCCAAAGCCACCCGCATATGTCTGACCATTTACATAATCAATGTCATATACTGCATATGGACCTTTTGTATATGTGCTGTTATCAACAGTTCCACTTTGGAAATCACCCGCAAAACCGCCTGCAACTTCAGCCTCTACACCTGACTCATCTTGCCCCGCAGAATACGATACAGTGCAATTAATGTATTCAGGAACCATTGTTCCTATTGCCCCAAGAAGACTATTAATCGCAATCAGCTTGCCATTTTCATCCTTAATGTTATCACCAAGCTCAGCCAAATCCCCCGTCTTGGAAACACCAACAAATCCTCCAGCATAACCATTAGAATTTGTCGCTTGCACAGTATAAAGATTTGTCACATGGCTGTTATCAACTTTTGTACTGTTACTTTTAGCAATAAATCCACCTGCTGAATATTCTGTTTCCGGTATGCCACTTCCAGTAGCTTCAACAGCAAGACCAGCTCCATTAACCTGACAGGAATCAATCTTTAACTCCACACCAGGTATTACACTTAATAAATTCTCAATTATGAGCAAATGCTTCAATCCAAGAAGATTAATTGTTAACCCTCCAGTGCCACCAACAGAAGCAAGACTTCCTGGCCCACCTGCACCAACAAATCCCCCAGCATTATTATGAGATTTTACTGTTGCGATACTATTGAGAATGGTGTTTCGAATTGTTCCTCCAATTCCCATACCAACAGCACCACCAGCATATTCTCCATCTTCTGAAGTTACAGAAAAGTTTGATGATCCATTAATCGTGACACCATCTACAGTAAAGCCAATAAATCTGCCTAAGCCAAGAGTGTCATTTAAAAGTCCGCCAATACTTGCGCCACCCATAAATCCGGAAACACCACCAACATAATCGTGCGCAGCTTTGACTGATTGCAATCCATTAATAACTATTTCTTGTTCTGCTACTGTTGGTGCAGAACCAGTATTCCACTTCCACATAGGAAGTTCGTTCAGATAATCATCATTCAGTCCTTCTGCGGTTTCTTTCGTACAGGTTTTAGTAATATATGCTCCATCTGCACTACCAACTATACCGCCAACATAACTTCCACCATTTATAGATATTATTTCAGCAGTACTGCTATCTTTTGCGTTTAATTGACATCCCATTATAGCAGATGGCTGAATACCAACCAGTGATAACAACATGCCAGCTTCTGTCGGATTACTGGATAAAAGTCCAGTCAATAAATCTCGTACAGTATTTAATAAACTGTTATTCGTTTTTTCTCCACTTCCAAGATTTGAAACCCATCCAATTGTTGCATTTCCAGTAAAGCCACCGACATAATTTCCATCAGCACTACCAGTTATTGACAAATTTGCGTCAAGCGAATCATTAATTGCATAACTGTTAGCCATAGCTCCCGTGAAGCCACCAAGAAAACTTCCACCAGTTATATTTACGTTTGCTGTATCAATTCCGGATTTGAGAAGAACACTTTGTGGTTGTGCAACTCTTACTAGTTCAATTCCAACACTTGAAAGAAGCCCTTCAATTTCCGCATCCCTTGACAGACCGGCAAAACCACCGCCATAGCTTTCAGCTTTGACATTAAATCCATTACCAGTAATATAACATTGTTCAATTCGCGTACCAATTTGGGCGCCAATAAATCCACCATTAAAATCAGTTGTGCCAGTCCCTATATCTGAACCGTTTTTATTCAGATTATTAACACTACAATTCCTGATCACTGGATTGTAATAACCAGTCGGTATCAAACTTCCTACTGGCAAACCATTGTCTAACAATATTGTTATTAAATCACCTAGACCCAATCCCGGAATCGCATTTAATAATGATGCAAGTGCATTTACGGTAATTCCAAGCACACCTGACAGTCCATCGTATTGTGTCATTCCTTCACTGTATCCAACAAACCCACCTGTATAATCATTTTGATTTGTTACTGTAGCATTTTTAACAACACAATTTTCAACAAGTACATCCCCTTCAATTCTCCCTGCAAATGCACCTGTAGCAAATTTGCTTGGCTCATTATGCCGTGCATTCAATAGCTCAGATAATGTTTCGCGCAAATTGAGCTTAACCTGCCCAAAAGTTAAAGCTCCAACCAAGAGATCCCCCAAGCCACCAACCAACCAGCCCAATCCACTTGTCAAAGCACTCAACAGTGTCTGTGGGTCTTCTGACTCACTAGTTTTTGTCTGAACAGAAACCGCATCCAGTTCGACATTCGAGACAATTGCCTGTCCTCCACTAACTCCAATATTATCCAGATTCAGTTCACTGGAAATTGTCGAGAAAAAGCCAACGCCTAACTGCTTATCAACTTCAATTGGAGAATCCTGTGTGACGTTAATATTTGAGATAACAGGTTGTTCTACTTCAGTTGAAATAGATATTGCGGAAGAAATACCATCCTCTCCGTTTACCCATAAATCTGATTTGCCATCTGGTGTACTCTTCGCACCATACATTTCTCCAGAAAAAGTAAGTGGTGTCCATTCTTCATTATTCAAATCAATATCACGGAAAATGATATAGTTAGCATCTGATGAATACTTAGGCTGTCCTGATTCATACACACCTCTTGAAACAATATATTCCAATTCAGCATTATCTTGTTGAACAGAATAATGCGTTCCAATAATCTGTTCGCGAATTGCATTAAAATCATAATCCTTAACACCATTTTGCTCTTCTCCAAGATCAGCATCTCCTGGATAGAGCAGGTCCCCACCATAACTTCTTTCATAAATCGCTGTATATACAGGTTCATCTGTTCCTATCGCTCTCAATTGATCTTCATTGCCAATCAGGATATATTCTTTGCCATCAATTTCTTTTACTACCTGCCCCGGAAAATCTCTTCCATCATATGTACCTTTGCTTCCTTGCAGGTCACCATCAAAAACATTGTCATATGTACTAACTGAAACGTTTGTTGAAAATTCCTTCGAAATCACATATTGATGGTCTGAACTATATGTAAGATATGACTGATCCTCACCATCTGGGTAAATCAGTTTTCCCATACCAAAAGTATCAACTTTAGCATCTCCATCCATCACAGGTTCATTTGCCCTGTTCTCAGAAGAAACTACCGCAAGCTGAAATGGATGATAGAGATAAATTGTGTTGCTTTGCACATCAAAAAGAAGTGGATTTTCACTTACAGACTCAGGAATGATACTACCTGTGAAACCCTCTGGAAGTGTCCAGATTTCTCCTTCTGGAAGAACAATGTCTTCTGTAATTGTATATTCAGCATCGGAAAGATAAACAATTTCATTGTATGTCTCACCAGTACCCAAATATTGCAGCTCCTCATAATTGCTGATTTCAATAGGTTCAGTTTGTTCTACATCCGTAGACTTCTCTTCAGGCACCTCTGGCTCTGCAGTTTCTACCGTTTCAGCAGAAGGTAAAGGTGTAGCAGATGGTACCGGTTCAACTGAAGGCTCAGGTGATAATGAAGGCTCTGGCTCAACTGTTGGTACAGGTGTTGGATTTTCTCCATCACTTACATTATTATCTGGTTCTTCATTTTCCGAAGGGTCATCTTTTGCCTCTGGATTTTCCAGTCTGTAGATATATGCTTTTTCCTCCGCTGCACGTACAGCCACAGGAAAAGTTCCTTGTACACTCATCAAGGTCGCAAAAATCCCCACAAACAGCTTCCTTGTTGTTCTTAACATTGATTTGCCCCCCACAAACATGCCAATCTCAACAGAATACGGATTCTGTTGAGATTGAATGCACAATTCTTCAAAAAAGAGACTGAAAATAACAATTTTCACAAGATGTAAAAAACTAATTCCAACACAGGAAAATCAATGTGTTTTTGTTATACAGAAAAAGAACTTGATGTGAATATAAATTGTCATTGTATTGACACATGGGGTAAGTAAATGTTATACAAATACATGTATTTGATAAGCGCATGTCCTTGTCAGAAGATAAAAAGTTCTACAGAATCCGTATTCTGTATATAATTCAACTCACAACAAATCAAGCCTGTCCAACCAGTGACGGGCTTCTTTTTCTGTTGTCATTACATAGATCCTTGTCGTATCAATACTGCTATGTCCAAGTACATCCGCAAGATTTGCAATGTTTTTTCCAAACTGATAAAACGTTGTTGCAAACAACTTCCGTAAATTATGAGGAAAAACTTTTTCTTTTGGCACACCTGCCTTAACAGCCAGCTTCTTCATCTCTGCCCAGATATAACACCTGTCCAATGGCTTTCCATTTCGTGTTCTGAATACAATGCCTGTTCGTATGTTTTTATGACGACAATACCGTAATAACTCTTTTTGCAATTCCACTGATAACAGAATTTTACGAATCTTTCCTTTGCATCGGATACATACCGAGCCATCTCTCACAGCTTCTACCGTAAAGTGTTGCAACTCTGAAATACGGATACCAGTAGAACAAATTGTTCTCAGAACCATGTATATCCGTTCATTACTACACGCCACTTTCAATAGTCTCTTATATTCATCTTTGGACAATGTCCTGTCATTCTCCCGGAATGTATTACTCTGTAACCTGAGTCCCTTTACCTGTAAATCACATTGTCCAATATAATCCAGAAATCCATTAATCGCACAAAGCATCGCATTTACTGTTCGTGGACGATAACCATCTGAGACAAGTTTCTCCTTAAATGCAATCACCACTTTTTTTGACAGTTCCTCTCCTTCAAGAAAATGAATGAATCTCTCAATGATACCTGCATATTTTTCAATTGTTGCATTGCTTTTTTCAGCCTGTTCAAGAAACGCTAAATATTCTGAAATAACCTTTTGATTCAGGTTGACCTTACGAGTATCTGTCCACATCATAATATCTTCTCCTCCTGCTTTCAAATTATCGTAAAAGGAACTCACTGATAAAGCATCTGTCTCATATGCCACTTTTGTAAAGACAGCTTCTTTTCCCGGAACACTCCATAAGAAATCATCATCCTTATACCAAGTGGGTTATCATCCACAAATTATAGACATTGATCATTGAAAACTGGACATTCAAACTTAAAAAGTGGACATTGAACGTAAAATTATGTATACATCAGCCAATAATTGGACATTTGCTACATAAAAATGAATATCAATGTCTACTTTCTGGACATTGGCGATGTATCAAAGATCTATTTTTTCTATTTAATATGTTATAATTATGTCACAAAAGAAGCTGCATATGAGAAACGATCCATTTGAAGAATATTTAAAAGAAATTGAACCTGCAAAAGAACAAAAAGGATACTTGTGGAACACTGCTATTGGTCTACAAGCGGTTGATGGTCTGAAGCCATCTTCATATCTTATTGATACCGCCATCCAGAATATTGAGGGAGATATTTCTCTTTCTGAGGCAGAACCCCGCATTGAAAGCTATTATGAGAACAAACCTGCTTCAGCCACAGAAGAGCGCACTGAAGAGGCGGATAAAGTTTCTGTCCGCATTGCACAAATTCTATCTGAATCTTCCTTTTCATTTAGTCCTATAGAATATCTCTCTATTCATCGCCGGCTATTTTCCGGTATTTACGACCATGCCGGAAAAATCAGAGACTATAACATCACAAAGAAAGAATGGGTTCTTAACGGTGAAACCGTCATCTATGGCAGTGCATCAGAACTATGGGAAATGCTGAAATATGATTTTGATCAGGAACGAAATTTTGAATATAAATATCTTTCCATGGATGAAATCATTCATCACCTTGCCAGATTGATCTCTAATCTCTGGCAGATTCATGTTTTCGGAGAAGGCAACACCAGAACAACTGCAGTATTCTTTATTCGCTATCTCAGGACATTGGGCTTTTACGTCACAAATGACATTTTTGCTAAAAATGTATGGTATTTCAGAAATGCATTAGTCCGTGCAAATTATTCTGATCTCAGAAATGGTATCCATGAGACTACTGAATATCTTGAACTTTTTCTCAGAAATCTTCTTTTAGATGAAAAGCATGAATTGAAAAACAGATATCTGCATATTAGTGGCACATTCAAGCCAGCAAAACTCACCATCGGAAACAACAACATGAAATACAATGCCGAAACAGAAAACAACAATGAAAAGTCCACTAATATTGATGTAATTTTTGCAGGGAAAACTTCAGCTTTATCAAATGTAACTCGTAAGCACCTGCAAATTATGTTTGCAGAATATGGATTTCATCTTATTTTTGGAAGGACTATGGTCAAAGAACTACTCCAATTGCAAAGTTCCTCTGTTTCCAATTTGTTTTCCAAATTAAGAGCCCAAAACATCATCCAACAAGTCCCAGGAGCCGGCAAAGGAAAATACCGCTTTGTGAAATAGAACAGAAAGCAACAGCACCATGAATCCATGGTGCTGTGTATGTCTATGCATTTTCTTTGATAAAGCAGTCCCACCTTTTGATAACACCTCTGAGTCTTTCATCCAGATATGTCATTGCTTTTTCCCGTATGTCTTCCGGTATGCCATATGCTGCTTCCGCAATACTGCCGGTAATTGCTGCCAGGGTGTCACTATCTCCACCGATGGAAATGGCATTCCTGATCGCATCTTCAAAGCTCTCACTTTCAAGAAAAGCAATGATCGCTTCCGGTACTGTCTTCATACATGTCTCATCAAATGTATATACTGGTCGTATTTTATCCAGTGTCCTGTCAAGATCATAGCCATATGTCTTTTCTACATGTTCTTTGATCATAGCTTTTATTTCAACCATTGAATGATCACTTTTATGCATCCGGGCAATATGGATTGCTTCTGCTGTCGCAAGAGCACCTTTTATGCCTTCCTCATGATTATGGGTAACAACAGCAGATTTCTCTGCCAGTTCTTTCACCTTTGCTTCATCATTGAACCACCCACAGGGAGAAACCCGCATAGCCGAACCGTTACCAAGACTGTTATACGGTCTGTTATCCTTCTTTCTCAACCATACTGCAAACCTGCCACCATATCCACGTCCCGGATACAGCCTTCCATATTTCTTCATTTCCCGCACAAAGTCTTCTTCTGTACCACCAGCCATAATGGCTTCTGCCACCGCAATGGTCATGACCGTATCATCCGTAAAAAAGCAGTTATTCCGGAAAAGTGGAAAGTCCTTTGTCTTAATGTTGTTGAATTCATACACTGAGCCAACAATGTCACCAATGATCGCACCCATCATCTTCTGCCACCTCTTTTCTTCATATCTTTTCTGATTGTATTCAACGAAGATTGTGAAACTTTACCACAAGCCCTGAAAGAAGCCACTGCTTCACTCATCATTTTGAAATTGAGCTCCACACCTGCCTCATCCGGCACAAAGTCCACTGCCATGTCTTCTTCAATACCCATATACTTCGCTGTCTGTACCGCATCAATATTGGCACCAAGGAAGATGAACTCCCAGCCATAGCGTTTCTTCTGTCTTTCAATCATGTGCTTTACAGCATGCAGAGAATAATACCTGCTGGAATTCTCTTCACCGTCAGTGATGATCACAAACATCACCTTCTCAGCCCTGTATTCTTCTGCTGTATTCTTTTCCACATTGCCAATCTTATGTATGGTCTTGCCAATCGCATCAAGCAGTGCTGTTGAACCTCTGACTGTATATTCTTTTTCATTCATCGGTTTCACTGCCCGGATATCAATCCTGTCATGCAACAACTCAACTTCATGATCAAAGAGAACAGTGGTAATCACACATTCTCCATCTTCTTTCTTCTGCTTTTCAAGCATGGCATTGAAACCACCAATAGTATCCGATTCAAGTCCTGCCATAGAACCACTACGATCGAGAATAAATACAAGTTGTGTCAGATTTTTCTTCATATGTATTGCCTCCTTCATTGCAAGGAAACAATACCAGTGTCAGATAAGGAATGTGTCGCTTTGAAAGCGACATTGTCCATCATGCCCCTAATAGTGGCTGATCATAAGCAAAAAGCACTTCATTGATGGCATAGATGTCATACTTACCTTGAATGATGAAATACTCCACAATGACATCACCCTTCTGGCTGTGTGACAATGCATAACCTGCCCTTTCCAGAAGATCATCTGTTTCTGCAAGAGTTAATTCCAAAGCAATAGCCAGGGCAAGAATTGTCCGCTTGCCAGGCATATAGCCTTTCCCTGTACGAATCTTGGAAAACAGTTTGCGGTCAATATTTGCCTTCTTGTAGACTTCAACATCTGTCTTTCCCTTTGCATCAATCAGCCGTAACAAAGTCACATTGAACGGTTCATCCAGATCATCGAGCATTGAAGAAAGATCACCATGTGAAGCCTCCATTGGCATAGATGCCATTGCCTTGTACTCCACATCAAGAAACTTTCGTGTCTCATGATGCTGCTGGACATAATGCTCATCAATGTAACTCTCCACTTCCTCCATCAGTTCTTTACTGACAAGAAAAGAAAGCCTGTCAAATAGTAAAAGATACACATCCATTTCATGGTCTTTGAGATAGTTCTCTATCGTTTCCTTTGCCACAAGAAAAGCTTCATCTTTTGGATAGCCGTGAACTACTCCGACTTGTAGAAGTCGGAGCTTCTAGGAAGCTTTTGGCTTCCATTTAAGAAGTCTGATATTTGAGTTTCCACCTGTTGTCAGGCAATCCTTATTCTTACAGGCGTGTCCACTTCGCCT
>CAJKOS010000011.1 GCA_905201565.1 uncultured Erysipelotrichaceae bacterium
ACGATCCAGACGAACTTGCGCAGTTGTTCTGTCTTTTACATCGGTGAATAGTAACAGATTTTGACAATGTATTTGCTTATGGTGGAGGCTTGTTACTGTCAGTTACCTGTCAGAATTCTTGTCTTGCGCACAAATAACTTCCTTGCCCGCATCAGTTCCATGGTCTTATCCACAAGGGCTTCATCCTTTGTAATACCAAATACCGTACTGCCGCTGCCACTCATGAGTACCCCATCAAATCCAAGCAGTGAAAGTGCCTCTTTCACCTGCCTGATCTCAGGTACCAGCTGCAATGCTGCACCTTCGAGGCTGTTTCCAAGAGCGTCCACAATCCCCTGATAATTACCTTCAATCAGCGCTCTGCCCATCTTGTGGCAATCCGGATGTTCTGGTTCTGTTTGATCGGATAATTCAAAGGCTTCTTTTGTGGAAACACCACGCTTTGGTTTGACAAGCAGGATATGAAAATCCGGATGACATTCAAATGGTACGATGACCTCACCAATACCCTGTACAAGAGCTGGCTTGGAAAGGATACAGAAAGGCACATCTGCCCCAACTTCCCTGCCACAGTCAATCATGTCCTGTTCACTCATGTTCAGATTGAGCATTCTGTTCATCATCCGTATGGCCGCCGCATCTGCACTGCCTCCGGCAAGACCCGCCCGGGTAGGAATATGTTTCTGCAGGCGGATTTCAAAATTCGTATCAAAGCCATATCTTTGCCGTAATACCTGTACTGCCTTGATAACGGTGTTTTTCTCATTGACTGGAATGTATGCGCGGTTGTTATAAATGCGCATTTCATCTGAAGGTATCATTTCCAGTGTGTCATAGAAATCAATTGGCACCATGATCATTTCCAGTTCATGATAACCATCTTCTCTTCTTGATTTGATATTCAGACACAAATTGATTTTTGCATATGCCCGTTCTCTCATTTTCCTGCCTCGTATATTGCTTTCAACTGCTCTGTTGTCAATTCCTGTGCACGTCTGGATGGTTCAATACCTGCTTTCTCAAGCAATGTCATTGCCTGCTCACCATCCATGATCTCCTTGAGATTATTGTATATCGTCTTTCTTCTCTGTTTGAAACAGACTTTGACAAAAGAGAAGAAGTCTTTGATATCTTCTTTGGATTCTTGCACATCCTTTCTTTCAAACTGGATGATAATACTATCCACATTTGGAGAAGGATTGAAGCTGCGGGCTGGCACATTGAACAGCTTTTTCACATTGTAGAGATACTGTGCTTCCACACTCAATGCACTGTATTCCTTATCATTCACATTCGCCGCAAACCTGTCTCCAACTTCTTTCTGCACCATGACGGTAATATAGGGAATATCCGGTGCTTCTTCAAACAAGCGGAAGAGGACAGGTGAAGTAATGTAATAAGGAAGGTTTGCACAGACACTCACCATGCCATACTTCTCTTTAAGCTCATCCACTTTCTTCCTTAAATCACAAACAAGGAAGTCCTCGAGAATCACTTCCACATTATCATAAGGAGATAACGTATCTTCCAATACCGGTATGAGATCTTTATCCACTTCAAACGCTGTCACATGCTTGCTGTGGAGGGCTAACTGTTCCGTCAATGAACCAATACCCGGACCAATTTCAATGACCGCACCTTCACAATGTGCTTCTTCGGCACACCTTTCCACAATCTTTGGATCTACCAGGAAGTTCTGACCAAAACCCTTCTTTGCCCGAAGGTCGTACTTCGCAAGGATTTCCTTGGTCCTCGAAGGTGTTGATATAAATTTTGTCATTCTGCGATCACCTCCATCAGTTCTTCCTTACTGATTGAAAGATCATTCAATCTGTCGCGCATCGTACGGGCATTGCCATAGCCGATATGCAGTTTCTTTCCAACTTTCATTCTCTTTTCACCACTATCCGCATGTCCCGATAAACCAAGTTCATACATATCCATTGCGGTGATGTTTTCTTCCCTGTTTTCATCATATGTCACAAGGTTTTGCAACGCTTCCGATAGTGCCTCATAGCCAGCATGTTCTACCCCAACCTTATGGGTAGTCTTTGCCTTGTCTTTGTCGATAAAAGCATTGAGACACCCAGGCACTGCCGCATTGACAGCCTTGCGGATGCGGTTGCCAGGAGAATCCGGATCCGTAAAGACAATGACCCCACGAACTTCCTTTGCCCTTCGTATCATATCCAGGGTGAACTTTCCAAGGTGTGTACCACCTGTTTCAATCGTATCACACTCAAAATACTGTCTGAGATTGGCTGTATCATTTTTCCCTTCCACAACAATCAATTCCCGTATCTTCTGTTTATCCATGCAGAAACCTTTCATAGTTATCAAAAATCTGTTCTCTCAACACTTCCTCATCTGTACCCCTGACCTCTGCCATCTTTGCAAGGATCAAAGGAATAAAGGAAGGTTCATTGCGCTTTCCACGATGTGGCACAGGTGCCATATATGGACAATCTGTTTCCGTAAGGAGATATGAAGGATCAATCGTCTCCACCACTTCTACAGAATGTCTTGCATTCTTGAATGTCACCGGTCCACCAAGGGCAATATAATACCCCAGTTTTGTGAATTCCTTTGCCATTTCCTTTGTACCGGAAAAGCAATGCAATACACCTTTGTGGTGGTATTCCTTCATGATATCAAATGTATCCTGCATGGCATCGCGGGCATGGACAGATATCGGTTTGTTCAATGACTTTGCCAGTGCAATCTGCTTTTTGAACAGCTCCCTCTGCATAGCACGCACACCCATATCCTTTTCCCAATAGTAGTCAAGTCCCATCTCACCAAGTACTGCTACTTCTTTAAGGGATGCTGTTTTGACAAACTGTTCCCACTTCTCATCGGTAAGATCTTTGACATCTTCCGGGAATATCGCACTGGCAACCTGATATTTTTCTGTATCCCGTTTTGCAAATTCTATGGCGCGCATCGTCTCCTCATAGTGCAGGGTGATGATCAGAATCCGATCCACCCCCTGTTCACTGGTCCGCTGTATCATTTCTTCAAAATCTTCTTCAAACTCCTCTGCCATAATATGGGCATGGGAGTCCACATAGTGTCTTTTCTCCATCTTATTTTCCCAGGCAAAATCTTGAAAATATTTCATCGAGAAGATCTTCCCTGCCTGCCTTTCCTGTTATTTCTTTTAATGCATTCCATGCTTTTTCAAGATCAATCGTCACAAGATCCAATTCCATGCCTTCTTCCAATGCGGAAATTGCATCTTTCATAGACTGTCTTGCGGACATTGCAAGACCAATCTGTCTTTCATTGTTCAGTGTATCTTCTTTCACCACGCTCAGTTCATGCGCATACTTTTGTTCAATGGCTTCCACAAGGCTTTCCACATCTCCATTGATCGCAGAAATGGAAATCCCTTCCGGTACAGCTTTCTTGTCCTTTTTGTTATAGACAACAATTCTGTTTCTGTCCTTTGTCATCTCCAACAGTTTCTGATCATCTTCTGTCAATTGTTCAGAACCATCCAGGACCACAATCACAAGCTGTGCCTTTTCCAAAGCTTCTAATGACTTGCGGATACCAATCTGTTCTATGGCATTGTCACTTTCCCGGATACCTGCTGTATCGATGAGGTTGAGGGTTACGCTGCCAACCCTGACCTGTCCTTCCACAAGGTCTCTTGTCGTACCGGCAATATCGGTCACGATGGCCTTGTCTTCTTCAAGCAATGCATTGAGCAATGATGACTTGCCAACATTTGGTCTTCCAAGGATGACCGTATCGATACCCTCTTTGATCAGGGTAGCAGACTCTGCCCTGCGTATGACTTCTTCAATGTCCTCTAACCACTGCTTTGCCTTTGGCAGGATTTCTTCTTCGGTCAGCACATGGACATCATCATATTCAGGATAATCGATGTTGACTTCGATGTTGGAAATGATCTGTGTGAGGTCTTCTTCCAATGGGGCAAGGATTCTTGCGACAGACCCTTTGATAGAATGGACGGCACTTGTTGCATTGAGTTCATCTTTTGCATTGATGAGATCGTTGACAGCTTCTGCTGCAGAAAGGTCCATCTTGCCATTGAGGAAGGCACGTTCAGTAAACTCACCACGGCGGGCAAGCCTTGCGCCCTGTCCAAGAACAAGGGAAAGCACTTTCCGTGTTATGTAAATACCACCATGACAGGACAGTTCAATTACATCTTCCCCAGTATAGGACCGGGGTCCCCGAAACAAAGACACCAGCACTTCATCTACCGGTTCTCCATCTTCCATGATTGTTCCATAGTGAATGGTATAGCCCTTTACATTGGAAAGGTCCTTTCCTATGAGCCTTGAAGCAATCGCAATTGCCTCATCTCCCGATATGCGGATCATGGAAACAGCACCCATGGCATTGGCTGTTGAAACCGCCGCTATTGTATCATTGAACATACACATTCCTGCCTTTCTCTCCGTATTCTACACCATGGAACTGGTATTTATAAACTTCTTCACTTCTGTTACACTCCTTGTATGACAAAAGCAATTCCTGAAAACATTATGCATGCAATTCATGATGCAGGCTATCATACACTAAGACCTGTGCAGACACAATGCATACCACTATTATTAGAAGGCAAAAGCATTGCCGTACAGGCACATACCGGTTCTGGCAAAACAGCAGCCTTTCTCATCCCTTCTTTGTCCATGGCAAATGAAGATGCACAATATCCGGAAGTTCTCATCCTTTCTCCAACAAGAGAACTTGCCTTACAGACTGGGAACCTCGCAAAGCAGTTTTCCCTCTACACCCGCATTCATACTGCAGTATGTATTGGTGGTATCGATATTGAAAAACAGATCAATGCCCTGAAGATGAAACCGGCTCTTGTTGTGGGAACACCCGGAAGGATTGTGGATCTGATACATCAGGGAAAGCTTGACCTTTCAAAGCTGAAATTGCTTGTTATGGATGAAGCAGACCAGCTCATTTCTACCGGACAGAAGAAGGAAACAGAAGAAATTCTTTCAAACATTCAATGTCCTCGTGCCCTCTTTTCTGCAACATTGAAAGAAGAAGTACTTTCCTTCCTTCCGCCAGACTATGAAATGGTTGTCCTTGATGAACAGAAAGTCAGTGACAATATCAAAACTTGGTATATTGAAACAGAAGATAAACAAGAAACCTTGCTAGAAGTGCTGAAACATACAGACATACAAAATTGTATTATCTTTGTACATTATCGCAGTACTGCTTCAAAGCTTTCTTCTTTCCTGCAAAAACATCACATGTTATCATCTGCTTTCTCTTCCGATAAAGAAGAAAAGGAACGCATCCGCATTCTCAAGGACTTTGAAGCTGGCAAAATCCGCATCTTGTGCGCAACCGATGCGGCTGCTAGGGGATTAGACCTAAGCCATATCTCTCATATCATCCATTATGATCCTTCCATCGATGAAGAAACATACATTCACCGTTCCGGAAGAAGCGGACATCAGGGACAGGACGGTGCGGTCATCTCCCTGATCACAAAAGAAGATGATTCAAAGACAATCCGGTATATCAAGGAACAGTCGCATCCGTTTCCTGTTTCCTGTGCAGAACAGTATGATCTTTCTCAGCCGTTGAAGAGAAAGGCAGAACCAGAAAAGCATTACACAAAGCTCATCATCAAAGCCGGAAGAAACGACAAGCTTCGTCCAAAGGACATTATTGGCGCACTTTGTACAATGTTTGCCTTCGAAGACATCGGTACATTGGAAATCCAGGATCATTACAGTATTGTCATCATCAAGAAGAATATCGCTTTGAAGGAATCCTCACTTTCCATCAAAGGAAAGAAGCGAAAGATTGAATGCGCAAAATACTAAACCCGGCAAACTGCCGGGTATTTTAGAATTTGCCGCTGCTGGAAGAAAATCCGCCGCTGTTGACAGATGTCCCTCCTCCGCCATCATTTTTAGGAATCTTATGGCGGGTAACAGTCGTATGCGTATAAATATCATATCGTTCCATCATATGTTCACTGCCTGGAACGATGTACTCACTCGCTTCTGAACCAAGGCGTGCACTGCGCATCTTTGAACAAAGGTAAACCATTATGCCTGCAGAAACAATCAGTGGAATGACAAACAGGGAAATTGTATTAAAAGTATTTCTTTCCTGGACTTTGTCAGGATCTGTATCTACATCAAGCGGTGTGCCGCTGCTTTCCATAGCCATCATTTCTTCTGCTGCAGAAAGATAATCAAGAAAACCTCCATACCAGTCATCCTCGCCAAAGGCATCAAGGAACTGATCAGCCATCCATTCCTTGCCATAATCGGTAAATGCCGCATGGGCTTGATCACCATAACTGACAATGGCATAGTCTCTTTCTTCCATGCTCAGCATCAACAATGTACCATTGTGCTCTGTACCGACTCCAAGTTCCATACTGCTATAGAAAACTTCTGCCGCCCGGGTCACACCTGGAGATAGTTCGTTGTAATCGTCAATGGTCAAAATATAAATACCGCAATCGTATTGATCACTTAACCGATTCGCTTCATGATTCAGTTCTGCTTCTTCCTCACTTGTCAACAAATCCGCATAGTCATATATAGTTGTTTCTTCTGCGCATACGGGCACAAAGGAAGCTGCAGAAAATGAAAGAAATCCAGCTGCTATCAATAGCTTCTTCATACAATTCCTCCTATGATGAACCATACGATAACAAATACAACGATGTAAATAACCGCCGCAAGCAATACAGCCTTTGGTATGTTTATCGGCAGGTCGCCAATCATCTTTCCGGTTTCTCCATTCATGGCAAACATGTATGTCTTCCCTCTCCATTGTGTTGTTAAAAGCCATACCGGTAATAATGCATAGGCAACATCGCCCCTTCTGAGATATACCCTCTCCCGGATTGGCACAACTGTCTGATAACCAAATACCGATGCGCGCATCGCACCTATTGCGGAGTTACGGCATCTTTCATCTGCCCGTGCAGCGCAATCTTCTGCGCTTTCATCATACTTATCCGCAAGAAAACCAGGAAGATACATAAGGGAGAAACCTTTCAGTTCTTCATAGTCAAACGGTTCGATGGAATCCATAAGGTCATCGGGCATTTTCTTTGAGGCATCTACCGGCACTTTGGAAAAGGAAAGTGAACCCTTACGTCTGACATGATAATGGCTTGTACGCGTAACCCGGTAGTCCCCTTCGGTTGTTGTGATCGAACGGGTTGTATGGTAAATACAGTCAGCTTCTGCTTCCCCACTGTACATCCAGAAAGGAACATAGATGCCTTTAATTTCCTGAACATGATTTTCTTTTTTAAATGCCTTGGGAAGAAGGATCTTGCCGCGATAATGGTTCTTCAATGCCTCTATGGCTTCTTCTTTTGTTGTTCTGAAAGGAATGATGTAGTCCGGTTTCATCACTCCGGAGAGTTTTCCGGGAATGATGGCATTGTTTCCACAATAGGGACAACTTGTAGCAGCGGTAGTTTCATCTGTGATGAGTTCTGCCCCGCATGAAGGACAGACATACATTCTGAGCTGTTCGCTGCCTTCTCCCCAGTTGTCACTTAAGCCGGCAGTGTTCCATACCGTATCATCCGCCTTTTCTTCCGCATTCTCAGCTTCATAAATCTTTTCAATGTCCTCTTTGGGAAACGATGAACCGCAATAATCGCATTTCATCTCTCCGCTTTCTGCATCATACCGCAATGGTGCACCACACGATGGACACTTGTAATTCTTTACCCCTTCACTCATGATTGTTCTCCTGACAATATCAGTCTCTTTTTAAATGCGAAAGTGTTCCTTCACCTTCCAACTCTGTTCCCTGAATGGAAATACCTGGATTCTTCTTTGTAAGAAAAGCCGCAAACCGTCTTGCCTGTGTTGTATTATCTAACATAAAGCTATAGGTCTTGCCTGCCTGTACCAAAGTTGCTTCTTGCTTTCCTTTTGACATGTTTTCAACTGTCAGCGCTGTAACATTGTCGGTTGGAATTTCTTCGATATGCAGTTTCTCATCCGCCACCAACATTCTTTCCTCGAGAACAAATGTTCTTCCCAGCAGTGCACCTTCCTTGTAATAGTCTTCTATCTGTTTAACATCTTTGAGGCATCTGACAACTTTTTGTTTATGTACATATTCCACTATCATGACCGCGATTAGAGCAATGCCCGCTGCGCAGCCTCCATAGTAAAACAGATTGTTTTTTGTTCGAAATGCAAAGTAGGCAAGGATGAATACACCAATTGCCAGCAGAAATTTTACCAAAGCATATTTCACTGTAATGCAGGACCGGTAAAATCGTTTAACCATAGGCTTCCTCCAGATTTGTTTCTTTGCTTTATCTTATCATTCCTTATGTATGTGCTCCATATGGTATTTTGGTTTTGTAATGGATTTATTTCTCCTTCACAAGCTAAGGAATATGAGTTTGTACCCTTTGATATCATATTACCGGCTTAACATTTCCAAACTTTTAAGCTCTGCTTTCAACTTTTAAACTGTCAGGTCTCTAAAATGAAAAAGCTACCGCTTCCTGTTCAATAAAGTGGTAACTTTTCCTATATCCATTGATCATGCAATACAGTTATTCCAACAGACAATATAGACTATGTCAGACATTAGAAAGGGAATTTTGCCTGTTGTATAATGACTCAAAACTGTATTTTGATCTATTCGCATATTCTTTTGCTTTTTCTTTATTTCCTTGTTGATAATAGATCTCAGAAATTAGCAATTCGTATATTCCCTTGTTCTTTGTATCAGATTCAGCAGCACTCTTGTACTTTTCAAGATCACCATAATCCTGATCAATGAGTATTTTTGATATTTCTTGTGCAAAATAGAATATATCCGTATACCGTTTTGTTTTGTTCAATAGATTTTTGCAATCATTACAGCGCTTTCCATCACGAAGAGAAACAAAATACGGCAACATCTTAACAGCAATATCATCTTTCTGTCTCTGGTTCAGTCGCATTTTCATCAACTCTTCAAATTGGCTATTAATTTCCGTTATATCTTTGGACATTATTCCTTCTGTTAATTTCCAATATGACAATTCATATGTGGATAAATACGTTTTTGCATTCTTTCCATTTAAGATCTTATTCAGAAATTTACCATCTCCATGACGAAGAGCGTTGGATAATGAATTAATGAATTGCTTTTTTTCTTTTTTGAATTGGTAATCGAAGTAAAAGAGTAATACAGTTATCAAAATCAATACAATGATGATAGTTACTTTCATTCGTTAATACCTGTAGCTTTGCATTACCTTATGGAATTCTGATTTTCCTGTTGCACAGCAATCAATACCACGGTCCAAGGATACATATCTAGCAATAACCTGCAAGAAAATCAGCCACGAAAATGTAGAGAACAAGACATTATCCATAAAAGGATACACAAATGTGGTTATGTCATCTTCTTCCTTGTTGCTTATCAAAACCGCTTTTGCATCATATTCTTTTCTCAAATACTGCAGCAATCTAACCAGCCTTGCATAATGTCTGTCCGGAAACCCTATGCCTATGATCAATGTTTTATTATCCATAGCATGATAAATACCATGCATAAATTCCTCTAGTTCATAGCCGTGCACAAGGCATTCAAGACATTCCAGCATTTTCAAGGAGCCTTCTGCTACGGTACCTGCTACATGATCATCTCCAACAAGCACAATTTGATTGATGTCTTGAAATACTGCTTTATTCTTTTGATACCACAATGCAATTTCTTCAATTCGGGAACACATTTGCGATAACTCATCTTCAAGCTGATTTCTATAACCTTGTGCCTGATCTGCAGTAATTCTTTCCAAAGTTTCTGCCCATCGCAAAGCCAGAAGATCAAGTTCTGCAATTGTTGCATATACGCCTTTTGTCTTTGGTCCAACATGTTCTTCAGATATGTGCAGAGGAAGAAAAACATCCGCATGATTTATTATGCCCGCATTATCATTTCCTGAGACTGCTAGTGTTTTTATCGCTGCTTCTTTTGCTCTATCTAAAGCCTCAATCGTACTTTCGGATATACCACCTTGAGAGATTCCAATCACGATGCTGTTAGAATTAATAAATGTACGATCTGTAAATGCCATTGCTTTCACCGGCTCTACTTCGATCTGAAGAACCTGTTCCATCAGATCGACAGCACCAATTGCTGCATTCAGACTGCTACCTGATCCAACAAGATATATCTTTTCAATAGAGTCAGAAAGCAAGCATACATACTCCGCAAATATCTGCTTATCATTTTGTAATATCTGCTGTATCTCTGAAGGCGTTTCACGGATATAATCAATCATATCTTTCTTCATAATTGCTCCATATAGCGCAATGCGTCATGAAGACTTGCCACAACTGCTAGAGCAAGCTTTCTTTCCTCTTCTGTTGGAGAATTAACGGATGGAACCATGATTACCTTGATTCCTGCTCGATTTGCCGCAAGAACCCCATAGCCTGTATCCTCAAGAACAAGTGCCTTTTCTTCTGGAACATCAGCTTTTTCCAGTACCTTTAAGTAAATCTCTGGATCTGGTTTTCTTTTTTTTACTTCATCTCCACAAACCGCAAACATAAACCTCTTCATTAGATGGAACTGTGCCAATCGCTTCATAGTATTCATACGATCAGTTGTTGTTGCTATTGCGCGGCGAATGTGCATTTCATCCAACCAATCCAACAATTCACATACACCAGGCATCAATTCTATTTCTCTTTCAAGAAGTTCTTGTCCTTTCACTCTGGCTTCTGAAAGCATCTGTTCACGGAATTCTACACCTTTCAATTCTTGCTCCAAAACTCTTTCCGCATCTTTTCCTGATACACCGACCACTTTATGAAAAGCCTGCCCAAATTGTGGGGTATCATATTTCTTTCCAACTTCATTCCAAGCTTTCTGCCACAAAAACTCAGTATTTAGAATCAGTCCGTCAACATCAAATATCACAAATTCTGGTTTCATCCTCTTTCGCTCCTTAAAGTAAACCTGTACATGATTTGCTCATGTACAGGCTAGTTTTCTTTCAGTAAATACAGGAAATTAATAATTGAACTTCCACATGTATTTACGCCAGCTCAGTGGATGTTGGCGACGATCAGCAAGCAGATTGTTGTAGACATCAAGAATCTCGCTGTAGAAGCTATGGTCATAGTATTCAGAAACTTCTCCCATATCCTTCATACCATAATCCCAGCCATCAATGACTGTTGTATGGTTATTATATTTTGAAAGGAATCTGAGTGCTCTTTCATCTACTTCTCTTGTTCTTCCGGTTGACTTCAGGAAGAGATATGCTGTATCTGGTTCAGTAATTTCGAATGGACCGTTGAAGAATTCATCGGAATGAATAACTGAAGAATTGATCCACTGCATTTCCATGAAAATGCAGATGGTCTGCTGCTGTGCAGCTGCCCAGGCAGTACCAGAACCCATTGTGTAAATGATGTCATTCTTTGCATAATCAATTGAGAACTTGACTGCATCCGGAACAACCTTTACACGTGCATCTGGAACAATTTCATTCATTTTCTTCATTGCGCTCTTCATTGCTTCATATGTTTCTTCATTCTTTTCAACTGCATACAAAGTCTCATAAGCAATTGCAAGGGCGTATGCACTCTTGGATTCTTCATACAAAGCGCCATCTACACCAGTATCTTTGAACTGAATAGTATAATCCGCAACTTTTTCAAGAGGTGTATCTGTCTCAAGCTGCAACGCAATAACTGTTGCGCCAAGTTCCTTTGCTTTTTTTGCTGCTTCAACAGTCTGTGCAGTATTTCCTCTGCGGCTGGCACAAACAACAATGGAATTTGGTCCTACGTTCTTTGGCCAGTCATGGCTGAATTCATTGGCATTGCCATAATTAGTTGAAAGTTTGGCTGCTTCACGCGTCAGATAATAATAGGGTGCATAGAAGCAGGCAAGAGATCCACCACATCCGGTAAAGCTTACATTGTTGATCTCTTTGCTCGATGTGATTTCTTCAATTGTTTTTTTGACGTCGTACATTTTATTTCTCCTTTTCTCTAACAGGTTTCCCTGTATGTGCTTTCAGTATAAAACCGATCATTCACCTCATTATTTCTGTGGAAAAAGTGAGGCACTTTGTATTAAATTCCCAAGATAAATCAACACATTTTAAGGAAATCGACATTTCGGAATTCAAATCTGACATTCCATTTCTCTTTTGTACGATTGTGTCATCATTTCTTCTACGCGCTTTTTGTTTTTCATCTTACTGACATAATTAATGATGTTTTTCTTTATAAACAGCAACTGGGCAAGCAGATCTCTCACCCACTGATCCGCATTAAATGCCCACCAGATAAAAATGATGTCCGCATGCATATAGCCAAGAATAACAATAAACAACACTCTCACAAGCCAGATTCCAATTGCATTAATCACTAACGTTTCTTTAATCTGTCCAGCGGATCGCAAATAACCAAACAGGACTTTTTGTTTATGTGCTGGATATTGAGAGAATATCATCGCCATCAGGTATTGCGTCCCTATCGCTATCAGTTCAGGTTTATCCGTCAAAAGAGTCATTGTCCATTCTGAGAAAAAGGCAAGATATCCCATCGTAATAATAGAAATCACACCACAAATTCTGCTCAACTGCCTATAGTAAAGCTTAAACAAATCTCCATCCAATGATCCGATCGCATTTCCACTCAATGAAAGTGAAGCAGTCAAAAAACCAGCTGACATCATGTTGCAGAACGTTTCTCCCTGTAATCCAAGTTGAAATGCCGCATAAACATTCTGTCCATAAGAAAGTATCATCGCCCCGACAAATACCATTGCAAAGGACCAGAATGAATTTTCAATTGCAGAAGGTATACCTACTCTTAACAATGAAGATATCTGTTTAAAATCTTTTCCTGTCAGCCTGCCAATGTTTCTTGGCAACAAGCCATTCTTACGATAAAGAAAATATGTTCCCGTAAGAAACATCATGCCATTTGAAAGCGTTTGGACAAAAGCAGCGCCAGGTAATTTAAACATTCCAATCACAAAATACCCAACAACGATTGTAAAACAATTTCCGGTCATTGCTATAAACAGCGGCGTCTTAGTGTCGCTGTTTGCCTGAAATGCGGCATTATTAATATGCACAAGAGATATCAACGGATAACTGAATATTGAATATCTGATGTATCTGCTGGCTATTTCTATCAGGTTTGCATCACTTGTCATCAGTGAAAGAAAGCATTTTGAAAAGAGCACAACTACAGATGTGCAGATAAGTGCCATTGGAATAATGGTACACACTGCTGTTTTTTGCAGTCTTGCCGCAAGCTTGTAATCTTTTCTTCCAAATGCCACCGCAAAGATAACCATGGTGCCTATCGCAAAACCATAAAATAAGTCGAAATAAATATTATAAATGTTATTTGCCAGTCCATAGGAACTGATCTCCGCCACCGCAAGTCTTCCAATATATGCGGTCAATATCATGTTTGAAACACATAATAAAGCATTTTGAAGAATGGCGGGAATCAGTATTTTCAAAATCCTGATGTTGATATCTCTGTTTTTCATTACTCACCTCCATGAAAAAAACCCACACAACTATGCTGTGCAGGTTTTTAATATTATCTTCCTGCATGCCAGACGATAGACGCAAAACCATTACATAATCTGTTTCAAGACATAACTAGTTTTCGATTATCTTCCGGATCCAGAGTTTTTTATACTGCCAGAATGCCAAAGTAATTCAGGATAATACCAAGTACGAAACAAAGGATAATGATGAACATTGGCTTTACTTTTCCTGACCTGATAATTCCATACATCAGCCATGTCATTGCCAAAGGAATCATTTTTGGAAGAATACTATCCAATACACTCTGCAGGACAAATGCTTCTCCAAATGTAATTGGTGTTGTCAGATTTGCAAGTGAAGCTGACATACCACCGATAACAAACAGACCCGCAATCGAACATACAAACATAACTTTCTCCATCAGGTTTGAACTCGCCATCTGCTGGACAAACTCCTGACCTTTGGTGTAACCGAGTTTGGCGAAGAACCAGGTGATCGGAACACTTGTAAAAATAGAAATCAGTGCAGCGAGAATTGGCCCGAATATGGATCCCTGTTGTGCTAAAGAAATGCCGATAGACATAGCAATAATACGAATCGTCCCCTGGAATAAGGAATCACCAATACCAGAAAGCGGGCCCATCAGCGCAACCTTTACCGCATTGATAACCGCAGGATCAAAGGTGTCTGGATTTTCCGCATATTCTTCTTCCATAGCTTCAGAAATTCCAATTGCTAAAGCAGCGCATTGCGGAGTGATGTTGAAGAATTCAAGATGTCTGCGATAAGCTTCTTTCTTTTTTTCAACCTCGTTTTCTTCCGGATATAGTCTGTCAATACAATGAGACATTGCATACATGTATGCAGTATTCATCTGTCTTTCATAATTCCAGTTTGTCTGCATGCACCATGCGCCCCAGAATATTTCCCTCAACTTCTTATTTAATGGTGTATTTTTCTGTGCTTCTAATCCTTTAACTGACATATTCTCACCTCCCTTAATTATCAAGGTCTTCCAGGTCATCAATTGACGAAGACTGACCAGATGATACGGTTGCTGTTGTATTTCCTGTATACTTGATTGTGTACATCATTCCTGCAAGAACAATTCCAATAAGAGCTATTGCAGTAAGACCAAGACCTGAGTATGCAGCAAGCAAGAAACCTGCAAAGAAATAAATGACCGTATTCTTGTTGACCATGGTAGACAGCAGCATTGCAAAACCGTAGAAAGCAATAATGTTTGCACCAAGAGTAATTCCATTTGTTATCCATTCCGGAACAACCTCAGCAATGGACTGAACAACACCTGCACCAAAGTAAACGGACAGGAAGACTGGAATGATGGTAAATAATACGTAGAGCGCTGGCCCATATACAATGTCTACACGTTTTGCAGCATCGAACTTTCCTGCCTCAACGTAGTTATCACACATGTGTGTAAAGTGAATTCTGACAACACTGGCAATTGTATCCAGCAATGTAACAAGAAGAGTCATCGGAACTGCAACAGTTAACGCAGTTTCAATATTTGCTCCTGTCATGATGCAGATTGCACATCCAACAAGTGACCCCATGTTCATATCGATGCCAGATGCACCAATACTCATCATGCCAAGAGTAGCAAGCTCCATCTGTGCACCTACTGCCAATCCAACTTGCAGGTCGCCAAGTAACAGACCACATAATGTACATGTCATCAATGGTCTCTCAAAATTTAATCTTCCGAGCATTCTGGAATCCAGAATCATCAGTACCGATATCAGCGATACTATAATTGTTTGAAAAAGATGCATATTATTCTCCCTTCACTAACTGATTTTCAATTCTTCCCGTTTTGTTGTTGGCAACTGCTGCATAAATACATCACATCCTGTTGCCTGCACTTTTTTCAGATCCTCTTCTTCATCTTTTGTCAGATATACAACGTCTGTATATAATTTGGAATTTTCTTTCTTGGCAATTCCACCAAGATTGAGTTCCTTGAATACAGGGTGTGCACAGATAAACCTGGATGCATCGTGCACATTGCCAAAAATGATGAAGATTGTGTCCGACAGAGATTCAATTTTCTGAATTCTTTCCAATGCTTTCTCAACAGAAAATACATTCAATTTAACCCCTGCCGGCTTTGCCATATTCATGGTCATTTTTTGAAAGTCATCCGCAGCTGCTTTATCATCAATGACAATAATTCTTGTAGCTCCCAAAAAATGCGTCCAGGTAAATGCCACCTGTCCATGAACCATGCGATGATCAATTCGTAATGCTTTAATCATAGTTTCACTCCTTTCTCAAAGATCATCTTCTATTTCATTGCCTGCAAGACTCATTAGTTTGTTGCAATAAACTGCATTAAATTCTCCGGCATCCATCTTCTGCACCAGTTCTTTAACAGAGCTACTACTCAACAGATAATCCATCAGAAGAGCCAGACTTGTATTTGTAATAAGGTGGAATGATCGGTTATACAGTTTTTTCATAAATGCATTGTTTACAGATCCACCAAGCAGATCCGTAAATACAATCAGTTCATCTTCTTCCCCGACTGTTCCCAATATCCTTTCCACTTCTTCATCCATTTGAAAATCTGGTGTTTCATAGCAACAAATTGCTTCAATTTCCTGTGGTCCTACAATCAGTTGTAATGCGGACATAAATCCTTCTGCCAGTTTGCCATGCGTTGCAATCACTACTTTTTTCTTCATAACTATTTCTCCCATCGTTATTCGCCAGTCATAAACGAATATATGTATTTCATCTCACTATCCGGAATTTCGATATGATAGTATTCTTTGACATTTCTGAAACTGTCATGTACGTTCCTGACAAACTCGCAATGTTCTTTAATGAAATCATTTGTTGATTTGTCATCCCGAAGAATGCCCTGTTTTGTCACAAGTCGTTCAACCAATACACAAAGATGTATATAAATGCCTATCAGTCTCCTCCCTTCAAGCTCCGTATCCATTCTTTTCTGCAGGTTATCTACTGCTACTGTAATGCAATCCAGCAGTGGCTGAGGATTCAGAATCGTGAGGTAATTCACCACATTGATCAATGTGAAATTTCTCCTGATAGTCACTATCATTTTCTCGACGTTATCCATTGTCATATAGGAAGACAGCTTCTGGCTGATGATATCGAGACACCCCGTTGTAATCAGGTCTTCTAAGGGAATAAAGATGATTCCATCCAGACCCGGGTCTTCTGTCCCAATTACAAACAAAAGATTTGTTGTTTCCATCAGGTCTGCTATACCACCACTAGTAATCTTTTCAAATTGACCAATTTGCAAGTTAACAGGAATCTCTTCAGGAAGAGAATCTCTGAAAAGGTCTGCCATTCTCTGTGCTGTCTGCATCCCGCTTTCACTGATAAAGAGAATAGTGTCACTTTTTCTTCCATGGATGATACGGTATTCTACCTTGAATTGTTTATCCACATCTGCAAAAACCTGTTCGATTGGCTGATTATTCAGGATTTTATAACCAATATCCAATGCCATTTTTGTCGTTACATTATTGATTAATGCTACATTTCTGCTGTTCATCAGAACTGTTTCACTTGCAATTTCTTCCAGGCTTCCCATATCTACCATGACAACCACATCCGCAAAACGATTGATCATTTGTAATCTGTCCTGCAATGTGTGTCTGATTTCTTCAGCAGTTGTATTCAATGGCATGTCAATTGCATCAAATACATAATTTCCAATCAGTGCATTTACCGCCGCAGCTATTGAACTGGCTGTCGCATATCCATGGCACAGAATTATTCCATATACCTTTCTGTTAGCAAGATCACGATTGAACTGATGCAAAGATAAGCATGCGATAATCCGGGCTATGTCTGGAAATTCAGTCTCGAGTCCTGATTCAATTCTTTCCTTCAATTCGTCAATAATGATCGTGTCGCTGACAAAATTCATCTGCACCTTTTCAATGGCATACTTGATGGTTTCTTTATTTTCTTCTTCCCATTTTTGGAATCTTTGCCGATGTTCGTGATATACATTCAGGATTTTACTGATTACTCTTGTAATGCTCGAAGGAAGGCTCATGTAATGTTTCTGCATTACCGTCTGGATAAAGTTGACAATTGACACTTCCATTCCTTGTGGGTACCGGTCAATGTCATCTTTCATTAACAGATGTTCTTCAACTTGAGAATATACCGCTTTGTAATTTGTAAATAATTCTGCTGGTGAACTGTACTTCGCAAACAGTCCTAAAACAGTTTTGCAAAAATCCAGATATACATCTGTCTCTTTGCCGGGAAGATATCTTCCGCAACTGAAATATGCTGGATTTTCTTCACTGATTTCCATATCTTCCAGCAATTCAGAAGGCATATCATATGTATGAATTTTAATCGTTGTATCTTGTGAAGACCGCCTTGCCCGTGCGCATATCAATTTGATGACGCTGGATAATCCCTGGATATTATCCGCATATTTTTTCTTTGCCAGTGTTCTTAAGACATTACTGGATATCATCAAAGTCACTCCAAGAACCTTTTCTTCCCGCTCAAAGAGTTTCATGATTATTTCTTCTCGTTCTTCCCGTGGTCTTTCATCAAAACTGTGAAGATGAACTGCGAGTGGTATATTCTTTGATAATCTTGGACTCATTATCATTCCCGGGCGCAATGTGCTGATGAATATCATATGAATACTTCCCGTATTTCTGGCTTCAAAGAAATCGATCAGATATTTTTCCAGCTTGTCATCTATTTTTCCCATTCGCCCAAGAATCACAATGGTGTTTTGTTTGTGTTCATCTTTGATTAATCTGTTCAATCTTTCAATCAGTCCGTTATTATCTGTAGATGATACTTCTTCGCGGATAATCCGGGTTTCTTTTTTTGCTACACCGTCATTCAGAATGGAATTTCTGCAAATCAATTCAGCCAGAGTTTTCCTACCTGTTCCTTCTTCTCCATAAATGAAAAGTGGAAGGCCATCCGGTGGATAATCAAATATTTCTGTACTTTGTTGAATCAGTCTGCTCAATGAGCCATCATATCCAACCAGATTTTCAAAAACATGATTTCCTGAGCCATTTATTCTTAAAAAATCAAGCATATCTTCTACATCGATAAAATCGCATTCATTCAGGCTGATGTGATATTTCTTTTCAAGAACATGGACTGAGAAAAAATAGACTGGTCTTGATTTGATTTTGAATATCACACCTTCCTCAACAAGCTCATTCAGGTACTGGCTTGCGATGCTTCTCGATATATACATCTCTTCCGCAATGGCATTTGTTGTGAATTCGTCTAATCTTTCAAGATTGAATTCTTTTGTCTTCTCATCAATGTATTGTGTGATTCTTTCTTTTGTAGTCGCCATATTGTCTCCTGCATTGTCATTATAAAAAAGTTAAAAACTGTTAAATTTAGTGTCTGTGATATCCGTCACAAAACAAAAAAAAGCTGATAAACCGAACACTTTAATCCATTTTCGACACTTTCCGCATATGTATGCGCTATCATTATCAACAATGTACTTTGTATATGTTCGTTTATCAGCTGTTATTATTCAGGCAATCATTCGTTCTTTATCAGTTCATATCCTTGTACTACCTGACACTGAAAGTCTGTTCAGCGCTTTTTTGAGTGCTGTTTCTGCACGTTTCATGTCAATGGATGAATCATGTGTGGCAAGTCTTTGTTCTGCACGTCTTTGTGCAGCCAGTGCTCTTGCCCTGTCGATTTCATCACTTCTCTCAATGGCATCGGTCAGTATTTCGGCAATGTCATCATGGAAGTAGAGCATACCACCCGCAATGGCATAGTTTACCCTTTCCTCATTTTCGACAACATTCATCCTGCCGATTTTCAACATGGTTACCAGCGGCATGTGATGCGGAAGAATACCGCGGTCACCATCGATGGTCTGCACATTGAGAATCGATACATCCATTTCACGATAACTGCCAGTCGGGGTCAGAATATGTACATGCAATGTGCTCATTGCAAAGATTCCGCCTTCTTGACCGCATCTTCAATCGTACCGACGGAAAGGAATGCCTGTTCTGGAAGATGGTCATATTTTCCACTGAGAATTTCCTGGAAGGAACGAACCGTATCTTCCTTTGTGACATAGACACCTTTAATGCCGGAGAACTGTTCCGCAACCGCAAATGGCTGAGACAGGAAGTTACGCAGTCTTCTTGCCCTTGCGACAATCTTCTTGTCTTCTTCACCGAGTTCTTCCATACCGAGGATGGCAATGATATCCTGCAGTTCACGATATCTCTGCAGCACTTCCTGTACCTGTCTTGCGGTGTTGTAGTGATCTTCACCAATGACGAGCGGATCGAGCATTCTTGAAGAAGAACCGAGTGGATCAACGGCCGGATAAATACCTAATGCCGCAATGGATCTGTCAAGGACGAGTCTTGCGTCAAGGTGGGAGAATGTCGTTGCCGGAGCCGGGTCTGTCAGGTCATCGGCAGGCACATAGATAGCCTGGATGGAAGTGATAGAACCTTTGTCTGTAGAAGTGATACGCTCCTGTAACTGTCCCATTTCTGTTGCCAGGGTTGGCTGGTAACCTACAGCACTTGGCATTCTGCCAAGCAGTGCGGATACCTCAGAACCTGCCTGGGTAAAGCGGAAGATGTTATCGATGAAGAGCAGCACATCCTGGTGTTCCTCATCACGGAAGTATTCTGCCATGGTCAGTGCACTTAATGCTACACGCATTCTTGCGCCAGGTGATTCATTCATCTGTCCATAAGTCAGTACCGTATTCTTCAAGACACCGGATTCCTTCATTTCATAGTACATGTCATTGCCTTCACGGGTTCTTTCACCGACACCTGCAACAACAGAGCGTCCACCATGTTCAATGGCAATGTTATGAATGAGCTCCTGCATCAATACGGTCTTGCCTACACCAGCACCACCGAACAAACCGATCTTTCCACCCTTTGCATACGGGCAGAGAAGGTCGATGACCTTGATGCCTGTTTCCAATATTTCACTGGATGTTTTCTGTTCGGCAAAACCTGGTGCTTCACGATGAATCGGCATATGCTTTTGTGCTTTGACTTCACCAAGTCCATCAATCGGTTCACCGAGAACATTGAACATTCTGCCAAGTACTTCATCACCTACCGGCACTTCAATCGGGTTGCCGGTATCGATGCAGTTCATGCCACGGACAAGACCATCTGTGGATGACATGGCTATGCATCTGACAATGTCATCACCAATATGCTGGGCAACTTCACAGATGACATTTCCATCTTCTTTTTCAATCCGGATGGCATTGCGGATGGATGGCAACGCATTCTGCTGGAAGCGGATATCCACAACCGGACCAATAACCTGTACAATTTTTCCTGTATTGTTCATTCTGATACCTTCTTTCCTAGAGTGCTTCTGATCCACCGACAATTTCTGTTATTTCCTGGGTAATAGAAGCCTGTCTTGCCTTGTTGTATTCCAACTGCAAATCATCCGCAAGATCTGTTGCATTATCGGTAGCTGTCTTCATCGCCATACGCCGGCTGCCCTGTTCTGCAGTTGTGCTCTCCAGCCAGTGGGCATAGGCACTATCCTGTACCATCATCGGAATCAGCTCCAGAAGGATTTCTTCCGGAGATGGTTCGAACAATGTTTCAACCGTTGACTTTTCCTGTTCTGTTTCACTTGTAGCACATGGCAGTAACACATCCGTTGCCGGCACAAATGTCATCGTGTTGATGAACTTTGTGTAGATTACCTGCACACGTCCAACTTTGTTTTCAAGAAACATATCTATGCCCTGTGAAACATATTCCTTGAGCATTGCGAATGTCAGTTTGTCCGAAGAAATCACTTCTTCATGCAGGGGATGAAAGCCATCTTCCTTCAGCTGCCGATAGAGCGATGTTCCAACAAGAACAATGGGATCTTCTTTGTTGAGGTTTTCTTCTGCATAGCGCAGAACATTCTGGTTATAGCTTCCACACAAGCCCATGTCGCTGGCAAAGAGAATGGTGAAGACAGCTTCACTTGTGTTTTTCTTCAGATAGGGAATATCCGCATCTTTGCCTTCCTGCATTGCCCTTTGTGCAATGTAGTGCAGTTTCTCGGCATAGCTGCGGTTAGCTTCCATGCGTGTGCGCTCACGGAACAATTTCGCATTGGCGATCATTTCCATTGCCTTGGTAATTTTCTTTGTGGAATTTACCGAGCGGATTCTTGTCCGTAATGCCTGCTGGGACTGACTCATTGCGCATCACCTTTCCTCATGAGAAATGCGTCCAGGGCTTTGTCCATTGCTTCTTTGATGCGCTCATGCAATGCATCGCTGATATCTTCCTTCTCTTCAATTTCCTGGATGATATCCGCACATGATTCATGGAAGTAACGGTGCATGTGCTTTTCAAAGGAACGGACATCTTCTACTTTCACAGCATCGATCTGTCCATATCTCACCGCAAATAAGGAAAGTACCTGATCTGCCATGGACATTGGTGAATACTGTTGCTGTTTGAGGAGTTCTGTGACCCTTGCGCCATGGTCGATGATCTTCTTTGTGCTTGCATCGAGGTCTGAACCAAACTGGGCAAAGGACAGCATTTCATGGTACTGGGCAAGGTCGAGCTTCAGGGAAGCAGAAACCTTCTTCATCGCCTTTGTCTGGGCATTGGAACCAACACGGGATACCGATAAACCAGAATCTGCGGCTGGTCTTACACCTGAAGCGAACAAATCTGTCTGTAAGAAGATCTGTCCATCAGTGATGGAAATGACATTGGTTGGAATATAGGCAGAAATATCACCTGCCTGTGTTTCGATGATTGGCAGTGCGGTAAGTGAACCTCCACCATATTCATCGGAAAGCTTTGCGGCACGTTCAAGCAGTCTGCTATGGAGATAGAAGACATCACCCGGATAGGCTTCACGTCCCGGAGGCCTTCTCAGCAGCAATGACATTGTTCTGTAAGCAACCGCATGTTTAGAAAGATCATCATAGACGATGAGGACATGCTTGCCCTTTTCCATCCACTCTTCCGCCATAGCACAAGCGCTATAGGGAACGATATATTGCATTGGAGCGCTCTCAGAAGCCCCTGCCATGACGATCGTCGTGTAGTCCATCGCCCCGGCGCTCTTTAATTTTTCAACAATCTGGGCAACGCTCGAAGCCTTTTGACCGATCGCCACATAGACGCAGATGACATCGCTGTCTTTTTGATTGATGATAGTATCAATAGCGATCGCCGTCTTACCAGTCTGACGGTCGCCGATAATAAGCTCTCTTTGCCCGCGTCCGATCGGGATCAGAGAGTCGATGATCTTGATACCGGTCGTTAAAGGTTCATGGACGCTCTTGCGCGTCATGACGCCTGGTGCCACACGCTCGATAGGGCGATAGGTATCTGATTCGATCTTACCCTTATCATCAAGCGGCTCGCCCAAGGCATTGACAACGCGCCCTAAAAGCGCATCACCGACCTTGACCTCCGTGATCTCGCGGGTCCTTTTGACGCTTTGGCCTTCCTTGATGGCGCCATCGCTTCCCAAAACGACGATCCCGACGATATCTTCTTCAAGATTCAAGATCATGCCACGCGTGCCGTCTTCAAATTCCACGAGCTCGCTGGCCATCGCAGAATTTAGACCTTCGGCCGTAACGATCCCATCACCGACACTGACGACATATCCGACGTCGTCCATTTTGAGCTCTTGTTCATAATTTTTGATCCGCTCTTTGATCAAAACACTTATTTCATCACTTCTTAAAGCCATATCTTCACCAACTTTCTTTCAAAGTCTTCTTTAGATCTTCGATCTTATGAGCCATACTGACATCGACGAGCTGATCGTCCATCTTGACACGGATCCCCGAAATAAGACGCTCATCTAAGACCTCTTCTAGCTCAATCGTCATTTTAAATTTCATTTTCAAAGCTTCTAAAAGCCGTTTCTTGTCCGCCTCTTTTAAAGGACGGGCACTGACGACCTCGACCACTTTGATCTTTAAGGCTTCATTAGCCATTAAGAGATAACTTTTAAAGATCTCCTTTATATAGCGTATACGGTTTTTATCAATGAGGAGATAGATAAAATGCAAAAGTTCGACGCTCAGATCTTTAAAAGCCATCTTCATCACATCTTTTTTTAAGGACTTATCGATATTATATGTCGCCAAAAACTCGATCACTTCACTATCAAAAAGCGGCATGATAGCCTTGATCTCACTTTTAAAAGCCAGTATCTTATCCTCTTCCCGAGCTAATGATAACAGCGCTTCGGCATAGACATTTGCGACCTCACTACTCATCGCTCAACTCCCTTATAAAGCGGTCGATGGCCTCTTCGTCTTGTTTAGAGAGATCCTTATCGCCCAAAAGCTTCTTCGAGGCCTCTAAGGCAACATCGACGATCTCGTCGTTTAAGCCCTCGCCCA
>CAJKOS010000012.1 GCA_905201565.1 uncultured Erysipelotrichaceae bacterium
ATTGCCTGACAACAGGTGGAAACTTAAAAATCAAACTTCTTAAAGGGAAGCCAAAAGCTTCCTGGAAGCTCCGACTTCTATAAGTTGGAGTAGTTCACAAACTTTTTAATTGTTCTTCAGTAATTGGTCCTTTTCTTACTATCTGTAACTCTTCTTTTGTACAGTCAACGATAGTACTGGCTTCTCCATAAGAAACTTCACCTTCCATCATGGCAGAAAGAAGTGGACATTGTTGTTCTATTTCTTCCAGTGTTGTACATACTGGCTGTCCTGACTGGTTTGCACTTGTCATAAACAAAGGACTGCCTGTTTCTTCAATTAGTCTTTTCACCGCAACACCTGGTGCTAATCGTATCGCAAGTGTTTCTAATCCACCATTCACAAAAGATGGGACGTCGTCTCTTCTTTTAAGAATGATGGTTAGTGGTCCTGGCATAAAGGTATCGATAATCTTCTCTGCTCTTTCGTCTACTACCGCAATGGTTTTGATCTGTTCTTTGTCAGAACACATGACAGGAAATGCTTTTGTCTCAGGTCTGTTTTTGACTTCTCTGAGGTTTTCCTGTGCCTGAAGGCTGTTCATTCTTGCACAGACACCAAAGACAGTATCAGTAGGAACAGAAATAACACCATTCTGTTTTAATATTTCTGCTAGTTCTTTTGTTTCGGTTTGTTTATAACGTTTCATTTTCTTTTGATCACTATCCCATCATTCTTCCAGATAGAGTTTTCTGAAATAACGCCCCTTACACAGCTTGTTGGATAAACAATGCAGTTTCTTCCAAGAATAGTTCCCGGGTTCAACACAGCATTACATCCTACTTCTGTATAGTCACCTACCATAGCACCAATCTTCTTGAGACCAGTTTCCAGTTCATTTCCATCTTCATGGAGAACAATCAGTTTCTTATCACTCTTGACATTGGAAGTAATAGAACCAGCACCCATATGTGCATAATAACCAAGAATAGAATCACCTACATAGTTATAATGTGGTACCTGTACATGGTCAAAGATAATGACATTCTTGAGTTCTACGGAGTTGCCCACAACACAGTTGGCACCTACAAGTGCAGAACCTCTGATGAATGCACAATGACGTACTTCTGTTTCTGGTCCAATGATACATGGTGCTCCAAGACAGGCACTTGGAAATACATGTGCTGTCTTATGAACCCATACATGTTCACTTGTTTCAATATATTCATTTTTATCAAGACTGTTACCAAGTGTAATGATAAAGTCTTTGATACCTTTTAATGCTTCCCAAGGATAGGTAAACTGTTTCAGGTAATCCCTAGCCAGTGTATGTTCAAGATCATACATTTCATTGATAGTATACATTTTGTTGTCCTCCTGACTGTTTTGTTATACTGCAGAAGGGAGTAATGCGTCAATGTTCTTTTGGCTTGGAAAACCTGTTAACAACATATGTCATGACCAGATAGTTGACAGGAACATAAATTGGAACCGAGCATAGTTTTGCATAGTTTTCCGGAACCCCAAGAAAACGGTGCAGTATTTCTACAATCAGAAAAGAGATAATCCACCCCGGAATATAGCTGATTGGAAATGTAATGAATGTTTTCCATGACATTTTCTTTTTATATGTAAATGTCATATTCATAACATAGGATGGCACAAATGCAAGAACGTCCGCAACAATACTTGCCATGCCTACTTCAAACCTCAATAGAAGCAATCCTTTATTAAACAAAAGGGCAATCACGGTATTCAACACGCCGATAACACCAAAAGTGATGAACTGTCTATTTAAAAACTTTTCTTTTATCAACTTCCACATAATCTATTCCTCAATATGTATAATACGAACCTACTGGCATTTCTTCCTGCGAAACAATCCTTCCTTCCATGACATCGCGGATAACTTGTGCAACAAATTCCACCTGATCATCGTATGGATAGACAACAGATAGTTCTTCACCACCAGCAGACACACAACTGCTGAAGCCCGTGTCTCCTGTCACATGGTAATTGACAATATTCCAGGAAATGTTTTCCGATAACTGTTTTCTGCAGAGTGCATAGATAGAGTCACTAGAAAGATTAGTCAGGAATGTGCCTGATAACGCTGAAAGAAGATCATTGAAATGTGTAATCACTTCAGGAGAAGTCAGTTTATTAATGATGGCTTTGAGCACAAGCTGTTGATGCATCGTTCTTCCAAAATCACCATCTGGTAATGTCTTTCTTTCGCGAACATACAACAGAGAATTATAACCATCGAGGTGGATTGTTCCCTGTTCAAACCAGATGTTCGGGTTATCCCAGAAACCAAAGGCATATGGATTATCTATATCAACACCACCAAGGGCATCAATAATATTCATATACGTCCTGAAATTGATCGTAATATAGTTATTAATTACGTCACCGAGGTTCATATACTGATTCAATCCTGTCATCGTATTATCGATTCCACTGAAACCAAGATGCGTCAATTTATCATATGCCTCTGTCCCATAAGCAGGATTAGGAATATAAGAGTCACGTGGATAAGATATCAAAGCAATCTGATGTGTCAAAGGATTCACTGCAACTATCATTGCAACATCAGTCTTACATTGTACAGCCAGCTCTCCTTCTTCATCATTTCCACCGATAAATATCACGAATGGATTATCAGTTAAGGTTGTATCCGATTGTTCAATTTCTGTTTCAATCGTCCTTTGAAAGGAGCCAATCACTTTTGTGTCATTTTCAAAATGTTCATACCCTTCTGTTTCTGTAATCATTGAAACAAAAGCATCCGCAAGAACAAGTACTTCTCCCTGCCCTTCATAAAGGTACTGTGCTGATTCAACTGCATTAATACAATTAATAGTGCTCATATCATGCCCAGAGGCGTTTTTTAATTCTGTCAGTGCATAATTCTGGTTATCGTAATCGATTCCCATAGTGGTGATAAAAACAGAATCATAATAATCAGAAAGTTCATCTGATACTGTATATGCAGAGAATAAATCTGGATGTGCTTCACGGTATTCATCACTTAATACATAGAGACGAATGGTAGCTGTATTGCCACCTGTATAATCAAATAGTGAAGATATTCTGTTTTCATAATGCGGAATCAGAAAAGACCCAGCCGCAAGAAAAACACAAAGTATGATATCTACAGTCTTAAAGAATCTGTTTTTATAGTATCTGGACGAAAGAATGCCTGTCAGTAAAAGGATAATGACCATCACACCCAGAACTGCCCATTTCCAAAGATCCGGAATCATCTTCAAGCCAAAAATGATAATCATAAAGATGATTGCTATCAAAAGCAGAATCAGCCACACAAACCTTCCGCTCAACACTCTTTTCTTCTTTTTCTTGTATTTCTTTGCCATATTAGTACCTTACATCCAAAATATTGTAGCAAATATAACCTGAATGTGCACCACCATCATAAAAAGCACACCTGTGATCAGATGTGCTCATCATACTTATTGTGCTGGAACAGAGGTATCTGTCGTTGTACTGCCATCTGTAGATGGCAATTGTTCTTCAGGTACCGTTGGTATTGTTTCTGCTGGAGGCTGTTCAGTACCTGGATCTTCAGCAGGTGTTTCTGGAATTGGATCTGTATTCTCAACTGGAGGCGTCACCGGTTCAACAGGGGTGATTACTTCTGGTACTGGCGTAGGTGTCACAACCGGTTCTGTTTCATACGAGGTACTGGAATCTGTACCAGCAATACCGCTGATGACCATACCACTGCCATCTACCATTTCCTGTTGTGTAACAATCTCTCCATTAATTACCTGGTTCATTACAGTAGACATAAACTGGATCTGTGTCTGATAAGGATAGACTACAGAAAGTGCAGTGCTGCCAGAAGAAGCGCAGATAGACTCTCCCATAGAACCTTCCACTCTATAATTTACTATATTCCAGGAAATATTTTCATCTAACTGTTTCTGACAGAGACCATAAATCGCATCATCTGACAGATTTGTCAGGAACGTTCCTTTGATAGCTGTTAACAGTGAATCAAACTTTGTGATGATGGATGGACTGATAAGCTTATTGATGATTGCTTTTAACACAATCTGTTGGTGCATGGTTCTGCCAAAGTCACCATCTGGAAGTGTCTTTCTTTCACGGACATACAGCAGTGCATTATAACCATCCAAGTGAATTGTTCCCTGTTCAAACCAGATATTTGGATTATCCCAGAAGCCAAAGGCATATGGATTTTCAACATCTACACCACCAATCGCATCAATAATCTTCTGGTATGTTGAGAAATTAATCAGAATGTAATTCTCAATATTAATACTTAAGAGATCTGATAAACCATCCAATGTATTCTGCAACCCTTGCATGCCAAGGTGCGTCAGTTTGTCACCAGAATAACCTAATGCAGGATTAGGGATATACGAATCTCGTGGGAAGGATCCAATAGCAATCTGATGTGTCTGCGGATTTACTGTGACCACAATGTTAACATCTGTTCTTCCAATCAGGGAAAGATCACCTTCCTGGTCATTACCACCAATAAAGATGGAGAATGGCTCAGTGGTCAAAGAAGTGTCAGAAATAGCAATCTTCGCAGTCTCATCTGTTAATTTAACGGTATATAGAATTCTTGTATCTTTTTCAAAATTCTCATATTCCGCCACATCATCTAACATTCCTGTATAAGACTGGTTCATGATCAGAACCTGACCTTCATTGTTATAGAGTGCAGCTACAGAATCCAAAACAGACTCTTTATCCACAACATTCAGATCCTGTTTATTCAAAACATTCTTCACTTCCGTCAATGCATTTCTCTGATTTTCCTGTTCAACCGTCAGTTCTGTAATAAAGGTGGAGTCTAAATATTGTTGTAAATCAGCTAGTTCATCACTCTTTTCAGGATATGAAGGAGAGTTGGCAAAAATATCTGGATGTGCTTCTTTATAGTCATCAGCCATGACATAGAGGTTCATATAAATGTATGTCTGTTCCTCTGGCTGATCAGTAATCACATTGGAAACTCTTGCTTTATAGACAGGCATCATTACGGTTACCACAACCATAATCAATGCCATGAATACTTCAAAGATACGAACCGGTATCTGAGGAATTTTCTTGTGGTGTGATAAGCCATATGTAATACCCAGTATACCAACCAGAATTGCCATCAGAATATAACTCCACCTGCGTGGAAACATTGGCATATTCCAGAAAACTGATACAAGTGCAATTGCTGCAATATAAAGAGGAATCCAGAAAAGAAGCGGATTCAGCTTTCTCTTCTTCTGCTTATGTGTATTACCTGTTTTCTTTGTTTTGTTTGTTGCCATAAGCCCTCCTTCTTTCAGATTTTAAAAGTATAACGTTTAGAGCAAATGCTGTATACAAATATATCATGTCAACCGATTAAACAAACGTGAAATTGCTGAAACACATTTCATTGTTTCAGCAATTCACTTCATCTGTGAGACAATTCTGGAGATTTCGTAAATGCCAGTGTATCTGCTATCTTCAACTTCTCATTTTCGCTATAGTTGTCGTTTTTCAGCATTTCTTCAATCTTCTTTAATGCAGCTTCAGTAACAGAATCACAAAGCTGTTTGTCAGAAATTGCTTCATAATACTGCCGTGCGATCAGATCAATTCTCAAATATTGATCTGCATATTCTCGGGCATTTTTTCCAATTTCAATTCTGTGTGCAGAATCTGTTATCAGATTATTCAATGTCCTTTTAATTACCAAAATCTCTTTTGTTTCACTCATCGTTTCTGCTGCAGGAATCTTTACACACACATCATCCGGATATTCGCTGAAACTACCGACATCGTTAACTATGACACACTTTCCTTCAGCAAGCATTCTGGTAAAGCTGGCACTGGATTCTCCATTGTTTGGAGATCTCAAATTGACACAAATATCCATCATACGAACATAGTTTTCAAAATCTTCCAAACTTGTATATCCAGTATATTTACAAAGATCTTTTATACCTTCCTGGTCCATAATAGAAGCCAGCTGTCCATAATAATCACCAGCAGCATAGCCTACCATATAAAACTGAACCTTCTTGCTTTCGTGTGCAAGTGAAGCAATAGCACGTATTATTTGTTCGATGCGCTTAATTGGATGAAGGAAGCCAAATACACCAATTCGGACAATATCATCTTTTGCAGTAACAGAAACATCCTCAGAGACATCAGAGAAATTCTGTGCATAGAGAGGAATTCTATAAACATTGCGTGCAATGTTCTTCGCAAGCAATTTCTCTTTTGCATAATTGCTATGAACAATGACTTTCTTGGCATGATTGATTAAAAATCCATTGAGTTCTACATTGTAAAGATTGTTGGTAATGGTGCCATTTTTAACCATACCTTTGATCTCTTTGTACTCTTCGCCAAAATAATCAGCCGCAACCAGCTTAAGATATTTCTTATCATTCAGTAATCCAAGCTTATTGGAACTATGCTCCATAAATGCCCCGTTGAGGTTATAGTCATGTAAAACAATGATTCCAGGGTATTTCTGAATGTATTCATACATATAAAAGTGGAAATTACTATTGCCCATCTGATAGATAATCTCACTATATAGATCTTTATTCTTAGCAAAATCTTTGTGATCAAACAACTGAACTCCATCAATGTGAATAGTGCATTCTTTATAGACATTTGAATCAAGATAGACGTCAATGTTAAAGTACTTATTCAATTCACCAAGTACATCAACACTGTAATCAGAGATTCCTGATCTTGCTGGTGGAAGAGGTGTAAAGAAAGCAATTTTCTTTTTTTCTGTTATATCTGGTTTTTCTTCAACATGCTCAATTGTTTTAAGATAATCTATTGTTTTATCTGCTACAACAGGCCATGTGTAGTTTGCAAGTTTCCTTTGTCCCAGCTCTTTATATTCCTGTTGAATCTCCTTATCACTGATTTTTCTGATTCCTTCAGCAATACTGGAAATATCATTTGGATCCACTAATATACCTGCTCCTTCCGCAAGTTCACCAAGACTGGAATTATTAGAAGTCAATACTGGCAAACCACAGCTCCATGCCTCCGTAATTGGCAAACCAAAACCTTCATACTTTGAAGGGAATAACAACGCTGTTGCCAGATTATATAAGCCAAGAAGATCCTCATCTGGAACAAAGTTTGTGAAAATGACTAAATCTGCCACGCCACATTCCTGACTGATCTTTGTATATTTCTTTACCGAAGCATCTGATAACTTGCAGACAACAACCAACTCATATTGGTAATGAACAATATCTCCTGCTTCTCCATACGCACGAATCAAACCTTCAATATTCTTACGAATGTCATCTCCACCAGTACAGATGAAATAATCTTTTTTTATACCATATTTATTGAGAAGCTGATTCTTTTCACCCTCAGAGAACTCTTTCTTTCCAAACCATGAAGAACATGCGCCATAAATCACAGTCACCTGATCAGGATTGAAATCCAGATAGTGAATCATATCATCTTTGACACTTTCTGAAATTGCAAACAGCTGATCATATTTCTTCAACTCAGCAACAACACTCATATACCATTTTTCGTTGAGGTATTTAAAATAGTGATCCTTCATAACATAAGGAATAATATCATAAACAGTTGCGACTACTTTGGCATTTCCAAACCAGTTTTTCTCACATATAGGCATCGATGGATCAAATGGAGATGTCACATAAAATACATCTATCTGATACTTCCGTATGAACTGGCCGATCAGATCACGATAGATTCCCTTTAAATCAGAATCGCGTGCTATTTCAGCTTTCTTACCTAAAAACAGATTGATTTCTTCATAGTTTTCCGGATTATTTCCACCGAAAATATTAGCTTCCGCATATGGATTAAAAAGATAATAATGATTATCCTTATCCCTTTCAACAATTGTGCGAATCTGACTAAGTGTATAATTTCCTATACCTCTGCCTTTTCCCATCTCACCAGCGATAGCAGTGGCATCAAACGCTATATTTGTCATACAGTCTCCTTTGCAGTGTCATCAAGTCCATACATTTTATGCAGGACATTCTTGTCGAGGAATATCGAATTAATGCCAGTGAAAGCATACTCAACATATCCGTTGTCAGTCAGAAGATTAATAATGTCATGTCTTTTTTCAGAAATTACAAGCCGGTTTTCATATTCAATTGTTTCACAAACAATTGCGAATGGTCTTTGCGAAGTGAAGTCAATGCTCTTTAAGATATCATAGTCAATGCCTTCAAGATCTATGCTCAATACATCAGGTGCTTTATCGGAGAAATGTTCTTTAAGAATTGTTTGAAGAGAAATCGAATTCACATCAATCGTCGTATTCACTTTAATACTTGGATTCTTTTTCTGAATTTCTTCAACACTTTCTTTCGATACGGTAGATAATCCATCACCAGAAAGCACATAAAAAGGAAGCTTATCGCCATCTCTTTCAGAAATACAGCAATTCAACACAGTATCTTGCGGTCTATAGCATTCCAGTTTTTCAGCAAGTTGTGGATTAGCCTCCACAAGCACACCAGAAGCCCCCTGTTTATACATCCAATATGTATTACTGATCAAACGTGGGTGATTCGCTCCGAGATCCAGATATCTGATCTCAGAAATAGGCTTGCCAATTACTCTGAACACATAGGAAAGAATTGCATCTTCTCCAGACTGTGAATATGTCATGCGATGATTCCAATAGTTTTCTTCACTGTCGATCGTTTCATATTCACAAGAGTTTTCTGGGAATGATCTTTCACATAGATCTAATCTGCGATTCATTTCTTCCATCGCCTTTTCAAGTTGTTTTTTCTTAGCTTCAACATCTTCCAGGCGATATTCAATATCTTCTAACATATCTGTTGCCGCAGAATTGAATTTAGATTGGCTTTCACAAATTGGAAGAATATACCAATTGATGAGTTTTCTCGTAAGCTTTTTAAAAAACTTAATAATTGGTCCAATAACGGGTCTCCAGGCTATGATAGGTGCATTCGGCACAAGTTTTTCTGTAGAACGCATCATAGAAAGCTGAAAATCAGCTTCATCTTCTTCTATCATTCTTCCAGCATTCCTTTTTGAAGATCTGGATCTTTTTATTCCAAATTTATCAGCTATTACATTTCTTTCCGGACTATCTGAATATAACTTCATTCTTTTTCTGCTCCTTTTACCATATCAATCTCCCAATGGTGAGGAATCCTCATAACTCCAACATCTCCAGTTGTAGAGAATGTATCAAACTCTGATGCTTTCGTATAATAATCAATTTCAGAATCATCTTCTTCTGTAATTGCAACATCAAGATAATAGTGCGAAGAAAGAAGCTGCACCTTATCCAAATGAATTTCTACTTTTCCATCTTTTTCCAGATGGAAACCACCAAGCTGATCAATGCGTGTATTTGTGCCATAACAGTGCATTCCATCTATTCTGAATATGCCTATACCAAATACCGCTTTTTCGACAGGCTGATTAACATGATAGCCAATTTCAATTGTCATTCCCTTCTCAGAAGAGAACATCTTGTTTTCTTCACCATTCTCATTCAGAAGTCTGACACTTGTAACCCTGACCTTACCAGTACCACGTCTGTCTGTACCGTGATTCAGGCCATCGATGTTGATACCATTCTTTCTGTCTTCTTCCTCTTTACGCTTCAACTCCTTACGAGAAATCTCTTCTCGCTCTTCTGCCATATATTGCATATAAAGAGGATGTACATCACGTGGCGCACCTTCCGCAACAATCTTTCCTTTATGAATCCAATAACTCTTTTCACAAATCTGTTCAATCTGTCCAAGAGAATGAGAAACAATAACAATAGTTGTTCCCTCTGCTTTAATCTCTTTCAAGCGATTAAAGCATTTCGTCTGGAAGCCTGCATCACCAACTGCCAGAATTTCGTCAATCAGAAGAATATCCGCATTAACATTAATGGCAACAGAGAATGCAAGTCTCATGTACATACCAGAAGAATATGTTCGAACTGGATTATCAATGAATTCTTCCAATTCAGAGAAAGCAATAATATCATCCAATCTCTTATCAATTTCCTTTTTAGTAAGACCAAAAATAGAAGCGTTGATATAGATGTTTTCTCTTCCACTCATATCAGGATGAAAACCAGCGCCAAGTTCAATCAAGCTGGATACTCTGCCCTTTAATTCAACAGTACCCGTGTCAGGATACATAATGCGGGTGAGAATTTTCAAAGTAGTACTCTTACCACAGCCATTATGTCCAATCAGACCAATTGCTTCACCTTTCTTGACTTCAAAACTGATTCCATCAAGAACTTTTCTTTCTTCATATGCACGGCGATTGCTGAACAATGCCATCTCCTTTAATGTCAATCCTTTATCCTTATATACCTTGAAGGATTTAGTTATATTCTTTACTTCAATTGCATTTTCAGGTTTCATATCATAATCCCTTCCTGGCATCTATATTTATCTGTAAATAATCTATGCATTATTCAATCATTTGATTTTTACATTATTACGATGCTACGTTCAACATAATACAATAAATTAAAGAACCGCGAAACACTTTTATACAAACACAAAAAGGCAGGTTGTATACTCACAATCTGCCTTCTATCACGATACTTATCTATTTTCTGCTTCTTTCTTTGCAAGTTCCATATCATGTTCTGTCATGATACGGCAGAGATCTTCGTAACTTGTCTTGAGTGGATTCCAGCCAAGCTTTGTTCTTGCCTTTGTTGGATCACCCCAGAGATCGACAACGTCTGTTGGACGATACCATTCTTTGTTTACACAAACAAGCATCTTTCCTGTCTTCTTGTCATATCCCTTTTCGTCAAGTCCTTCACCCTTCCATTCAAGTTCAATTCCTGCATACTTGAATGCAAGTTCAGTAAATTCACGAACTGTGTGCTGTACACCAGTCGCAATGACATAATCATCTGGTTCATCCTGCTGCAGAATCAGCCACTGGCATTCTACATAGTCTTTTGCATATCCCCAGTCACGCTTGGAATCAAGGTTACCAAGTTCAAGGTGATCCTGAATACCATTCGCAATACGTGCTGCTGCAAGAGTGATCTTTCTGGTAACGAAGTTTTCACCACGTCTTTCAGATTCATGGTTGAAGAGAATACCGTTGCAGGCAAAGATTCCATAAGCATCTCTATATTCTCTGACCATCCAGAAACCATACTGCTTGGCTACTGCATATGGGGAGAATGGATGGAATGGTGTGTTTTCGTTCTGTGGAACTTCTTCTACCTTACCATAGAGCTCAGATGTGGAAGCCTGATAGAATCTTGTCTTTTTATCAAGACCATTGATATGGATAGCTTCAAGCAGTCTCAATACACCGAGCGCATCTACATCACCTGTATATTCAGCAGATGTGAAAGATGTACCTACATGAGACTGTGCAGCAAGGTTATAAATTTCATCCGGCTGGATTTCACCAACAAGGCGAATGAGGTTGGAACTGTCTGTCAGATCACCCTCATGAAGATGAAGCTTGTCAATAATGTGGTCAATACGATCTGTGTTATGACCAGCTGTTCTTCTGATCAGACCATGTACTTCATAACCCTTGTCCAGAAGGAATTCTGCAAGATAAGAACCATCCTGACCTGTAATACCTGTAATAAATGCCTTTTTCATGTTTGTCTCCTTATAACAATTCATTTCTGCCAGCTTCTTCAAGCTTGGACATTACTGTTTTAATCTCACCAGCATGTTCCTTCTCAGCAATGAGAATCGCATCTGGTGTATCAACCACAACTATATTATCCAGACCTACAGCTGCAATCAACTTTTTTTCACCCTGAATAATACAATTCTTTGTATCTACAGCAACAACATCACCACTGATCACATTGTTGTCATCATCTGTTGTCTGTAGTCTTTCTACTGCAAGCCAGCTTCCTACATCGTCCCAGCCAAAGCTTCCTGGAATGACATAAATACTTTCTGCCTTCTCAAGAATACCATAGTCAACTGAAACAGATTCCATTGCTGTGAATTCCTTATTCAGAACTTCATCATAACTGTCTGTTCCGATGGCATTCTTTATTGTCATCAGCTTTTCATATGTATCTAGTAGATATTTCTCCATTTCACCAAGAATTGTGCTGACCTTCCAGATAAACTGACCAGCATTCCAAAGATATTCACCAGACGCAAGATACTTCTTTGCGGTTTCAAGATCTGGTTTTTCGACAAAACGGTCTACCTTATTCGCTGCACCAAGCTTTTCATCCGGCATGTATTTGATATAACCATACCCAGTTTCAGGATAATTTGGTGTAATACCAATTGTCACAATGTTGTTATCTTCTTCAGCAACAACTGCAGCTTCATTCAGTGTGTCTCTGAAAATGTCAGGCATCTTGATCTGATGGTCAGATGGAAGAACAATCATAACAGCATCGTCATATTTCTTTGCAATATGCACTGCGCCAAGGCCAATACATGGTGCGGTATTTCTTCCCACAGGTTCGCAGAGAATATTTTCTTCTGGAAGTTCAGGAAGCTGTTCCTTAACGAGTTCTTTATAATCCTGATTCGTAGAAATATAGATATCTTCCATTTTGACAATCGGAAGAAGTCTTTCTACTGTCAACTGAATCATTGTCTTTCCATCACCAGTCAGAGAAAGAAACTGTTTCGGAAGACTTTTTCTGGACCGAGGCCAGAACCTGGTTCCGCGTCCTCCTGCCATAATTAATACTGTTTTAACAAGCTGGCTCATAGTTACCTCACTTTTCCTTATCAGTATATCATTATTCAACGCTATTCCGATAGGCTTCAAGCGTTTCTGTAATCGTCTGGTCCAAAGAAATCTCTGGCGTCCAGCCCGTATCTTCCTTCAGCTTTGAAATATCTGCTTCAATAATCGGTACATCGACTGGTCTTAACTTGGCAGGATCTGTTTCAACACGAATATCCATTTCAGAATGAGAAAGAATCATGTCCAAAATAGCACTGACTTCAATAGCCTTTCCACAACCGACATTGTATGTTTCACCAGCTCTTCCCTTTTCCATCAGAAGGCAATATGCCCGCACGACATCACGAACATCAGTGAAATCGCGCTTAGCACTGAGGTTTCCCGTATAAATAACTGGTTCTTTCTTTCCCCTTTCAATATCGGCAACCTGCTTGCAGAAATCAGGGACTACAAACTGTGGAGCCTGATTAGGGCCTGTATGATTAAAGGAACGGGTGCTCATGATTTCCATACCATATGCTTCAAAGTACAGTCTTCCAATCATATTCTGTGTCACCTTTGTAACAGCATAAATGTTGCCTGGACGTGTATTGTTATCTTCTTTAATTGGTACTTCTTCTGGCTTTACGTGGCCGTACTCTTCACCGGAACCAATTAACAACATCCTTGGCTTTTTCTCCAGTTTTCTCACTGCATCCAGAAGATTCACTGTACCCACAATATTGATATTGATCGTCAGTTGTGGGTTCTTCCAGGAAAGTGCAACAGAACTCTGTGCTGCAAGATGGAAAATATAATCTGGCTGTACATCACTAAGCAGCGCATCAATTTCCTCTGGTTTAGTAATATCCAGATCACGAACATCAACAGGTTTATCAATCACTTCTTTAGGCATTTTAGTAGCAGTAATCTGCCAGTCTTTTCTATTAGCAAGAATGTAGTCAATCAGATGATTACCTACAAATCCTGCCGATCCAATAATCAGTACTTTTTTATCAGACATAATCTTATTTTTTCCCTTCACTCAATAGAGATTTATAAATATGATGAATAATATTTCTCTGTATTTCATATTGTCTTCTGTCACTACGCTCCTGATTAGCAAGAATCAATCCGGAAAATAACGAGAGAATTGCTGTAACCATTACAAAACCACACACAATTAAGGTTGGGAACTTGGCAACCAGACCAGTCTGAAGATAAGATGTCAAAACCGGAATAAAGAAACCAAGAGAGATAACTGCAAGAATTAATGCAAGTATTCCAAAAAACATCAATGGCTTATAATTTCTGAATAATTTCATGATTGTCATCAATACCTTGATTCCATCAGAGTAAGTATTCAGTTTAGACACACTTCCATCCGGCCGATCACGATATTCTATAACCACATTATCAACCTGCATGTTGTTATATACCGCATGAATCGTCATTTCAGTTTCAATCTCAAAGCCTTTAGAAAGCACTGGGAATGTTTTTACAAAATCATAACTAAACGCACGATACCCAGTCATAATATCCTTGATTCCACAATCAAAGAGATGGTTAATGCTGCTACGAACTATAGAATTACCAAAATTGTGGAATGGTCTCTTATTTTCAGTGAAATAGGTAGAAGACAGTCTGTCTCCAACTACCATATCAGCATTCTTATGCAAAACCAAATTTGCCATTTCTGGCGCACTATCCATTGGATAAGTATCATCCCCATCAACCATGATATAGCATTTTGCGTCAATTTCTCTGAACATTCGCCGGATAACGTTTCCTTTCCCCTGCATATATTCATTTCTGACAACAGCACCAGCTCTTTCTGCTATCTCTGCCGTTCTGTCGCTAGAATTATTGTTATACACATAAATTGTAGCATCTGGTAATGCTTTCTTTGCATCTTTCACAACTTTTTCAATTGTCTTTTCCTCGTTATAGCAAGGAATTAATACTGCTATTTCATCCATAAACTACTCCTCCCGGATCAAAAGTTTAATAATTGCTATTTATAATCACTAGCCATATTAAGTCTTATTAATAACAACTTCACCGTTAAGTCTCAAACTTATTATAGTATTTGAAACCACAAACAACGGTTCCAAACAATTGTACCATTATATTAATTTGTTTTATATTGGATCTAACTGCTTTCATAAATTAATAAGTTTTTAAATACATCACTTCCAAATTATCAACAAAAACACTAGTATTATCAAAAGAGTCATTTAAGAAATTGGAGATATCATCATCCCAATAATATATAATATAAGGAGAAAAATCATATTCAGCATCTGGAGTGCCTAATATTTCTATCATTTGTTCTTCATCAATGAACGATGATGTCGTTGGATCTGAAAAAGATACAATATAATGAACATTTTCATTACCATACCAATCTTTACGTATTAGTTCATCGTAGGTCAAAATAGATGAAGAATCACTTGATATTTTAACAGGGAGTACAGAAAACTGATAATTACCATAATATTCTGTTGACGAAGCTGCCCAAAAATCACCATATCCATTCCCAAGATTCTCTTCTTTTATAAAGTCCGCCATGTTTTTCTGAGCGTGATCCAAATCAGGTGCATCAATAAACTGAATGGTTTTTTCTAAGACACTCCATGAACAGCATATTGTCATTAGAGTAATAAGAATATTGCTTATCATTTTATTGCTGATAGAAGAAACCTTATCTGCAACAAACATTGATAATGCAGCATACCCAAAAAACCAACCAGGAACAATATAACGATATACCACTGCAACACTAGTGAACTCTGCGGCAAGAAAATTTATTAATGTAATTGCGATACATATCTGCATAGTCCACGATAATTTAGCTAAATGAACACATCCATAAACCAGGAAACCAAGAAGTCCAATCATAACTAAAAGAACAAAAAAGCTATATGGAGTCAATGTAGAAATTGAAATTCCACGACATCCCAACAAAACAGACAATTGATCCATCCATAACTTTGCTCTCCCCATAAAACCGGAAGTTATAATTCCCATTGGCATTCCTCTGGTTTCCATTCCGCCCATTATATCGAATAACAAATAAATACCTCTTCCAAGTAAAAAGGAAACAACAAGACTAATTAAAACATTAATCCATTTTTTATCTTTCTGGAAAATAATCCTGAAAAGAGCAACACATCCAACAGGAGCAAAAAGTGACATCAAAGCAACACTTTCCGAAAAATACATAATTCCAGCAAGAAGAGTCATCGCAATGAGATATATTTTTTTATCTTTGGATAGATACTGCTTTAATAACAGCAACCATATCAACTGCAGAGCATATAAGTTATTATGAGAATTTGCATTTAATAGTGTATACATACTATTAAAAGGCATGATGACTAAAAGAGAAAAAACAAGAATCAGAAAAATAACAATTTCTTTTTTATTAGATGTTTTGAAAATGTCAAAATAATAAAGAAGGCAAACAAACACAATTGCCCAAGCTATGCCTGACATATAATGCAATAATGTAGACGAAGAAAAGCCAAGCAGATGTCCAATTGCGTATGGAACTATCTCAGTAAAGTAGAAGTTATTTGTCCCCAGGATCCATCCGTTTAGCCAGATATTTCCATCTAATATATCCAAAGACATTGGAAAAGTAGATGTGGAATCCGAGCTTACCGAACATTTTGTATGGTAAAATCCATATAAAACAATCAATGTCAATAATACAATGATTGATAAAAAAACATTTCTGTATTTTCTCATTTGTAAATGCATTTTGATACCTCCACAATTCATAACCTATACGAAATTATTATTTCACAAAAAAAACTTATGTAGCAAATGCTACATAGTTTTCTTATAATTCTTCAACAAAATGTCTCTTTAATCTGTCAAAAACAAGCCATCCGACTATCGTGATAAGAACACCAAAAATGATAGCACTGATAAGTGTACTAAGCTCTGGAATTTGTCCATAATACAAAATATCACGATATGCAACAATGACAGGTGTCATCGGATTAATATTAAAGAATGGAACAAGAGCTTGTGGAATCTGATCCAAGCCATACATGACAGGCGTAGCAAACTGCCATGCCATCATAATAATTCCTACAAAGTATTCAACATCTCGCCAATAAACTGTAATAGAAGATATCAGCATTGTTAAACCAAGCGCAATCAAATACTCAATAATCATAATTAATGGTAGGAACAGTAATGCTTCTATGCTCATTGGCTTGCCAGAAATAAGCAGTACAGCAAACACAACGATTAATGATAAAAGCATGTTTACAAACTGGCTGGTAACAAATGAGATAGGAATAACTTCACGTGGAAAATAAATCTTTGTGATCATACCAGATTGACCACGAATACAACCAGCTCCTCCTGATACAGATGAACTGAAGAAAATCCATGGAACAAGTGCTACGAACAAAAACAGGTAATAGTCTTTAATACCATTCCTCATAATAATAGAGAAAACCATTGTGTATACTGCTAACTGCAACAATGGATTCAGAAATGTCCACGCAAACCCAAGAACAGACCCTTTATAGCGTCCCTTCAGATCACGGTGTACAAGAGAGAAGATCATTTCTCTATATGCATATAATTCTTTAAATATTTTCATATATCTCCCTCACTCTCTCTGCAATCAACTTTGAAGGCAGTAGAATAGTATCATCTGATGACATTTTGTCATAGGCTTTTTTTTCTATTTCAGCCTTATATTCAGGATCATTATATAACTTTCTCATATACATTGCGGCATGATTAATATCAGGATCTGCCCAAAGATCATTTTTCTTGTATGGGTACATACTCTTACCAACAGGAATCAATTTATAATCTACAAGACACGCTGTATTGTGATCCTGGAATTCAGTATTTGCAGAATAGTTTGTCGCTATCGTTGCTGTTTTTAACAACATGGCTTCTGCCAATACCAAGCCAAATCCTTCAGCACGATGTAAAGACACATATACATCCACGCATTTTATCAGACTGTTCAACTTTATCTTTTCCAGAACTCCTCTGACAAAATATACATTATAACCATTTAACTGCTCTTTGATTTCTTCTAATTCACTTTCATTTTCATTAGTAATTTTAACAACAAGACCAACGGAGGAATCATTTGCAGAAAAAGCTTTCTTAAACGCCTTGATAATCCCATCAGGATTTTTTCTTTCAGCAATAGAATTTCTATCAAACAGCATCAGATACAGAAATTTATCTTTTGGAAGAGAAAAATAATCTCTATCAAATTTCTCATCATATGGTGCTTCCATTGCATACGGAATTGTATATACCGGCTTATCTGTTACTTTACGAACCGCATTACTAACAAATTCAGCTGGTGTCCAGATTTCATCTAATTGATTGATCATGGGAACCCATTCTTCTGGAAATTCCTGCATTTCCCATAACCAGAAGGCAATATTATAATGTTTGTCCCATTTTTCTTTTCCAAGCTGATAATAAGTCAGGAAAAACTCATGCATATTTTCATGAAATATGTTTATTCCGTATGAAAAATCATTACTTAGTTCTTTGTCAAATTCATGATTTGTTACCCTTAAATGTGAATAGTTAAAATGATTAATAAAATGATAAGGACTACCTGTTTTTTTGATTTCTTTTGCCAATAATCTGCACGATTGACCGAGTCCAGAATCCTGTGCAAACATACCAACAAGATTGATACCTCTTGAAAAAGCATGACGATCAAATGGCTCTCTATACATCATGCCCATTTTGCTAATCTTTCTTTGATTAAGCGAAGCTCTGATTCTTCTCAGTGTATCTTCACCTATTATCTTTTTTAATATTGCTTTCCATTTTTGTGACATTTTTAAATCTGCTTGATCAGCCATTCATAATACTTTCTTCCTACCTCTTCAGAAGTATATCTCTTTACTACTTCCTGATAGCCAGAAATATTGACAGTTTTCTGATCTTCCTTCATCTTTTCCGCAAATATAGCGGCACATTTTTCTGTGTCCTGTAACAGCGGAAAATAGTTAATATCATTGCCCGCAACTTCGACAATTGTATCCAGTTTCCCCGCAATTACCGGCTTATTATAATGCATTGCCTCTACAATTGGAATGCCAAAACCTTCTGCACGGGACGGGAAAAGAAATGCATGACATGATGCATATTCGTGGTTTCGCTCTTCTTCACTGATATAACCAAGGTAGGTAATTCCATCAACTTCGGAGGTAATTTCATCAAACAGCTTTTGAATTCTCTCTTCGCGCATCTTGCCAGCAATACGTAACCCGTGTGTACCACCATTCTCTCTGTATTGCTTGTACGCCTTCAACAAAATATCAGTACCTTTTCTTGTTTCAAGATTACCAATATACAAGAAATCACCATTGTCACTGATTTCTATCTCAGGCAATTTGGGAACAATAACATATCCTACAAATGTGTTCTTATTCTTAATTTCAGGAAAATACATTTCTGTATTCTTCTTGCAATCATATGAGTCATAGATGAATGCATCAAAATACTTGATTGTTTTATTTATACCATACCGAAAATAATTAGAATAGATTTTTCCATAATGTTCAGGATCAGATAGTGGAAACATGTCGTAAATGGTCGCAAATAACCTTCCATACGGATTTCGTATTCTGATAGGGACCAGGTTATTCCCCTCCCAGAAGATATCTGGTTTCACTTCATTTATGCATTTCTGAACAAACCGATAATATCCAAAAAGAGACAGGTTTTTAGATGCTGGTTTACCGTATTCCAGCACCTTCACTTTCTCTTTCAATTCCTTCATTTCTTCACTTTCAGAAACATCAGTAATTAGTGTAAATGATAAATCTTCATATTTACTGAGTTCTTTGACAAGATTATATATGTACATTCCAATGCCACTTGGTCTTGTCCCCATAGCACGTGCATCCATTAATATAGTAACCATCGAATACCTCTGTTATGCAGTAAGTTTATCACATTAAAAGGCAGCTTGCGCTGCCCATCGCTCATTACTCCATAAATGCTTTCAATACAGAATCCAGTTTTGCTTCTACTTTTTCTGCCGATTCTTTATTTTCAGCCTGTACAGAAATGTATGTCTTGAGCTTTGGCTCAGTACCAGAAGGTCTGACTACTACAGAACAATTTCCTTCAAGAATGAATTTAAGAACATCACTCTTTGGAAGTCCATCTAATCCTTTACTGTAGTCTAAAAGCTCTTTGACCTGCACACCTGCAATTTCCGAGATGTTGTTTCTGAACGCAGCCATAATATTCTGCATTTTTGTAAAACCTGCCGAACCATCAAATTCATAGGAATGTAACGTATTCAGACAATATCCAAATGTATTGTAGATTTCATTCAACTTATCTAGTAATGAAATTCCCTGTGTCTTGTAATAGGCAAACATTTCACAAATCATGAATGCGGCATCAACAGCATCTTTGTCCCTAACATAAGTCCCTGTGAGGTACCCATAGGATTCTTCAAAACCACAGATATAATCACTTTCATGTCCTTCTTTTTCAAGTCTGCCAATCTGTTCTCCAATGAACTTAAATCCTGTCAGAACATTAATTGTCTTAACACCATAATGTTCTGCAATTCTCTCCGCAAGGTCCATTGTGACAATGGTTTTAACAAATACAGGATTAGCTGGCATTGTTCCATTCGCAATTCTTCTGGAACAAATGTAGTCAAGAAGAATGAGACCAACTTCATTACCGGAAAGAAGTACATACTCCCCTTCTTCATTCTTTACAGCAATACCACATCTGTCACAATCCGGGTCAGTTGCCAGAAGAAGATCCGCATTGTTCTTCTTTGCATATTCCATGCCAAGTGCCATGGCTTCCTTGATTTCCGGATTTGGATATGGACATGTAGGGAAGTTTCCATCTGGCATTTCCTGTTCTTTGACAACCGTAATATTAGTAAAGCCAGATTCTTTGAGTGTTCTTGTCACAGGCTTAAGACCAGTACCATTCAGTGGAGAATAGACAATTGCAACATTACGATCAATCTGATCGTTTTCTGTCAACATGGACTGTTTCTTCACTTCTTCCACAAATGCTGTATAAACAGAATCATCAATATATGCAATCTTACCTGCATTTATCGCTTCATCAAAGTCTGTTTTCTTTACATCATTGAACGTATCAACCGCTTCAATTTCCTTAAGAATCAAAGCAGCTGCTTCTGTTGTAATCTGACAGCCATCTGCACCATATACCTTGTAACCATTGTACTTGCTTGGGTTATGACTTGCAGTAACCATAATACCTGCTGCACAATGCAGTGCGCGTACTGCATAAGAAAGACATGGTGTAGGCATCAGTTCTTTATAAATATGTACCTGAATGCCATTAGCCGCAAATACAGAAGAAGCTACTTTTGCAAAAAGATCACTCTTGATTCTTGAGTCATAGGAAACCGCAATCGATCTTTCTTCTTCCTTGAAGTTGGCATTGATGTAGTTGGCAAGTCCCTGGGAAGCCTTGCCAACTGTATAGATGTTCATTCTGTTTGTACCTGCACCAATTACACCACGAAGTCCACCTGTACCAAACGCAAGGTCTCTGTAGAAGGCATCTTCCTTCTGCACATCATCCATTGCCTCAAGTTCAGCAACTACATCTTTGTCTTCTGTAGCATTTTCTTTCCAGAGTGCATATAAAGCATTGATATCGTTCATTTTTGTTTCTCCTTAACAATTTATCTTTAACAATTGTACCTGTCCGTGAATACGGATTTCAATACTATCTGCAGGGATAAAAATAGTGTCTCCCTTAAAAAATGGCAATTGTTCAGTACCAAAGAACATAACTCCACAGCCATCGATACACATCAGAACTTCAAAAGAATTTGATTCTGTATGAAAAGAAAACATTTCCCTTAACCGTTCTGTATTGATAATCAATCTTTCTACCTGGAAATATTTACAGCGTCTCAACAATTCAGAAGCAAATCCCGGTTTGTATTTCAATACGCGCATTGGCTGACGTGGTGTGTCACTTGCTTTGAGGTTCGCAACATCCAATGCTTTATCCAGGTGCAGTTCTCTCTTGTTGCCATTCTTATCTGTGCGGTTATAGTCATACAGACGATACGTAAGATTGGAACTTTCCTGAATTTCCGCAATCAAGGTTCCTGCACCAATGGCATGAACAGTACCTGGAGTAATATAGAAGACATCGTTCTTCTTAACATCCACTCTCTGCAGATATTTCTCTATTGAACCATCCTCTGCACACTGTCTAAGTTTGTCTTTTGTGATATCACGATGAAAGCCATACACAAGTTGAGCACCTGGCACCGCATCAACAACATACCACATTTCGGTTTTCCCACGTTGTCCATTCTCTTTATCATATGCATAGGCATCATCGGGGTGTACCTGTACAGAAAGATCAGAACGTGCATCGATGAATTTGGCAAGAATTGGGATGCCTCCAGCTTCATCTTTTGGGTGTGTACCAATATATTCTGGATGTTCTTTTAGGACTTCCGTTAATGTTTTTCCAATGTTTTTACCACTTGCAACAACACTTGGTCCATCCGGGTGTGTAGAACATTCCCATGCTTCCGCAAAAGGCGTTATGTCACAATCTTTTGAGAAATCATCTCTGAGTCTTGTTCCACCCCAGAGATAATCCTTACATGCGGGTTTTAACAAAAATGGTTTGTTTTTCATAAGACATCACTCCAGATCAAATTTCTTCTTATCTTTTGTGGTAATGTCCTTGCCACGCTGCACTTCGATAACTGTAAGATCACTATCCGCAATAATTGTATGACGGCATCCAGCTTCCATGGTGATTACATCACCACCACTGACTGGCTGTTCCATACCATCCACAACTGTTCTGCCACTTCCGCTGAGAATCACCCAGACTTCATCGCGATGTTCATGACAGTGATAACTCATTCTCTTTCCTGCTTTCACAACAAGTTTGATGGTAACAGAATCATCACCGATATCCAGCACCTTCAACTCTCCCCAGGACTTCTCTGCAAACATGACTTCCTGAGAGATATGTGAAACATATGGTGAAATATCTACAGATTCTTCTTTGTTGGAAACAAGAATACCCTGCTGGCTGGCAGAAATAACAATATCATCCAGCCCAACCGCAAGGATTGGAATATCGAGGTCATTGATGACATTGGAATTCCTGCAGGAATCACTGAGATATCCATCACCAATAATTCTTTCTCCAGTAACTTCCGCAATCGCATTCCATGTACCAAGGTCATTCAGAAAAGCAGTACTTCTCAATACATAAATATTGTCTGCCTTCTCAAGAATAGCCCTGTCAAAACTGATCGGCTTAACCCCTCGATAACTGTTGTATAAGTCATCATAGTCATGAAAAGCAATCAGTTCATGCGCAAGATCCAACACATATGACATTGGGAAAGCAAAAACACCCGCATTGAAAAGCGCTCCATCTTTAATCAGCCTTTTTGCCGTCATAGCATCAGGCTTTTCCTTAAATGAGCGGACTCTTGAAATACGGGAATCTGTATCCGGAATAATATAACCATAATCCACCTGCACTTCATGCGGTACTGTACCAAGAAGCGCAATACCATGATTATGGCGGGCAATATCAATTAATTCTTCAAACAAAGAGAAGAAATCATCTTCCATGTACAAATCAACCGGACATACAATCACCGGTTCATCTTCCGGAACATTCTCTACATCTTTCAGATATTCAAGGGCAATCGCAATAGCCGGGAATGTATCTCTTCTTTCCGGTTCTACAGAAATACCTACTTTATCTTCCAATTGGTTAAGTACA
>CAJKOS010000013.1 GCA_905201565.1 uncultured Erysipelotrichaceae bacterium
ATTAGGCTTTTTTGCTTAACCGGTATATAATAGTGCGGCGAAAGGTTATGATGATGAAAGAATTAAAAGTTATTACAAATTCAATAGAGGAAACACATACGCTTGGTGAACGGATTGGACATGTTGTTCAGCCGGATATGGTATTTTTGCTCGATGGTGACCTTGGGGCAGGCAAGACCACCCTTACCCAGGGTATTGCCAAAGGATTGGGTATTACGCGCCGCGTGACGAGTCCTACCTTCAATATTCTCAAAATTTATAAAGGCAGCATGCCTTTGTATCATATCGATGCCTACCGTCTTGAAGGTGTTTCTCAGGACCTCGGCTTTGATGAACTGCTGGATGATGAAGGTCTTACGGTTATTGAATGGAGTGAATATGTACCTGGTCTTATTCCTTCTTCCTATATGCGCATTTCCATTCATCTTTTGGAAGATACAAAGCGCGAGTTTACATTTACGGCAATTGGTGAAGCATATGAAAAGCTTCTGGAGGATATCAGATGATTACATTATGTATGGATACAAGCACTAAGTATCTTGTGCTTGGCCTGATACGCGATCATGAACTGATCGCTAGTGTTGTAAAGGACTGCTGGAAAAGACAGTCAGAGGAAATCTTTCCGTGTCTTGAAGAAATGATGAACAGTGTGTCACTTTCTTCTGATGATATTGATCAGGTCGTGATTACAGAGGGACCTGGCAGTTATACAGGTGTGCGCATTGCGATGACCGTTGCCAAGGTATTCTGTGTTATGGGTAATAAGCCGCTCTATACCATTGGAACATTGCAATTGATGGCAGGCAGACAGTATTGCCGTGCTGTGCTCGATGCCCGTGGTTCACGTGTTTATACAGCAGTGCTGCAGGATGGTAAATACGTGGAAGAACCATGTGTGAAGTCCTGTGAAGAAGTGAAAGCATCAAATGAAGATGTTGTGGTTATCGGTGATGGCAGCCTGGTTGGCAAAGAGGATAACTGGCAAAACCTTGCTGAGAACTTCCTTGCTTTGGAAGATAGCTGGGTATTGGCAGAAAATGCCAACCTTGTCACACCGGAATACCTCAAATCATCTGAGGCATATTTTGTCAAATGATCAGGGAAATGGAAATAGAGGATCTCGAACAGATTCTCCCTATGGAAGAACAGTTATTTCCAGGGGATGGCTGGGATCGCAAAACATTTCTCTATGAATTACAGGAAAACCCATATGCAGCACTGTTTGTCTATGAAGAAGATGGTGTGATCTCTGGTTATGTGGATGTATGGGTGATGTACGAACAGGCACAGATTGCGGATATCGGCGTTGCTTTGTCTTTTCAAGAGAAAGGTATCGGGTCACAGTTATTGTGCAAGGCAATAGAGGTGGCAGAAACAAAGGGGTGTGAAACGATGTCTCTTGAAGTGCGCTGTTCAAATGAAAAAGCGATAGGTCTCTATGAAAAATATGGATTTATCGATGTGGGTAGAAGAAAGAGATACTATGCGGATGGTGAAGATGCCAGACTCATGGTAAAGGCTCTTGGAGGTATATATGACACTGATATTAGCAATTGAAACAAGCTGTGATGAAACAGCATGTGCTGTTGTAAAGGATGGTAATGAAATACTATCCAATATTGTCTCTTCACAGATCAACGTCCATACCCTCTATGGCGGGGTGGTACCGGAAGTGGCTTCACGCATTCATGTTGAAAACATTTCGGCAGTGATTCTGGAAGCTGTGAAGGAAAGCGGCTATACGATGGAAGACATGGATGCCATTGCCTATACGCTTGGCCCGGGTCTAATCGGATCACTTCATGTTGGCGTACAGGCTGCCAAGACACTTGCCTGGCAGTTCCATAAGCCATTACTGCCACTGAACCATATGTGCGGGCACATCTATGCCAATGCCTTTGTGGATAAGCTGGAATTCCCATTGCTTGCCCTGGTGATCTCCGGTGGTCATTCGGAGCTTGTATGGATGCAGAATGACTGGGACTTCAAAGTCATTGGTACAACATGGGATGATGCCATCGGTGAGGCATATGACAAGGTTTCCCGCGTCCTTGGTACAGGTTATCCGGGAGGTCCTGTCATCGATAAGATGGCAAAGCAGGGAAAGCCGCATTATACACTGCCAACCATTAAAACCAATGGCAAATATGACTTCTCATTTTCTGGTCTGAAGACTGCTGTCTTACAGATGATCCAAAGAGAAGAAAAGAAGGGAAATGAAATCATCAAGGAAGATGTTGCCTACGCGTTCCAGGAAACAGCACTTTCCCAGCTTGTATCCAAGACCATTGCGGCAGTGGAAGATTACCATCCGCGCACACTGGTGCTGGCAGGTGGGGTTGCGGCAAACTCCCGCCTCAGGGAAATGATCACGGAAGAGATGAAAGCTTGTCCTGAGACAAAGCTCATCATTCCGGGGATCAAGTATTGTACAGACAATGCGGCGATGATTGGGGCAGCTGCTTATGTGGCATATCAGCACAAATTGTTTGGCACACTGGATGCGTCAGCTGATCCATCTCTGGAAATGCCAGGAGAAAATGAGTGAAATTCGACTAAAATTTCACAAATTGCCTCTTATAGTGTTAATATAGAACTGGTGAGGCAAATATGACAGTCAATAAAGTACCTAAAGCGACGCTTCAGCGATATCCGATATACCTGAAAGCATTGCGCAAGCTCAAAAATAATGGAACAGACCGCATCATGTCAAAAGAACTGGCGGACTATGTCGGTATTGAGTCCACAACCATCCGCCGTGACTTCAGTTTCCTTGGAAAACTTGGCAAACAGGGCTATGGCTATGATGTGGAGAATCTTATCAGCATCTTCTCGGAAGAACTCGGCGTCAACTTTGATGAAAAGATCATCCTTGTTGGTGCGGGGAATCTTGGCAAGGCGCTGATGAATTACAACAACTGGAACCATGTCGTTGGTGAAATTGTATGTGCATTTGATATGGCACCTGACAATATCAAAGCATCGGTGCCAGTCTATGACATCAAGGAGATCAGGGAGCGCATACCAGCCGGGTGCCGCATTGCGATTCTTTGTATATCGAAAGATGTGCAGGAAACCATCGATCTGCTCGTTGACTGTGGAATTAAGGGAATTGTCAGTTTCTGTACAGACCATTTCAGTGTACCAGGCGGGATCTTTGTCAAACAGGTAGACGTTGTCTCGTCTATACAGGAACTTGTATTTGAAACAAATCTGATTGAGAAATAAAGAAAGAGAAGGGGAATAAACTATGCCTAGTGAAATGAGTGTGCGTGAGCTCTATGCGCTCACAGCCGAAGGAACAGAATTAGAAAAAGACCAGGTGGAATATGTACAGCTGCAGGGCTGGGTCAGAACAAACCGTTCTGGCAAGAATGTATCCTTTATTGCCCTGAATGATGGCACATATTTCCAGAATGCACAGATTGTGTACAGTGCAGATACACTTTCCAACTATACGGAAGTCACAAAGTATCTCACCGGTACTGCCATCAGTGTCATCGGCAGATATGTCGTTACGCCAGGCTCCCAGCAGCCATTTGAAATTCAGGCGACAGAGATCAACCTTGAAGGCGCTTGTGATAACACCTATCCGCTGCAGAAGAAGAGACATTCTTTTGAATACTTAAGAGAAATCGGCCATCTTCGTCCAAGAGCCAACACATTCATGGCTGTCTTCAGAGTCAGAAGTGCATTGGCAATGGCCATTCATCAGTTCTTCCAGGATCAGGGTTTCATCTATGTCAACACACCATTGATCACCGGAGCAGATGCGGAAGGTGCAGGTGAAACATTCACCGTCACTACCCGTGATGATGCGGATTATGAAAAGGACTTCTTTGGCAAACACGCAAGCCTGACCGTATCCGGTCAGCTGCAGGCAGAGGCATTTGCCCTCGCCTTCCGCGATGTCTATACATTTGGACCGACATTCCGTGCTGAAAACTCCAATACCACAAACCATCTTGCTGAGTTCTGGATGATTGAACCGGAAATGGCATTTGCGGACCTCAACTATGACATGGATGTCATTGAAGATCTCATCAAGTACTGCATCAACTATGTCTATGAAACATGTCCTGAAGAAATGAAGTTCTTCAGTGAGCGCATTGACAAGGGACTCAACGATAGACTCAACAAGGTACGCAACAGTGAATTCAGAAGAATGACATACACCGAAGGTATCGAACTGTTGAAGAAGGCAGTCGAAGATGGTGTAGAGTTCGAAAACAAGAATATCGAATGGGGTATGGACCTCATGACAGAACATGAAAGATATCTCACGGAACAGGTCGTTGACGGACCGGTATTCCTGACAGATTATCCAAAGGAAATCAAGGCTTTCTACATGAGACAAAACGATGATGGAAAGACCGTTGCGGCAGTGGACTGCCTTGTGCCGGGTGTTGGTGAACTTGTTGGTGGTTCGCAAAGAGAAGAAAGACTCGATGTTCTTGAAAAGAGAATGGAAGAGCTCGGTATGGAGAAGGAACACTATCAGTGGTATCTTGACCTGCGCAGATATGGTGGCTGCCAGCATGCCGGCTTTGGTGTAGGTTTCGAAAGATTTGTCATGTATATCACAGGTATGGAAAACATCCGTGATGTCATTCCTTTCGCAAGAACACCACGCAACCTTCTTTTCTAAGACTAAAGGAAACACTAGAATGGAACAGTATATTTTAAAAACAAATCCGGATGGCAGTGTGATCACTGTCAGGGATCTGCAGCTTGTGCTATTGGAAATGTTGAAAGACATCAATGCATTGTGCGAGAAGAATCACATTCCTTTCTGGTTGAATGGAGGATCAGCCCTTGGAGCAGTACGCCACAAGGGCTTTATTCCATGGGATGATGATGCGGACATTGCGATGATGCGCGAAGACTATGAACGATTTGTGGCAATCATGAAAGAGCAGTGCCCTGCACAGTATGTCTTCCAGTGCTTTGACACCGATGACAGGTACAATGTGCTCATCCCGGCCATGAAGATCCGCAAAAAGGGTACCTATATCAAAGAGGTCAACACCCTTCTCGATAACCGCTGTAAAGGCTATGAAGGATGTGATGGGGTGTTTATCGATGTCTTTGTCTATGACTATATGACACCCGATAAATTCCGTGATCTACCAAGAAGGTTATTCAACCAGCTGTTGATGGTACCGGCAGTATTTGCGGACAATGTATTGAAAATCAATCCAAAGACAATCAAGAAGATGATCATGGACAACACCCATGCCTATGGTGACAAACACCGTGAAGAGAAATCCGATTATGTCGGATTTGACCTCACATGGGTATGGAAGAACCCCTTCCATCCGTTCATCTTCCGCTATGATGATATCTTTCCGGTGCAATATGTGGACTTTGAGGGCACAAAGCTGCCCATTGCCCACCATCCCCATGAATTCCTGTGCATGGCCATTGCGCCAACGTACATGGAACTTCCACCGGAGAACAAACGATTTGCAAAACATACCGTGGATATACGGTTAAAGGAAGAATAAATGTTATATCAGGTCTCCTCAGCATCCAAATACTATGGTGGCACCACCGTATTTGAAGATGTGCAGTTTGAAATCAAAGGGACGGAGAAGATTGCCATTGTCGGCAGAAATGGCTGCGGAAAGACAACCTTCCTCAGATGTATGTGTGGGGAGGAGAACTTCGACAAAGGCAGTATATCCCGTCAGAACAATACGGTAATCGGCTATCTTGCCCAGAAGGTCCTCGAACATGATGACTGGACGGTGGAACAGGAACTGATGACCATCTATGAACCTCTGTTTGCCTTGCAGAAAGAGATGAATGCCCTGGAAGAAACGATGCAGCACGATGCTTCTGAGAAGGTGCTTTCAAAGTATGCTGCCTTGCAGGAAGAATTCGAGAAAAGCAATGGCTATAACTGGGAATCCGAAATGCGGACAGTCTTTACAAAGTTTGGCTTCTCCATCGAAGATCTCAAAAAGAAGATCAAAGAGTTCTCCGGAGGGCAGAAAACGCGCATCGCCTTTGTGCGATTGTTATTGTCCAAACCGGACATCCTGCTGCTCGATGAACCGACAAACCATCTTGACCTTGAAGCGATTGAATGGCTGGAAGGCTATGTGAAAAACTATCCCCGGGCAGTTGTCATCGTTTCCCATGACCGAATGTTTCTGGACCATGTGGTCAGTGTTGTCTACGACATGGAATATGGAAAGATGAAGCGGTATGTGGGTAACTACAGCAGCTTTGTCGAACAGAAGAAGAACGATATCGAACGACAGAATGCTGCCTACGCAAGACAGCAGAAGGAAATTGAAAGGCTGGAGGCATTGATTGAGAAGTTCCGCTACAAGAAGAACAAAGCAGCCTTTGCCCAGTCCAAGATCAAATACCTCGACCGCATGGAGCGCATAGAAGAAGTGCATAGCGATGATAAGACCTTCCATGCCAATTTCTCACCACGTGTCAAAGGTGGTGAGAAGGTGCTGGAAACAGAGAAGCTCGTCATCGGTTATGACCATCCGCTCACCGAAATCACGATGAAGATGATGCGCGGTGACCGCATTGCAATCCTTGGTCCAAATGGTACCGGCAAGTCCACCTTTGTCAAAACATTGATGGGACTTGTTCCAAAACTCTCTGGTTCCTATCTCTTTGGACATCAGATTGAAACAGGGTACTTTGATCAGCAGCTCGCCCAGTTCTCCTCTGGCAAGACAGTGCTGGAAGAACTGTGGGATGAATATCCGGAACTTGATCGCACACAGGTGCGCACAGCCCTTGGCAGATTCCTGTTCAGTGCAGATGATGTGTTCAAGACAGTCGATGTGCTTTCGGGTGGAGAAAAGGTAAGGTTATCCCTTGCAAGGCTCATGTTAATGCACAGCAACCTTCTGATTCTCGATGAACCGACAAACCATCTCGACATTCCGGGCAAAGAAGCCCTTGAAGATGCTTTGAAGAACTTCAGTGGAACAATTCTCTTTGTCTCCCATGACCGTTACTTCATTTCCAAACTTGCGACATCCCTGCTCATCTTTGAAGATGGCAAGGCGACGTTCTTTGATGGAACGTATACCGAGTATACAGAAAAGCAGGAAAATGAAGCTGCGCTGTTACAGGCAAAGGAACCGGTGAAAGAGACCAAAAAGGCAGTTGTCGCAAAGCCGAAGTCTCCAGAAGCGATAAGAAGGGAAATTGCCCGCATCGAGAAGGAGATTACCGCAAAGGAAAAGCTGTTAGAGGAAAAGCGGGATCTCCGGTTTGAACCGGAATATTATCAGGATCAGTCCAAAATGGATGCCCTCGATCAGGAAATTGATGATATTCACAACGAACTTGCACATTTGTATGATAGATGGGAAGAACTTTCAGAAGAATAGTTCTTCCTTTTGTTATACTTAAGGAAAGAGGCTTTTAAAAGGAGGCATCATCATGACAAATTGTATCGTAGCACAATCAGGCGGTCCAAGTTCCGTCATCAATGCGACTGTGGCAGGGATTGTCAAAGCCAACCAGCTCAACCCGCTGTATGAACATGTCTATGGTGGATTGCATGGCATTGAAGGTATCCTGCAGGAGAAGTTTGTGGATCTTACAGACATGAGCGAAGAGGAAAATGCGATATTGCAGCAGACACCTTCTTCTGCTTTAGGCTCATGCCGTTATAAGCTGAAACGGGATAATGTGGAAGACTTTGAGAAGATCTTTGCGATCATGGAGAAGTATGACATTGAAACGATGTTTTACACCGGTGGAAATGACTCCATGGATACGGTTGTTGCCCTGTCCCAATATGCTAGGGAAAAGGGCATAGAGGGAAGGCGGTTCATCGGCTGTCCAAAGACGATTGATAATGACCTGATGGAAACAGACCACTGCCCTGGTTTTGGTTCAGCTGCCAAGTTCATTGCGACCACATTTCTGCAATGCTGGCAGGATATCAGCGTCTATCCTTCTTCCCGCAAGGAAGTATTTATTTTGGAGACGATGGGACGCGATGCCGGATGGCTCACTGCCAGCGCATGTCTTTCCGGAAAGGTGGACCTGCTTGTCGTACCGGAAGTTTCCTTTGACAGAGAAACGTTTTTAAAGAAGGTGAAAGCCATCATCGATGAGCGTTCCAAGTGCTTTGTGGCAATCTCGGAAGGTGCCCACTATGCGGATGGCACATATATTTCAGCAGGTGTTGCCAAGAATGATCTCTTTGGGCATGCCGTGCTTGGTGGTGCAGGCAGAACACTGGAAAGCATGATACTGGATGCGGAGGTCGCACCGCGCTGCCGGGTGATGGAACTTTCCACTGCCCAGAGGTGCCATGCGACAGAGCAGTCCTTAGTGGATGTGCGGGAATCGTTCCGCCTTGGCATGTCAGCCCATATGCGCTCTGCCGATAAGAACTTCACCGGACAGATGGTTGGTGTCAAGCGCAAAGCAGGTGAGATGTATGATGTGGAATTCTTTGCGGTAGATGCGGACAAAGTTGCCAACTTTGTACGAAACTTCCCGACAGAGTGGCTGTTACCGGAATATGGTGGTATTACAACAGAGGCATATGACTACATGTTACCGCTGATCCAGGGTCAGCCGGATATCATCTATAAAGATGGACTTCCTGCCTATGTTACGCCATACTATATGCAGGAAACGAAAGAATAATACAAAGGACCGGAAAACCGGTCCTGTTTCATGGAGGTAGTAATGAAGAAATTCGGTATTATTGCGGCTGTTGAAATTGATGCCGTCAAGCGCAAGTATGAGAACCTGTTGGAAACATTGCATGATGGAGGATTTGATATATACCACTATGCGGTGAATGGAAATGATATCTACGTATTGCATTCCGGGGTTGGTGAAATCTCGGCAGCAGCTGCGACACAGCTTTTGATCAGTTTGTATCACGTTGACATGATATTGAACTTCGGCGTTGTCGGTTCTTTGACAAAGGAAATGGATGATGTAAGGCTCTGTGTGGTGGAAAAGGTAGTCCATTACCAGTTTGATACATCGGAGATTGACCATTGCCCGGTTGGTCAGTATCTTGAAGAATATCCAACGATTTATATGCCTGCCACAAAGGAACTGGTGAATATTGCCATAAAGGTGGACCCGACACTTGTGAAGGTGACTTGTGCTTCTGGTGACAGGTTTGTGGCAAGTGCAGAGGACAAGGCCGCATTGCATGAGCAGTTTAATGCGGATATATGTGAAATGGAAGCTGCTGCGATTATCAAGACAGCTAACCGCAACCACGTGCCATGTCTTTCCATTAAGATGGTTTCTGATTCACTGCATGGCGGACCTGAAGAATATGAAACAGCTTTTGATGAAAGTAGTGACAAGTGTCTTGCAGTACTTGATGAAATCATGAAGGTACTCTGATATTCCTGCCTGATATGGCAGGGTTTTTTTGGAAGATCTCAAATCCTTGAAGGTATACAATCCATAGAAGCTGCAGGACTTTGTGACAAAGCATAAAAAAATCCACCGGTATGTGGTGGACAACAGGCGGAGAATGAGGGATTTGAACCCCCGCACGCTTGCACGTCTAGCGGTTTTCGAAACCGCCCCCTTCAGCCTCTTGGGTAATTCTCCATGTGCAACGCTTAGTATAGCATAATCTCTATTGTGCGTCATGTGGGATTTTGTGATAGCATATTCTGCATACCGAAGGAGTGTTGTATATGAAATTCAAAGATATGAAATATGAACGCCCATCTGTAGAAGAAGTTGTAAAACAGATTTCTGCTTATACAGAAGGACTGAAGAAGGCAAAGACGTATGATGAGGCAAAGGCAGTATTCCTTGCCGAGGATGAATTTGTAACCCATGTGGAGACACTTGGTACAATTGCCTCTATCCGTCATGACATTGATACAAGGGATGCTTATTATAAAGAAGAAAATGCTTTCTGGCTTTCTGCCTATCCGGAATTGGAGGAATACAAACAGGCATTCAATGATGCACTGCTCGATTCACCATTCCGCAATGAATTTGAAGCTGATTTTGGCTCCATCCTTTTTATTAATGGAGAAATGGGCCGTAAGTCCTTCTCGCCATTGAATATTGAGGATATGAAGAAGGAAAACCAGCTCGCACAGGATTATGAAAACCTGCTTGCTTCAGCAGAGGTGCCTTTTGAAGGCAAGACCTACACGCTTTCCCAAATGACACCATTTCAGAATGATGCGGATGATGAAAGAAGACTTTCTGCCTGGATGGCAGTTGGGCAGTGGTATAAGGACAACCAGCCTGAAATGGACAGAATTTATGATGAACTTGTCCATCTGCGCGATGCGATGGGCAAGCGCATGGGATACGAAGGGTATACAACCCTTGGCTATTACCGCATGATGCGTAATTGCTATACGAAGGAAGATGTAGCAAAGTTCCGTGAAGCGGTAGTGCAGTATGTAGTGCCGGTTGCGGAAGAGATATATAAAGCGCAGGCGAAGCGCCTTGGCAAGAGTTATCCTCTTTCCTTTGCGGATGCTGAGCTGGAATTCCGCAGTGGTAATGCAACACCGGCAGGTACAGCAGAGGACATTATCAAAGCAGGGACAAAATTCTATGATGAGCTTTCTATGGAAACAAGTGAGTTTTTCCATACGATGCTCGATGGAGAGCTGATGAACCTGCTTTCAACAGAAGGCAAGGCTGGTGGAGGCTATTGCACAACTCTTGGTGATTATCATGTGCCATTCATCTTTGCCAATTTCAATGGAACACAGGGAGATGTGGAAGTAATCACCCATGAAGCAGGCCACGCCTTTGAGGCATGGTGCAACCGTGACAGGGTACCTTCTTCTTTGATCTGGCCAACCCTAGAAGCATGTGAGTGCCATTCCATGAGTATGGAATTTTTTGGTCAAGAGTGGGCAGAGGATTTCTTTGGCAAAGACGCAAAGAAGTACTGTTATTCCCATGTGGCAGGGGCACTGAAGTTCATTCCATATGGTACAGCAGTTGACCACTTCCAGCATGAAGTATATGCCAAACCGGATATGACACCGGCAGAAAGACATGCGGTATGGAAGAAGCTCTGCGGCATCTATATGCCATGGTACAAACTGGATGGAAAGATTCCGTTCTTTGCGGATGGAGAACACTGGCAGCTCAAACATCACATCTATTCTTCTCCGTTCTATTATATCGATTACTGTCTTGCCCAGACGATTTCCCTTGAATTCTGGGCGATGATTCAGGATGATAGAAAGAAAGCATGGGATAAGTATTTAGCCTATACAAAGCTTGGCGGAAGCGATACATGGGTGAACATGCTGAAGAAAGCGGATCTTGCGTCTCCGTTTGATGGTACAACATTGAAGGATATTGCAAAGAAGGCACATGACTACCTTTCTGCATTTGACCTTGGAGATATCCGGTAACACTATGGCAAAGAAAAACGATAAGATTTCTCTTTCGGGAAGATTTCAGCACAAGTACCTGAAGAACTTTGTTAAGGATGATAAAGGGGAATGGGTCTATACTGGCGATCATTATCGCTATACAAACAAGGATATACCGGAAAAGAAGATGCATAAACACCTGTTATTGCTATCACTTGCGGGAGTAACTGGAGCAGCAGGAGGAGGACTGATCAAAGCACCTGGTACAATTGATGCCTGGTACATCATCCTGCCTCTGGCATTAACTCTTCTCTTTTCTGCAGTTATGCTATATAAGAGTATATCTCTTTACTTTTCCAAGAGCCCATTGCGCGATTATGACTATAAGAGCAACGTGGAAACGCCGCAGGTATTCAACCTATTTGCGATGACGTGCGGTGCACTGAGCATGATTACTGAAATTGGTCATGTCATATTCTTTGGAACAGAAGGGCTTGTATTAGGCATGATTGCCTTCCTCATCTGTGAAGGCATTGTATGCCTTTCTGCAGTATATTGGCGCAAAAATATGAATATATGTGTGTATGAGCGGGAAGAATGGGAAAATGAAAAAGTTTCATAAGTGATGTTAAAAATGAAAATATTGAGTAATTGCAGAGTTACATCAGATTGACGTTAAATTTTGAATCAAATATAATGGACGCAGCGTTTACATGGCGCGTACATTTGTCCGTGAGATAATCATCTCACCGCTTATTTCTGTTTAGGGAGGAAAGTATGAAAAACATGAAAAAAGCATTTGCCCTTGTTCTTTCTGCAGCAATGCTGGCTGGTTGCTCTGGCACAGGCTCAGAAGGAGAAAGCGGCAACACCCTTGTCGTTGGTACAGCACAGCTCAACGCACAATTCTCACCGTTCTTCTCCACAACTGCATATGACACAGATATCCAGGAAATGACACATATCTATGCGTTCAAGAATGACCGCGCAGGTTCTGTCATTTACAACGGAATCGATGGAGAAACAACAGAGTACAATGGTACAGATTATACGTATACCGGACCGTCAGACGTTACGGTTACGGAAAACAGCGATGGTACTGTTGACTACACAATCAAATTGAAGGAAGGCGTCAAGTTCTCTGATGGTGAAGAACTTACCGCAAAGGACTTGGTGTTCTCTTATTATGTCTATGCTGACCCTACATATGATGGCAGCAACACGTTCTTCTCTCTTCCGATTGAAGGCATGGAGGAATATCGTTCTGGCATGAGTTCTCTCTATGACCTTCTGCTCGATGCTGGTGAAGATAATGCTGATTTCACTAACTGGACAGAAGAACAGCAGACAGCATTCTGGGAAGAAGTACATGGTACTGCGGGCGAAAAGTTCGCACAGTCCATTCTTGATTACATTGTCGCTAACGGCTTAAATGCAGAAGAAGACAGTGTTGCTGCAAAAGCTGCCAACTGGGGTTATGAACTTCCGGAAGATGCTACTGCTGCAGATTTCTTCGCTGCTATTGTAGCTAAATATCCAACAGTTCGCGAAGCTGTTGAAACAGAAGTTGCTGATGTTAACTTCGTTGACTGCTTCTCTAATCCTGATGATTGGAAAGTTGGTGTTTCCACTGGTAATTCTGTAAACACAATTTCTGGTATCACAATGAATGGTGATTATGAAGTCAACATTCATATGACAAAAGTTGATGCTACAGCAATTTACAGCCTTGGTGTTGAAATTGCTCCTATGCATTACTATGGTGAAACTGATCTCTGGGATCCAGAAAACGGTTCCTTCGGTTTCACAAAGGGTGACCTGACACATGTACGTTCTGTTACAACACAGCCTATGGGTGCTGGTCCTTACAAGTTCGTTAGCTATGAAAATGGTACAGTATATTTCGAAGCAAACGAAAACTACTATAAGGGTGAACCAAAGGTAAAGTATGTCAACTTCGTTGAATCTCAGGAAGCTGACCTCCTCAATGGTGTAACAACAGGTACTATTGATGTTGCACAGCCTTCTATCAATGGTGAAGTGGTTGATGCTATTCAGCAGGCAAACTCCAATGGTGAACTGACAGGCGACAAGATCACTACAGAACTCTATGACTTCCTTGGCTATGGTTATATTGGTATGTCCGCTAATGTCATGAACATCAATGGTGAACCAGGTTCTGATGCATCTAAGAATATGCGTAAGGCATTTGCAACAATCATCTCCGTATACAGAGATGTTGCTATTGATTCTTACTATGGCGATCGTGCTGAAATCATTAACTATCCGATTTCCAATTCTTCATGGGCTGCTCCTCAGAAAACAGATGCTGATTATAAGGTAGCTTTCTCCACAAAGCTTGATGGCTCTGACATCTATACATCTGATATGGACGCTGATGCAAGATATGCTGCTGCTAAGGAAGCTGCTCTTGAATACTTCCAGGCTGCTGGTTATACAGTTGAAGGTGGCAAGGTAACAGCTGCTCCTGCAGGACTTACAACAGTAGATAAGGGTGTTGAACCAGATGGACTCACATACACAGTTACTGTTCCAGGCGGCGGTGTTGGTGATCATCCAGTATTCATGGCTCTTGACCTTGCTTCTGATGCTTTCGCAGAAATTGGCATCAACTTCATTGTCAATGACCTCTCTGATTCTTCTCAGCTCTGGGATTCCATTGAAGCAGAACAGTGTGAAATGTGGGCAGCAGCTTGGTCTGCTACCATCGATCCTGATATGTATCAGATCTACTACTCTGATGTAGCAAATGGCGGTGCTAATCCTGGTGGTTCCAACTATCAGTATGACATTGCAGATCCTGAACTTGATCAGCTGATTTTGGATGCTCGTACAACAACAGATCAGGCTGCACGTAAGACAATGTACAAGGCAGCACTTGATATCATCGTTGACTGGGCAGTTGAAATCCCTGTATACCAGAGAAAAGAATGCACTGTTATTTCCACAGAACGTGTCAATATTGATACAGTTACTCCGGATGTAACATCGTTCTATGACTGGCGCGAAGAGATCGAAAAACTTGAGCTCAACTAATTGGAGTTGAATCATTAAACAGGTGAATGCGGGGTAGGGTTTGCCTTGCCCCGCATTCTGTTTTGTTTTTTACAACGGCTGAAGCCGTTGTGAAAGAAGACATGTATCTTTTTTCACAACGGTTGCAGTTGAACTAATCTAAAGGAGGAGATTTATGCGAAAGTATATTATTAAGCGTATTCTGATCTCGATCGCAATACTATTTGTCGTTGCGTTTTTGATCTATGTTCTGATGCGTTGTCTGCCTACTTCATATGTAGAAAACCTTGCGCGTCAGAAATCGATGCAGCCAAATTCTAAGAGTTTTGAGGAATGGATGGCACAGTTGTCCGCTTCATATGGTATGGACAAAGGCATTGTTGATGGTTTCCTGACATGGCTTGCCAATGCGGCTACCGGTAACTTCGGAGACAGCTGGTTTTATACAGTCCCTGTTACTGAAAAGTTTATGGATGTTATTGGCGTTTCCTTTGTCATGGGTGTCATTTCTCTTGTTGCGCAGCTCTTGATTTCTATTCCGTTAGGAATCATTGCCGCAACACATCAGTATCAGAAGTCTGACTATATTATTTCAGTCTTTGCTCTTGCATGTATGTCGCTTCCGACATTCTTCATTGCATCTTTAATGAAGCTTGTCTTCTCAGTCAATCTTAGATGGTTTGACCTCTATGGTCTTGTTGGCAGAAACTTTCAGCAGCTGAGTACATTTGGACAGATTATGGATATGGCAAATCATCTCGTGATGCCGTGTACTGTTTTAATTCTGATTTCTATTGGTTCTCTGATGCGTTATACAAGAACTAATATGTTGGAGGTTCTTCAGCAGGACTATGTCCGTACTGCTCGCGCAAAGGGTCTTTCTGAACATAAGGTCATCTACCGTCATGCATTCCGTAACACATTAATTCCACTTGTTACGATGGTTGGCGGTTCTCTGCCAGGACTTTTCTCTGGTGCATTGATTACTGAAACCCTCTTTATGATTCCGGGAATTGGTTATTCTTCTTACCAGGCAATGGTACAGGGTGATATTCCATTCTCTATGTTTTATCTGACATTCCTTGCGATTCTGACACTGGCAGGTAATCTGATTTCCGATATCCTTTATGCAGTTGTCGATCCAAGAGTCCGTCTTGCCTGAGGAAAGGAGGTATTGTTCATGTCTGAAGAAAAGAACTTCAATCCAAATGAAAATGAAGACAGAAATGAAAAATATTCTCTGAATGATGACAGACGTATCAAGACTCTGTCTCCGGGACAGCTTGTCATGAAGCGTTTCGTCCGTAACAAGGTTGCGGTTGCCGGTATGGTGATCCTTGTCATCATGTTCCTGTTCTCCTTTGTTGGTGGATGGCTCTCCCCATATGGACAGGATCAGGTCTTCTATCGTAACGACTACATGTCCAAGGACTATGCAGCGGTTACCGAAAACACAGGTTACCGTTATTCCGCAAGCAATCCGGAAGTATTTACATCTGTTGCCCAGGCACAGGCTATGCTTGCCATTACCCGTGGTGAATCCACCATTACGTACAATGGTGTTACTTATGAACTTCATGAAGAAGGTACAGACTTCTACAGTGTGTATGTCAATGGTGAAGAAGTTGGTATGTGCTACATTGACATTGTCAATGCCAATGATGGTTCTGCTGTAGACTATGACTTCCAGTTTGCGGCTTTGAAGGCATATACAAATGGACAGACTTCTTTCAATGTCAATGGAACTGACTATACACTGGATGAAAATGGCAGTATTTCTTCTGCTTCTGGTGACTATGGTTATGTCAGCCGTTATGTTGTACGTGCTTCCGCAACCGATGTTGTCATTACCCGTGAATGGAGAGATGAACTTCTTGAAAGCATTGAAGCAAATGACGACAAGTTCACATTCACTGGAGAAGATGGTGAAGAATATGAATATGATCTTGAATACGATCCATCCAAACTGATGTGGTCTGTTGTTCAGGAAAAGGAAACACGCGTATTCGATGCCTATGCTGCACCAAGTGCACAGCACCTTCTTGGTACAGATAAGAATGGTATGGATATGTTGACAAGACTCATGTATGGTGGCCGTGTTTCATTGATTATCGGTTTCATCGTTCAGGGTCTTTCTGTGATCCTCGGTGTCATCATGGGTGGTATTTCCGGTTACTTTGGTGGCTGGGTAGACAACCTCATCATGCGTATCGTTGATGTCTTCTACTGCATTCCTTCCATGCCACTGATCATCATCCTTGGTTCCGCCATGGATGCGATGCGTGTTGATCCTCAGATCAGAATGCTCTATCTGATGTTAATTCTCGGTTTCCTTGGCTGGCCTTCCATGGCACGCCTTGTCCGTGGTCAGATTCTCTCACTTCGTGAACAGGAATATATGACAGCTGCTGAAGCGACAGGTCTTTCTGTTTCAAGACGTATCTTCAAGCACCTTGTACCGAATGTCATTCCACAGATCATTGTCTCTGTTACCATGGGTATCGGTGGTACGATCATCACAGAATCTACACTTTCCTTCCTTGGTCTTGGTGTCAAGTTCCCATTTGCTTCATGGGGCAATATCATTAACGATGTAAACAACACATTCGTATTGACAAACTACTGGTTCATCTGGATCCCTGCAGGTACATTACTGCTGTTGACGGTTCTTGCCTTCAACCTGGCAGGTGATGGTCTCAGAGATGCATTTGACCCGAGAATGAAGCGCTAAGAAAGGGGGATTACGGTATGGCAAAGAAAAAAGCAGAAGGGTATCTTTCCAATAAAGAATCCCGTCAGATTTCAAAACGCAATAAGAAGATTACAGACGAATACGAAAAGCGTCACAAGAGGAAGAATGTTCCGGAAAGTGAATACACTACCACAATGAAAGATCCAAACAATGCGGTAGAATTCGACAATGTACATACATACTTCTTCACCGATGCCGGTACGGTCAAGGCTGTTGATGGTGTTACCTTCAATGTGCCGATTGGCAAGACGGTCGGTATTGTTGGTGAGTCCGGTTGTGGTAAGTCCGTCACATCTCTTTCCCTGATGAGATTGTTACAGAGACCGCAGGGTCAGACTGTAGAAGGTGAGATCCGTGTCAATATGGGCGACGGCAAGGCAATCGATGTCACAAAGGCACCGGATATTGTTATGCAGACGCTGAGAGGTTCCCGCGTATCCATGATTTTCCAGGAACCGATGACAGCATTGAATCCTGTATTTACGATCGGTAACCAGGTTGATGAAGTTATTGCCCTGCATGATGGCAAGGACTGGACAAAGGAACAGGTCAAGGCAAAGACTATCGAAGCACTTGAAATGGTCGGTATTGCCAATGCGGAAGGTGTTTATAACATGTATCCACATGAGCTTTCCGGTGGTATGAGACAGCGTGTCATGATCGCCATGGCACTTGCCTGTGAACCACAGCTGATCATTGCGGATGAACCGACAACAGCTCTTGACGTTACCATTCAGGCACAGATTCTTGATCTTTTGAGAAATCTGAAAGACAAGATCAATGCTTCGATTATGTTCATTACCCATGACCTTGGTGTCATTGCAGAAATGGCTGACTATGTCGTCGTTATGTATGCTGGCCGTGTCATTGAAGAAGGTACAGCAGATGATATCTTCCATCATCCTGCCCATCCTTATACAATTGGTCTTATGGCATCCAAGCCGGTTGTTGGCAGAAAGGTAGATAGTCTCTACTCCATCCCTGGCAAGGTTCCAAATCCGATCAATATGCCAAACTACTGTTACTTCCGTGACAGATGTGAAATGCGCAAGGAACAGTGCAACGGAGAATATCCACACATGATCCAGCTCACAGATACACACCGTGTCGCATGTTACAGATATTATGAATCCAAAGAGGTCTGGGCTTCTGCTGAAGAAGCATTGAAGGGTCTCAATGAGAGTGCTGAAAAGTTTGAAAAGGAGGCTGCTGAATGACGGAAAAGAATGCAAACCTTCAGATTGACAAGTCCTTTACACCAATCGAACCAGATCCGCAGTATATCCTGCAGGTCAACAATCTGAAGAAATACTTCCCAATCAAGGGCGGATTTGTTTCCAAAACTGTCGGCTATGTCCGTGCGGTAGATGGTGTTTCCTTCAATATCAAAACCGGCACAACCATGGGTCTTGTCGGTGAGTCCGGCTGTGGAAAGACAACAACCGGCAGAACAATTCTGCGCCTTTCTGGTGAGAAGACTTCTGGTCAGGTTCTCTTTGAAGGCAAGGAAGTATTTGATCTTTCAAACAAGGAGATGAGGTCATTGAGAACTGATATGCAAATCATCTTCCAGGATCCGTTCTCCTCATTGCAGCCACGTATGCCAGTCGGTGAAATTATCGGTGAGGCGGTCAGACAGCACCATATCGTTCCGGATAGTGAATATGATGCATATATTGATCACATCATGGATGAATGTGGTCTGCAGTCTTTCCAGAAAGACCGTTACCCACATGAATTCTCCGGTGGTCAGAGACAGCGTATCTGCATTGCCCGTGCGCTTGCCCTCAATCCAAAGTTCATTGTCTGCGATGAACCGGTATCCGCACTTGATGTTTCCATCCAGGCACAGATTATCAATCTTCTCAAAGATCTGCAGAAGAAACATAATCTGACATACCTGTTCATTTCCCACGACCTTTCTGTTGTCGAACATATCTCTGATACAGTCGGTGTTATGTATCTTGGCAACATGGTCGAATATGGTACAACAGAGCAGATCTTCAAGAATCCGCTGCATCCGTATACACAGGCATTGCTCTCCGCAATTCCAGTACCGGATCCAGATGCGAAGATGAACAGAATTGTCCTTGAAGGATCTATTCCTTCTCCTGCCAACCCACCAAAGGGATGCAAGTTCCACACACGCTGCCGCAAGTGCATGGAATGCTGTGGACAGAGCGAACCGCAGTGGCTTGAAGCAGAACCTGGACATTTTGTTGCCTGCCATCTGTATGACGGACAGAACAAGTGAAAAAGGAAAGAGAATTTGAAGATGATGATGGCAGAACCATCGTTGATATGAGGGGTGTTGAAAAGATGCCGCTGTTTGGATCTCTTGTTCCACCTTCCAGAAGGGAACTCGAGAAGCCAGCAGAGAAAAAAGAACCGTGGCGTGATGAGTATCGCATGAGCAATGGTGAGAAATTCTGGTATATCCTTGGTTCATTGAAAGCCGCATTGCTTATCGCTTCAGCCTATATCATCGGGCTTGGAGCAATCATCCTTCTCATGATTCTTGTATTCAGTCTTACCTGAGGAACAACATGTTTGTTCCTCTTTTTTGTATTTGTGAATAAATCACAAATTAGTTGAACATTCTTTTTGGTAGTGCCATAATAGTGAATGATTTTGCAGGGTATACCTGCTGAATGTAAGGAAGTGATGAAATGGAAATTGATGCAATCCTGAAATTGATTGAGACTGATGAAAAGGTCCGCAAGCACATCCAGGATGTTCATGAAGAGCGCAGGCAGCTGAAGATGGCTGTGGAAGAGGAGAAGAAACAAATCTCCAAAGAAGCCTGGGATGCGGTTCATGAAACACTCGCAAAGACAAAGAGCGAACTGGATGAAAAGATCAGGCGGGATGATGAGCAGAACGAAAAGTATTACGAAGCTGCTTCCCGTGAATTACAGTCATTATATGATGCAAAGTGTGCAGAATGGCGCAAGGAGATCTATAACCGCGTTCTCCATGATGAGGTGAACTGAGTATGGGTTCTGAAGGCGCTATGGCGACAAAAGCCCGGGCAATGTTTGGTGAAAGGCTGAAGGCTGATGCATACGAAGCGCTGATTCAGAAGAAGTCCATTGCGGATATCGTCGCCTATCTCAAAAACCATCCTCTGTATAAGGAAACCCTGGATGGTATCAATGAGAAGGCGGTACACCGTGGTCAGATTGAAGTACTATTGCGTGTCAATGTCTATCTTCGTTTGAAGAAGTTATTGCGCTATGGCGATGAACGCGACATGGAATTCATGGTCGCGGCAGCCATGAACACAGAGCTGCAGATGATACTGACCTGTATCAGGACTTTGATGAATCCGGACAGCGATGAGCGTGAACAGCTCATTGCAGAGATGCCGATGTATGTGGCAGACCATATGTCCTTTGACATTGCTCAACTTGCCCATGTGGAAAGCTTTGATCAGCTGTTACAGCTGTTACAGGGCACCAGGTACTATGATATGGTACTCCGCCACCGGACAAATACGGTTTCGGAAATTGATTATGTCGACCTTGCCCACGACCTGCATGAAGTGTATTTCCATACGCTGGAAGCGATGGCAGAACACACATGCAAAGGGGAGGAGAAGGAACAGCTGTTGCGCATGATCAACATGCGGGCAGAACTTGAGAATATTGCGGTCATCTACCGTCTCAAGAAGTATTTCAACCTTTCTGCGGTTGAGATATCCAAGTCTGTCAACAGCAGGACATGTCTGTTCTCCACAAAGGAAATCCGTAAGCTGATTGAGGAATGCAATGCGGATGAAGTGCTATCCGCAATTGAACGCAAGTATCACCGCTACACGCGGAATGCGAAGTTTCTCTATATTGAAAACTTTACGGAGAGAATTGGTTACAACATGTATTACACCACCATGGAAACAAGTATGGATGCACATCTCATCCTGCTTGCCTACCTACAGCTAGCAATGGTGGAAATTCGTAATGTGATCAATATTATTGAAGGCGTGCGGTATCATGTTTCCAATGATAAAATCCGTGCCATGATGATTTATTAGAAAGGGGTCAGCGAATGGCGATTGTAAAGATGAAATTCGTTGAAGCCGGCACAGACAGAGAACACCTGGATGAAATGCTATCCAAAGGCATATCTTCCGGCATGCTCGATGTCGAACCAGCATCTGAGATTGTCACACCTGAAAATGGTGGAAAGATCCTTTCCCGTGACAATCCATTTGCCTCATACCGGCAGACATTGCAGAACTTTGCCCATGCGACAGGTTTTGCATTTGATGAAACACATGTTGCTTCAAGAAGCTACAGCGAGGAAGAAATCAAATCCTTCCTGTCTGAACTCAATGGCAGATTTGGTGTCACCAGCGATGCCAAGGAAGTCATCCTTACACCGGATGATGAGAAGGCACTTGAAGCCCTGAGTGTTTGTGGGTTTGAGAGAATTCATGCCTGCAACTATCTCAACTTCGGCTTTGGCAGACTGCCAAGGGAAAGCTTCCCAAAACTTTCGATGTACAGAGATAATATCTTTGTTCATCACAGACTCCATGAAAACAAACAGTATATCTGGATGATCTACATCACAAGTGATTCCTATGCGGAAGAAGTGCGCAAGATCTTCGATTCCCTCTACTTTGAGGAAATGGAAATTCCGCTCATCGATGTTCACAAGCTGCTTCATGAATATGAAGACAAGCTCAATGACATCAATGCTTACTGCAAGGAAGAGGATGTATTGATCAAAGATTACCAGTACATTGCCCAGTTTGAGGATACATATTATCTTTCCGGCTTTGTCAAGGCAAAGGATGTGGATGCTTATAAAGCAGCCTTTGAAGGTGTTCCGGTGGAATTTACGGTCAAAGAACCATCCGAAGTACCGCAGTTCAAGTGTCCGACATTGTTGAAGAATGGCTGGTTTGCAAGACCATTTGAAATGTTTGTCGAAATGTACAGCCTTCCTGCTTACAGCGACTTCGATCCGACATTGTTTCTGGCTGTGACATACTGCCTGTTGTTTGGCATCATGTTTGGTGATATGGGACAGGGTCTTGTGCTTGCATTAATCGGATTGCTGTTAGAGAAGAAGGGAAGCCTCTTTGGTATCATCGGCAGAGTCGGTATCACTTCGACCATCTTCGGTTTCCTGTTTGGTTCCGTCTTTGGTTTTGAAGAAGTGCTGACACCACTACATGAAAGCATCTTCAACATCCGTGGCAAACTGTTTGATGTCATGGAGAGTTCCAATACGATGACACTATTGCTAGGTGCACTTGTCATCGGTGCAGTGCTCATCATCTGTTCACAGATTCTCAACATCTGGAACAATGCCCGCCACAAAAACTGGGGTCAGGTGCTGTTCTCTCAGAATGGCATAGTGGGACTTGTGTTCTATGTCTATATCCTTGTCGCAGCGGCTGGTATGTTGACAGGTGGTCCATCTTTGTTGACACCGGTATTCCTCATCATCTTTGTGGCAGTACCACTGCTCTGCTTCCTGTTTGAGGAACCGCTCAACAATCTGATTTCTGGCAAGTCCATCACCCCGAAAGAGGGATGGGGTGGTTATATCATGCAGAGCATCTTCGATGTCATTGAAGTGCTGTTGTCCTTTATGACCAATTCCATGTCCTACCTCAGAGTAGGTGGCTTCGTGTTGTCCCATGCCGGTATGATGCTTGTCGTCATGACACTTATGGAAATGACTGGTGGGGCAGGCATTATCGTATTGATTATCGGCAACATCTTCGTGATGTGCCTTGAAGGTCTTATCGTCGGTATTCAGGCACTGCGCCTTGAGTACTATGAAATGTTCTCACGCTACTACAATGGTGGCGGCAGAAAGTATCAGGCTTTATCTGCGCAGGCAGAATGATGTATATACAGGAAAACATTCAGGAGGAAAAATAACATGTTATCCATCAGTGAAATTATCGTACCATTCATTGCAGTTGTAATGATCATCGCACCACTTTATCTGATTGCCCGTGGCGGTATTAACCGCAAGAACGCCAAGCACAAGCTCATCGCACAGATTTCCATCTTTGCCGGTGTGTTTGCTGTATGCCTCATCGTTCAGGCTAACCAGTTCACAGCTCTTGCGGAAGAAGCTTCCGCAACAGGGGCAACAAGTTCTGCAGGTCTAGGTTTCATCGCTGCTGCTCTTGCGACTGGCTGTTCTTCTCTTGGTGCAGGTCTTGCTGTTGC
>CAJKOS010000014.1 GCA_905201565.1 uncultured Erysipelotrichaceae bacterium
CCCTGGCTTGTGAACTTGCCTCCGGCATGCAATACCGTAAAAATAACCTGCAACGTGTTCATCCCTGAGGCATGCATACCAGTTGGCATACCACGGCCTTCATCCTTTACCGTACAGCTGCCATCTTTTTCAAGACTGATGGTTATCTTTTTGCCATAGCCGTTCAATGCTTCATCAACCGCATTATCTACAATTTCCCAGATCAGATGGTGAAGACCATGGGCATCGGTTGAACCGATGTACATACCCGGGCGTTTTCTGACCGCCTCTAAGCCTTCAAGAATCTGAATACTGCTGTCATCATATTTCTGTGCCATCACTTACTCCATTTTCTAACACAAACTGTTCTGTCCACTAAACTGGTACTGATAGAGGCGGTAGTATTCTCCCTTTGCCTCTAACAGTTCTTCACTGCTGCCCTGTTCCAGAATACCCTTATCGGAAATGACAATGATCTTGTCCGCATTGCGGATGGTGGAAAGACGATGGGCAACAACGATGACCGTGCGTCCTTCCGCAAGTTTATCAAGAGATTTCTGTATCTGCATTTCTGTTGCATTGTCAAGTGCACTGGTTGCTTCATCAAGGATCAGGATTTCCGGATTCTTGAGGAATACACGGGCAATGGAAATACGCTGTCTTTGTCCACCGGACAAGCGCATACCCCTTTCACCAACATTGGTATTATACCCATCTGGCAATGTCATGATGTAATCATGAATTTCCGCCTTCTTTGCGGCTTCCACCACTTCTTCATCACTTGCTTCAGGGCATCCATAGGCAATATTATCACGGATTGAACCAGTAAACAGGAACACATCCTGGGCAACACTGCCAATATTTCTTCTCAATGACTCACGTGTCATGTGACGGATATCCATACCATCAATCGAAATTGTACCACTATCTACTTCATAAAACCTTGGAATGAGGTTACAGATTGTCGTCTTACCGCCACCGCTTGGTCCAACAAGAGCAACCGTCGAACCCTTTTCGATATGTAAAGACATATCCGAAATGACATCTCTGTTATGTTCATCATCCCCATAATGTGAGAAATCAATCTCACCATTGAGTCTTCCTGCATCCACGGCACCTTCTTCATCTTCTTCCTCTGGAAGATCAATCAGTTCGCAGTACCGTTTGAAACCAGACATACCCTCCGCAATCTGTTCATAAGTGTCCACAAACTTCTTGATCGGAGTTAGGAATGTCGAGATATAGAGGATGTAGGCAACAAAGTCACCACTGTTGATTTCTCCGGTGATGAAGAAATAGCCACCAAAACCGATAACCACAAGATACATGAGATCGGTAAAGAAGTTCATTCCCGAATTGAACAAAGACAGGTATTTGTAGGAAACCTTGCGGGCTTCCTTATATTCTTCATTGGCAGCATCGAACTTGGCAAACTCTGTATCCGTTGCATTATATGCCTTTGTGATGCGCACACCGGCAATACTTGTCTCTACCTTGGCATTAACTTCACCGATCTTCACCCTGTTTTCCGCAAAGGCATCGAGCTGTTTCTTGCGGATGGCAATAGAGAACAAAGCCGCAAGTGGAAGACACACAAAGATAATCACCGTCAGCTTGAGATTAATCGTCGATAACATGATGAAGGAAACAACCAGGGTCACAAAGATGATGAAGATATTCTCTGGTCCATGGTGTGCCATTTCACTGATTTCCTGTAAGTCATTGACAATACGGGACATGATCGTACCGGTTTTGTTGGCATCAAAGAACGATACCGGCAGTTTCTCCACATGGCGGAACAACTCACTGCGCATATCCGCCTGGATTCTGACACCGCATATATGCCCCCAGTAATTGATGAACAAATTCAACAACAACTTTAAAACATAAATCACGGCAAGGCCAAAGCAGAGCCTTAACATCATCTGATAGTTTCTGTCAGGCACATAGACATTGATCATCGTTCTTACAAACATAGGCATGAACTGGTCAGCCATACCGACCAGAAATGCTGCCGCAAGGTCCAATAAGAACAAAGTCATGTGCGGTCTGTAATATTTCGCTATTCTTTTCAACATAATCTTCTCCCAAACCTTTGATATCTTACCACAAAAAAACTGATAACACCCTCATCCGGTCAGACCATGATTATGCTAAAATACCGTACGGAGGTCAAGTTTATGATAAATCTGATTCTGGTTATCCTCATCAGTTACCTGTTTGGTTCAGTTCCATGGGGACTGGTGATCGGTATAGTTTTCTATCACAAAGATATCCGCAAGGAAGGCAGTGGTAATATTGGTGGCACAAATGCCGGCCGTGTCCTTGGCAAACCAGCCGCAATTTCTGTTACCCTGCTCGATGCCATCAAGGCATTCCTTTCCATGACAGTGGCTTATTTCCTGGCACCAGATGCCATCATCTATGCAGGTCTTGCCTGTGCTATCGGTCATTGCTTCCCGATCTTTGCCGGGTTCAAAGGTGGCAAGGCAGTCGCTACAGCCTATGGTTTCTTCCTTGGCATCAGCCTGTATATCACCCATGAATGGTTCTGGAACTTCTTCTGGCCAATCATTCTCTTCTTTGGCATTTTGTATTTCACAAAGATGGTATCTGTTTCTTCCATTTCCGCCGTGAGCATTGAAGCCATCACAAGTATCTTCGTCAACCATAACATCCATCTTTCCATTGCCTTAATCGTATTAGCGCTCTTTATTACATATCGTCATAAAGCAAACCTGATCCGTGTCAAGAATGGAACGGAGAACAAGATCAAATGGATGGGATGACAAAGGGAAAAGTCATTGAATTCACACTGCCCATCGAACCACTATCCACAAAACCAAGAACCATCTGGGTCTATCTTCCAGCTGACTATGACACAACAGAAGAAACCTATCCGGTTCTCTATATGTTCGATGGTCACAATCTTTTCTTTGATGAACTATCCTATGCCGGCACAAGCTGGGGCATCAAAGACTACCTGGACAATACCGGTACTAAACTGATTGGGGTCGGAAAAAACTGCAACCATGAAGGACAGGAAAGAGAAAGTGAATACTGCCCTTTCACACCTGTAAAGGTCAAGGGTTGGGAAAGTACGGTAAAGAAAGGTGATATCACCGCAGACTGGTTTGTGAACACCCTCAAACCATATTGTGAAAAGCACTTTCGTGTTTCCACAAACAGAGAAGATATCGGCATTGGTGGTTCCTCTATGGGAGGACTCATGGGAGATTACATGGCAGCTAAGTACAGTGACATCATCGGTAACTTCGCCTGCCTCTCCCCGGCAACAGAATTTGCACCAAAACGGTGTCTCTCTTTCATCAAAAAGCAGAACATTCACCAAAACACAAGAATCTATCGCAGCTTTGGCAGCGAAGAACTCCGTGGCAGAAGAAAAGAAATGAAGGCAATTGATCTATTACTGCAAATATCCAACGCCTTCATCGATAAAAGATGCATCGTCCATACAAAGTTACATGTAGGTGAACAGCACAATGAAGAAGCATGGGCAAAACTTGTACCGGAGTTTATCCCCTTCCTGTTCCCTGATCTTTGCCACATCCAATAGGATGTGGTTTTTCTTTATTCCGGGGAAGAAAGAGCATTCCTAGCTATTTCTTATCATACATTCTTCATGCAGTTAAAGACACCAAAACACAAATCGCTGTCATGAATCAATACTATTCAGCACATAGAATTCATATTGGTTATTTCTTTAAAGAAGAAGTACCCCAATCATCAATAATACCTGTGCAGGTACATAAAGCTCCATGACACCGCGGATGTTAGGATTGCAGAACTTCTCTATTGCCACTAATGTATCACTTGCCACAAAAAGTAAAGAACCACCCCATATCATCAGCCACGAAAGAAAGGAAATACTATGATACAGAAGCCCTGCTGTACAACTCATGGACAAAATGACAAAGAGATAAATGATGACTGGTGCTTTAAACGGTTTTGGCACATGCACTGCAATTCTTTTATATAGTATCCAGCCATAGATGGCATAAAGAACAATGGCACAAAAAAGAGTTGGAGAAAATCCAAGGCTGCAAAAAGAGAAAAACAATAAAATGTATACAATATGCCCGGCAAGAAAGGATACTAGTCCGGCAAACAGAAAGCCATCCTTCTTTGAGAGCAGTAATACATCCCCTGCCCATCCAGACAGCAATGCGATGATTTCAAGAATATGAATCTGTTTGTGCATAGTATATGAAAGCCAAAGATATAAAAGAATGATACAAGGCAACAATAGTGGTTTGGTATAACGTTTATGCCCATTGTATTTGGCATAGAGGTCAAAGAACCACAAAAGCAATAGTGCAATGCTGAGGATAATTGTCATAAGCAGCCTCTTTCTATGTTTATCTTACGGGACATTTTCTGCTTCTACAATAGAAAAGAGCCGCCTTCGTAATGAAGACGACTCTTTTTGCTTAGTCCATATCTTTCAGGAATGCTGCATAGGCAAGATAGCCTTCATAGACATCTGCCTTGGAAACAACTTCACATGGAGAATGCATGTTCTGTACAGCAATACCAGCATCCACCACATCCATGTTCATGTTGGCAAGGATGTAGGCAATTGTGCCTCCTCCACCTTTGTCAACAGAACCGAGTTCACATGTCTGGAAGGAAATGTTGTTATCATCCATGACACGCCTTACCTTCGCAAAGAATTCCGCATTGGCATCATTACAGCCGGACTTGCCACGGGCACCTGTATATTTGTTATAGCAGATACCACAGCCAAGGAATGCCGCATTCTTCTTGTCGAAGACACTTTCATATAATGGATCTACAGCTGCGGAAACATCACTGGAAAGCATTCTGGAATTGCGCATGCACTTGTTGAAATCAGAAATCTTTGTATCTCCCTGCTTTTCGAGCAGTTCTTCTACTACCTGGGCAAAGAAGGCAGACTGCATACCGGTGTTACCAACAGAACCGATTTCTTCTTTGTCAACAAGAATGCAGCAGGAAGTTCTTTCTACTTCCTTCATATCAAAGATGGCACGCAGTGAAGTATAAGCACAAACCTTGTCATCATGGCCATAGCCCATGATCATACTTCTGTCTAGTCCAAAGTCACGTGCTTCACCTGCTGGAACAACTTCCAGTTCTGCACTCAGGAAGTCATCTTCTTCCATACCATACTTTTCCTTGAGCAGATCCAATACATACTTCTTGACCGGATCCTTTTCTGTACCCTTTGCAGGAATGGAACCGACGAGCAGGTCGAGGTCTTCGCCTTCCACAACAGTAGAAGCGGACTTCTTCATCTGATCTGCAGAAAGATGGACAAGGATTTCTGTAATACCAACAACCGGATCAGTTGGATCTTCACCGATGACAACATTGATCACGCTGCCATCCTTTTTGCATACAACACCATGGAGTGCCATAGGTCTTGTTGTCCACTGGTACTTCTTGATACCACCATAGTAATGTGTATCGAGCAAAGCAAGGCCATCCTTTTCATACAGTGGCTTCTGCTTGATATCAAGACGTGGTGAATCGATATGTGCACCAAGCACATTCATCCCCTCTGTCAATGGCTTATTACCGATCACAAACAGAACGATGTTCTTGCCACGGTTGATGGCATACACCTTGTCACCAGGCTTTACTTCATTGACCTCGTCCAGATTGACGAAACCATTTTCCTTTGCCAGCTTTTCACTTTCCGTAGTGAATTCACGTTCTGTCTTGGCAACAGACAGAAACTTGCGGTAATCTTCGTTGAACGCATACAGTGCATTCAGCTGTTCACCTTCATACTTTTCCCAGACTGTTTTCATCTAAACCTCCTTCAATTCTGACATGTCTGAATATATCCAGATACTTCTTTTCACCTGTCATATGCACAAGCATACCATCTTCTGTATGCTCAAGCACATCACAATGCATCACAGATCTGTATCTTTCAAAATCATGCAATCTCTTATACGGAATCAGAAACAAACCACTATCCTCAGCCGGATATAACCGTGCAAGAATCTTTTCGGCAAGTTCCTGCATTCCTTCATTTGTCTTACAGCTTACCACCAATCCGGCAGACTGTTTCTTCTCCTCTGTAACAAGGTCACCTTTGTTGAATACCCGCAGCAGTGGTATATGATCCGCCCCTATCTCACGGAGTGTGTCCATGGTGACCGCTATCTTTTCTTCATAGTCATCATCGCTGAGATCCACCACATGGATGAGCAGATCCGCTTCCCTTGCGGAATCCAGTGTGCTCTTGAATGCATCAATGAGTTCATGGGGAAGATCAGACACAAAACCGACGGTATCATAGAGAAAGAACGACTGCTTGTTTACGGTAATCTTTCTCACACTTGTATCAAGTGTAGCAAACAGCATATCTTCTTCCCTGGTCAATGTTCCAAGTGACGCAAAATTCTTCACAAAACAATTCATGAGAGAACTCTTCCCGGCATTGGTATACCCAACCAGGGCAGCCCGCTTGAACAAAGTCTTCGAACGGCGGTGTTCATCCATACCCCGCTGTCCATCAAGCCTTTCCAGTTCCTTTTTCAATGCCGCAATACGCCTGCTGTAGCGCCTTTCAATCACCGCTGAGCGCATCTCACCAGCACCGCGGTTGCTGAAAGAAGAACGGGCATGTTCACTATCTTCCTTCTTGTCATTCAACAAACGTGGAAGATCATATTTCAGCCTTGCCATCTCGGTCTGTAACATCGCACTCTTTGTCCTTGCACGCCTGGAAAAGATTTCAAGTATCAATGAAGTGCGATCAATCACATCCACACCACAAACATCCGCAATACGCTCGGCAGCCTGTACGCTGATGCGGTTGAGAAAGACAACACCATCCGCCCCTGTTTCCTCTACCAGTTGAGCAAGCTCCTGTAACTTCCCACTTCTGAAAGCTGTATGGGGATCCATGGAATCAGATTGCTGGGTACACTGTCCGCATACCGTCATATTGCAGGCTTCCATCAATGCCCGGCATTCATCCATTGCACTTTCAAAACCACTTCTGTTTTTCTTCAGGGAAATCCCGGCAAGTATCGCATTTCTCATATCCGATAATTCTCTGTCTCCTCTGGTGTATCACAAGGTTCATGCAAAACCTTCTCAAAATAGATAACACCAAGCCACTTCTCTGCCTTATACCCGCAATTGTCCAGCTGTCCAAACTTTCTGAAACCCATCTTTTCATGAAGATGAATGCTGGCTGAATTGTCGCTTGTCACAATGGAAATTGCTTTATGGTAACCATCTTTTTCGGCTAAAGAAAGTATCGCTTCCATGAGCTTTGAACCATAGCCCCTGCCCCGTGCATCATGGTCAATATATATCGATACATCACACATAAACCGGTAAGCAGTCCTTTCATGAAAAGCATCAAGGTACGCATACCCTTTCACTTCCCCATCTTCTTCCAGGATGATCCAGGGGTACTTTGTTGTAATGCGCTTTACCCGCTGTACAAAATCATCCATTAGCAGCGTATCTGTTTCAAAAGTAGCAGTGCTGTTTTCTATATACCAGTTATAGAGGGCAAGGCAGGCAGGAATATCTTCATCCCTGAGCATGCGTATCATCGCTCATACACAACCTTTCCATCAACGACCGTCATCATCACCTTTGTCTTTGCCATATCTTCTGCTGTTAAAATATTCTGATCAAGGACGACAAAGTCCGCAAAATTGCCTTCCGCAAGTGTTCCACAACCTTCAAGCCCAAGCAGTTCTGCACTTCTCTTTGTATAGGAAAGCAATGCTTCTTCAACTGTCAAAGCTTCCTTTATATTCATCATAGAACCATCTGCAGCAGTTCTTGTGACCGCAAGGCGCATGCCTTTTAAAACATCTGGTACGGTAACCGGGGCATCACTTCCGTTACCACACCGGTTACCGGTGTACAGGGAATGGAAAGGATAACACGTTTCCGCAAGGTGTTTTGATACACGATGTGGCAATATGGACGCATCATCTTCAATAAACAGGGATTGGAAATAACAATCGAGGTTCATTTCCCTTACCTTGTCAATCTGGTCTTTGTGCATAATCTGACAATGCACAATACCATCATGCAGTGGATTGCCAGGATACATTTCCTCTTTGAGAATGCGCAGTACCTGATCCAGTGCCCCATCCCCAATACAGTGCACAATCACACCCATATTGAAGCGGTTAGCCATCTGTACAAGCAATGTCATCTGTTCATCACTGTATAACAGCTCACCCTTTTCATCTTCTGTACCAATATAGGGTACACGCATGGCTGCTGTCTTTGCGCCAAGTGATCCATCGGCGATGAGCTTCAATGGTCCAATGACGAAGTGATCATTACCAACACCCTGTGTATAGCCTTCATCGAGGAATTCGGCATAGTTCTTCGGGGAAGTAAACTCACATTGTTCGACAATGCGCAAACGCAGTCTTTCCTGATAAGAAAGCTGTTCATAGGCGGTCAGTACCGGTTTATAGTCTCCAACAACAGAAAGGAAATCATCCGAACCAACAGCAGTAATGCCAAACTTTGCACAATACTCTTCCGCAAGCAGAATCATATCCTTGATTTCTTCTACATCCGGTTCAGGAATCTTATGCTGCACATAGTCCACTGCCTTTTCATAGACCATGCCATTTTCAAAATCGATTCTGCCACCTTCCATAACCGTATCTTCTGTAATGCCTGCTTTTTCCAAAGCTGCACTATTGAGGCAGGAAGCGTGACCACATACCCGTCGCAAGACAATGGGCTGGGTTGTAGAAATGGAATCGAGGAACGCTTTATTGATGACACCATCCGGAATACCTGTTTCATCATAACCTCTTCCAACAACCCACTTTGTGCTGCCTTCACTGCACTTTTCTTCTACCCTTCTTCTGACTTCATCGATAGTATGAACATTGAGAAGCTGCACATTGTTAAGGTAATAGCCAAGTTCCAACAGATGCATGTGGCTGTCCACAAAACCCGGCACAACAAACAGGCCTCCCACATCGACAAGCTCATCTGTCTTCTCTAATTTTCCCTGTATTTCTTCATTAGAACCAATCTGTACAATCCGTTCATCTTCCACAAGCATCGCAGATGAACCAGGATGTCCATATAGTTCACAATTGATAAATCCTTTTCGCATACATACTCCTTAAAGCGCAAGAAGACTGAACAATGTCAGTCTCACAACCATTCTATGCGCGTATCATATTCCTGTTCCATCTCACCAATCGCATTGATGACATCCTGTTTGTCATACAACAAACTACCTGAAACAACCCATCTTGTCTCCGTTTCATCGCGATGGTAGATAATGGCAATCACAAATCCGGTAAAGGTATCGATTGGCTCCTGTATGCCATAGACATAAGCATTCTGAAATTCTTCCTCATCCAGTGCATCCACATAGCCGTAGTTGCATGTATAGACAACATCGGGCAGAATCGGATGGAAGGACCCATATGGATGGTCAACGATGACCGTCACCTTCTTGCCTAATGCTTCTTTACCAGAGATGTATTCAAGCAGGGTAAACCGCATATCGCCAGCACTCTGCTCATCCCCTGTCTTTTCAAAACCACAGTGGGTATAAAAGGAAACCGCAGATGGCAGGGCATTGACGGTAATACGCTGTATGCCCTTATCCTTTGCACGAACCTTTAACCCATCTATCAGTATTGTCCCTATGCCCTTGTGGCGGTCTTCCTTGCGCACAAACAACAATGAAAGATGGGCAGTATCCTCATCATAGGCAAGTACACCTTTGAGATCCCCATCATAGACACCAAGCCAGGAAAGCTCTTCCCCATGCAGGGAGAGAAACTCCAGAAAAGATTTGGCAGCTGTGCGTGACAAGGAAAGATTGCCTTCCGAAAAGAAGACTTCTCTCACAAGGTTCAGGGCATCATGGACATCATTTCCAACAATCTTTTCAGCCTTCATCAAAACTCCAGATTTCTGTCATAGAAAGAAACAGATGCTTTGACAATATCCTTTTCCACCTTCTCGTCATACCACATGCATTCAATCGGTACATCTTTGGAAAGTGGTGCAGCGCATTCCTGTAATGTCTTGAAGATCGCTTCATCCTTTTCATCTGCAGAAACGATGAGCACAAAGGAAAGTGCCATACCGGTGAGCTTCTGTTTCAGCCATACCCTGTCAATCCGCTTATCCTTTGCACATACATCATAAAGAGCAGTCACCATCTTTGTCGGATAGACACGTGGTTCACTATAGGTGATGCGGGCAGCCGCATTGTTAGCAGGTGCTGGTTTCTTCGGTGTCACCTTGAGCAATCCTGCTAATAGCATAACAAGGTTGCGCGGGATGACAATGTTATCAGAACCAGGGTTGATGATAATGCCTTCTGCTTTATTGGTTTTACTTGAAAGCATCTTGCCGAGGTCATTGATCGTCCTGACAAGATCTTTTGGCTGATCTTCACCAAAGGTGATCTTCTTTGTTTCTTCAAAGTTTGTGAATACCGGGAAAAATGTCTTTCCATCATTTGTGTTCAAGAGGAAAAACTTCACCTGGTCCGCATGGAGACGCGGTGTACCATCCTTATCCGGTGTAATTTCAAATGAACATGGAGAAAGCAGCTTTGCCTTCTTCAATTCCTCAGAAAGCTTTGCCTGTTTCTCAGGTGTACTGCCTTCCTTCAGTGCATGAATTGCTGCTTCGAGTTCTTTATTTTCAATCTTAGGCAGAATCACTTGTTTCTTGTTTGCCATAACATACCTCTTTTCCCGACATTAGTATACAAATTTTGTCCTTACAACTCAATGAAGAAACACCGCATAATGTTATAATGAGAGCCATGAAAAAGATCACATTCAATGCCCCGGTCGTATTGGGCTTCACATTTCTATCTCTTGCCGCCCTGGTTTTCAACCTTGTCACATATGGTTACGCAAACCAGCAGTTCTTCTCCATCTATCAGACATCGTTTACTGACCCCATGCAATATGTGCGCCTGTTCACCCATGTTCTGGGTCATGCGAGCATTTCGCACTTTACATCCAACATGATTATCTTTCTGCTTGTTGGACCACTGCTTGAAGAAAAGTATGGCAGCACAAGGCTGCTGCAGGTCATTCTCGCTGTTGCCTTAGTGACCGGTATTGTCCATCTTGTCTTGCCAGGTAATAGTGCATTGCTTGGGGCAAGCGGTATTGACTTTGCCTTTATCCTGATGGCAAGTGTCACCGGTGACAGATCCGGTATACCGCTCACGATGATACTTGTTGCCATCATCTATATCGGTACAGAGATCTATACCGGCATTTCCTCATCCGACAGCATCTCCCAGCTCACCCATATTGTCGGTGGCAGTATTGGTGCTTTCTTTGGACTTGCCCTGCGGAAATAAAAAGAAGATCATTTTTTCAGATCTTCATGAATCTTGTCTCCTTCAAAGAACTGTCCATTGTACAGGACTCTGAACATGATGACAGAACCAAATGCGGAAGAACGGATAAGCCTCTTCGTATAACGCAGAAGATCACCATGGGTGCCATCATCTTCTACTTCATACTGAACTTCAATAGGGCTGATTTCCTTGATAAAACGATATTTAGGCATTTCATTCTGTGCAAACATGTTCATGATTTCCCGTTTCTGCACAGGCAGTGCTATATTAAGTATTGCGGACATACAAAGACACACTCCTTTGCATGTATTATACCGCATGTAACAGGACTGTCACCGATGATTCTCAATCGTTTCATCACAATGTCACATCTTGTTCACAGACTATAGCTAGAGTATTAACTGTACCTGATACAGGAGGTAAAACATATGAGTGAATTCTATACAAACCCAAACCATGATAAAAACACAATCAACGCAGAATATACGGAAATGCCTTCTCCTCAAAAGCCAAAGAAAGAGAAGAAACATCACATTGCCCCCGTTGTCCTATCAGCTGCACTGATCGGTGCTCTGACCGGTGCGGGGGCTGGGGCAGCGGTCATGTACTTTGCCAAAGGTGAAGACCCTGCTGTTATCTATAAGGCAGCAGACAATACCCATTCCACGGAAACAGTTTCCGAAACCAATGCCCTTTCCACAACAGACATTGCCGCAAAGGCAGCGCCTAGTGTTGTAGAAATCAATATCCGTGGTGTTGCCACAACCTATGGCATATTCGGTGGTGTCTATGAAACAGAATCTGCCGGATCTGGTGTGATCATTTCCGAAGATGGCTACATCCTCACAAACAACCATGTTGTCGAAGGTGGTACAGAGATTACCGTCATCACAAATGAGGGTAACGAATACCAGGCAACTGTTGTCGGCACAGATGAAAAGAGCGACATCGCTGTCATCAAGGTTGATGCGACAGGTCTTACCCCAGCAGTCATCGGCAACTCCGACAATGTACAGGCTGGTGACAAGGCAGTTGTCATCGGTAATCCGCTTGGTACATTGGGTGGTACGGTAACAGATGGCATCATCTCAGCAGTCAACCGTGAAATTACCATCGATAATGAAACGATGAACCTCATTCAGACAAATGCGACCATCAACTCCGGTAACTCCGGTGGTGGATTGTTCGATGGTCAGGGCAACCTCATCGGTATTGTCAATGCCAAGGAATCCGGCACAACAAGTTCCGGCACAACCATTGAAGGCCTTGGCTTTGCCATTCCGATCAATGAAGCCATGGATGTTGCTGAACAGTTGATGACATATGGTACTGTCACAAACCGTGCTACACTTGGCGTTCATGTTTCAGAAGTGACACAAGATACTCGCGGCTACAAAGCTGGACTTTATATCACCGATGTCGTTCGTGGAGGTGCTGCAGAAGCAGCCGGCTTACAAGCATATGACCGCATTGTTTCCGTTGATGGAACAGATATCACAAGCTATGCGGATCTCTCTTCTGTCCTCAATACCAAAGAGGTAGGAGATACAGTTACTGTCATGGTCGAAAGAAACGGAGAAAACATCATGGCAGATGTAACCTTGCAGGCTTCAAGCGACTAATGCAGACGGGAAGCAAATACTGCTTCCCGCTTTTTTATTACATTGATCTCGATGCGATCAGTTTCACACCAGTTCCAGCTAGATTTTCCAATACTACAGCTCCCTGGCTGACTGGTGCTTCCACGACAACCTTTTTGACTTCTTCCATTGCCTGTTTCATTTGATCCAGTGGAATTTCCTTTTCGCTGATCACCGGTAATACTCTGTGTATTGCACCATGAATACGCACCGTTGTCGTCAGATACCGCATAGGCCGTATACATTCCTGACGACCATAAGCTTCACCTTTTGGACAGCGGTTACCACTGACAGACACAACATTTCCATCTTCTATTTCGACAACCAGATGGCAGCCAACCGGGCAGTTGACACAAATCAGTTCCTTCTTCATGCCTTTTCCTCCATAACTGAAAATTCCAAGTCATGTTCACATCCCTGCAGTTCTCTACTACTGATAATCATCCGTTCCATTTCACTTGGCATCATATTTGTTTTGTGGATTGACCGCAAAACTCTATTGCCGCATCTGACTTCCAGATGCGCATCAGCGATTGGCTTGCGAATTCGGAGAAGAACTCCACATTCTTTGCGCATGCCGGATGAACACTTTGCGGTACCACATAACTTACATTGTCACCTGCACACACAGCAATTGCCGATTCTTCTCTCTTACCGTTTTTCAGATATTCCGCCACACCTTCCGCAGCCCGCTTCGCCTGCAATGATACATAGTCCACAAGATCATGGACATGCAGACCATTGCCACAGGCAAAGATACCTTCCGCATCTGTCATATACGATTCATCCACATAGGGACCTTTGATCGAAGGATCTAATGAGATGCCAGCGTGTTCAGCAAGACTGTTTTCCGGAATAAGACCGGTGGATAATAATAATGTGTCCACATCATAGTACTGTTCACTACCAGCAATTGGTTTCCGGTTTTCATCTACTTCCATGACTTCTATCTTTTCAAGCCGTTTCTTTCCAAAGACCTTTGTGACCGTATGGGAAAGATAGAGGGGAATGTCGAAGTCATAGAGACATTGTTGCAGGTTGCGGGGAAGACCGCTGGAATAGGGCATGATTTCTGCTACACCAAGTACCTCTGCCCCTTCCAATACCATTCTTCTTGCCATGATGAGACCAATATCACCAGAACCGAGTATCCATACGCGCCTGCCTGGCATATAGCCTTCAATATTGAGGTAGCGCTGTGCCTGACCTGCTGTATAAATACCAGCCGGACGTGAACCTGCAATTTCCACAGCACCCCTTGCCCTTTCATAGCAGCCAACACAAAGGATGATGGCATCTGCCGTAATGGTTGCTTCTCCTTCTTCACCATTTACATATGTCACTTGTTTGTCTTTTGTAATACGTGTAACCATCGTATTGAGACGGATGTCCACATGGTATTCTTCTGCCTTGCGGATATACCGCTCTGCATAGGCAGGTCCTGATAATTGTTCATGGAATGTCTGTAAGCCAAAGCCATTATGAATACATTGTTCAAGGATCCCCCCTGCTTCACCATCTTTTTCAAGAACACAGATGTCTTCTATGCCATTTTCCTTCAGGGTAACCGCAGCCGATAAACCGGCACTGCCACCACCGATGATCACAACCTGTTTATGTTTCATCTGTTTTCTCCTTTCAATATTTCAGAAGTCTTTCCATCAAGAGTTACTTCTTCAAGAGGAATACCAAGTTCTCTTGCAAGAATCTTTGCGACAAGTGGTTCACAAAAACCACCCTGGCATCTGCCCATACCAGGTCTCACCCGTTTCTTGACACCTTTGATACTTCTTGCCCCACATGTGCTGTGAATACAATCCACAATTTCTCCTTCCGATATCGTTTCACACCGGCAGATGATCTTTCCATATAATGGATTTCTTTCAATAGCAGCATTTCTTTCTTCCAAAGACAATTCGCTCATCACTAATGGTCTTTTGCGAACAAGAGTAAATGATTCCTTCTTCCTGCAAGAGAGTTCCTTTAACACAAAGTGTTCCATGACATATGCCGCAATTGCCGGAGCACTGGCAAGACCTGGTGATTCAATGCAGGCAACATCGATGAAATGCTTTGCGTCTTCATATTCCTGTATAACAAAGTCATGCATGGTAGAAGATGGACGTAGTCCTGCAAAGTTGCGGATAACCTTATGAAATGGCACATTCTTCATGGTTTTGCCTATGCCCTGCTTTACTTCAGATAGTCCCATTGTCGTATGATCCACATCATCGATATCATTACAATATGCACTGTTTGGTCCGATCAGAACATTGCCATAGACCGTTGGTACAGCAAGGATGCCCTTTCCTTTCACACCCGGTACAGGGAAGACGATGGAATGGACAAAATCCGTATTCTGATCCAGCACATAGTATTCCCCTTTTCTTGGGGTGATGTCATATGGTACAAGTTCTGAAACCATGGAAGCAATTTCCCTGGCATGTGTACCAGCACAGCTGATCACCATCTTTGTTTCAAAAGTACAACTGTCTGTCTTTACAACATAACCACTATCCTTATTCTCAATATCCAGCACAGTTGTATCAAGATGTAATTCCACACCGTTCTCCACCGCATTTTCCATTGCGGCAATTGCCACATCCCATGGATAGATGACAGCTGTTTCAGGAAAGTAGAGCACACCCGTAACATCTTCATTCAGATTCTTTTCCCTGCTTCGCGCTTCATCACCATCCATCTCTTCAACTGTTATACCGCGGCGTATTGCACGATCCTTCAACACAGCAAGATGTTGTTCTTCCTCTTTGCCACATGCCGCAACATAAGAGCCAACAACCTTGTACAAACAGCCAAGATCTTCACATAACTGCTTATACATCCTTGCGCCTTTGACATTCAACTCTGCCTTCAATGTACCATCTTCCGGATCATAGCCGGTATGGACAATAGCAGAGTTTGCCATCGTAGCACCATCCGCAATGTCCGAACACCTTTCTACTACCGCAACCTTAAGGTCATAACAGGATAACTCCCGGGCAATCAATGTGCCGGTTATTCCTGCCCCAATGACAATGACATCAAACATGATTAACCTCTTTCTATTTTCAAATAAATAACAAAATGAAATGAACAATAAACTCTCTACCTGTATTATACGGTAATTTTCCAAAACATACAGTGGGAAACATTATCGAAAAATTCTCACAAAAGTGAAATTTGTACTTTGCATTCTGTAAAGGATGTGCTAATATAAACAAGCGCTGAGTAAAGCAATGCAGGAATACCCAAGTGGTTGAAGGGGCAGGCTTGGAAAGCTTGTAGATCGGTAACACGGTGCCAGGGTTCAAATCCCTGTTCCTGCGCCATACACAAAGTCCATGAAAATGGACTTTTTCTTTTTCATAACTATCCATTCTTCAACAGAAAAAGCACCACGAAGGTGCTTGCATTACAATTCATAGATGCGGTGATATTTCATCACCCAAATGTATCTTGCCAATTATCAGAAAGACCATGGTTTTTTTCGGTCTCTCTGAAAATGCGCTTAGCTTCCTCATAGGCTTTTTTGATTTCTTCCGGTGCATCAGGATCAAGTGTAAAGTCAAGTATTTTTGTATGATCATCATTCCATACGGCAACATAATATTTTTCACACTTATCCATAAGTTCATCATACTTTTTTGGATATTCAATCATCATACCCCTGACACCCTTTTTGTTAAGCTTTCTCCATATTCCACATCTGGCAATACAATACTATCACCATTCCTGTTTCCAGCAAATAACAAGTATTTAAAAAGCTTCCAGAGTAAACTGAAAGCTTCAACAAACTGAATCCTTTATCTGTTCTGCAGTTTGTGATACAGCGTATCGATACCTTCCCCTTCATGTGTACCAAAGAGATAGTACTCCCCTGCATTTGTCTCAATGAGAAGATATGGACTGACTGTTGGATCAAGGATGACTTTCATCCTTTCATACGCATCTGAACCAAATGTACCTTTGCTGAGGTTTTCCATACCGGTACCGATTTTTCTGTGGAAGCCTTCTGGCAGTTCATCGAGAATGGTCACTTCACGGATATCCTGTGTTGGGATTGTATAATCGCTAGTACCTGCTTTTGCAGTGAATGTGTCATCTTCTATGGAAAGCACAATTTCCTGTTTGCCCATCTGTTCAAGGAAAATACCTGTAAAAGGTAATCCTGCAAGAAGTAAAACCGTTAAGGCAACAATGATCTTTCCAGCGGGATGGGCAATGTTAAAACTTGAATTTGTACCGATGCGGGCATTGATGAGCAGACGGGAATCATCCGGGTTGTAGTATAGAATTCCCCCAATCCACTTGTCATCATCATCGACATACCATGTATGACCACTGTCTTTTGTGAGTTGTTCCTGCTGTTTGCGCATCCCAAATTCAACCTTGAATACAACTGCACAAAGGATGATGGTAATGATGACAAAGAGTGCCATACCGGCATAGAAGTGCATCATGGATATCCACATGGCAATAGAATACAAAGCACAGGAATATCCCGTCACTAACCAGAGCCTGCCCCAGTTCTGTCTTCTGATACTTGTCAAAGCATTGGTGAGGTCCACATTTTCATCTACCATTTCTGTTTTATAGCGGTATAGGTAACGATAACCAGCCCAGGAAGCAGCAGTCATGATGGTCATCATAATTGTAGGTGCAGCAAGGCTTTCATCAAAGAATAATGGAATGATGGAAATCAGAATAGCCGGCACAAACAGCCATGGGGAAAGAATCTTCTGCTGGGGAAGCTGTGAGATGTTGACTTTCGCAACCCTTGGCATACCACTATGCCATCCTCTTTCCTGTTTTATCTTCTTCAATCTGCCATTGCACATGACATAGGGAATTTCCGGCACTACGCATACCAGATCAATCCAGATGAGCCAGATCGTAAAATAGGCTGTAAAGTCTTCCACAACCAACACGCTGAGTGAAAGAAGCGCAAGCAGTATGTATACAAGCCTTTCTTCTTTCTTAAACCGTGCAAGACACTGCCTGACATCTTCATCCTCACGTGCTTCATATGGCAGTGTAACACCGATGACAATGTTCTTCTTGAACTTTGTCTCATTAACGTTCATGTAATACATCAATGGTATCAGCCAGATTAGACTGCCTGTCAATATCAGTTTTGTGATCATAAATCCTCCCTATAGACCTTTGCACAAAGCGCCTGTACTTCTTCAAGAGACTGCCCTGCTGCTTTCAACTCATTCACCAGCACACCTAATGCCTGGATGGTCTTTTCAGAAACAACCGTCTTTTCCTGTTTTGCGACAACCGTACCATTTCTTCTGTCCGTGAGAATATACCCTTCCTGTTTGAGTGCGGTATATGCTTTGGACACCGTCAACATATTCACCCCACTCTCCTCAGCAAGGGCACGGATAGAACGCAGCCTGTCCCCTTCTTTCAGCTTTCCTGATGCAATACCCTTAACGATCTCATTGCGTATCTGGGTATAGATTGGAATATCACTGCCAAAATCCAATGTCAGAAACATAGCTTTGTCCTCCTTGTTATATACATTATAATACACATATAACTATTGTCAATCTGTCTCAACAGCCATTTTCATGCTAAAGTAGTAAGGATGAAAAACAGAAGACAAAAACGTACATGGTACAAACTCGATAATGCAGCAATCATGATTCCTGCCACCACCCGTGGCGCTTCCACAAGGGTGTTCCGCATTGTATGTGAACTTCATGAAACTGTGGACCCGGAAGTTTTACAGGAAGCACTGGACAGAACGATATGGAAGTTTCCACACTTCAATGTTGTCCTGCGCAAGGGATTATTCTGGTATTACCTTGACAGCACAAACCTCATGGCAAAGGTCAGCGAAGATAACCTTCCCCCATGTGCCCCACTCTATATACCAGGCAGAAGAACATTGCTGTACAGGGTGGTGTACTTCAACCGCCGCATATCCCTGGAAATGTATCATGTGCTCGCAGATGGAACAGGTGCCTTTGTCTTCTTCCGCAGAATGCTTGTCCATTATCTTGAAATGAAGTATGGCATCAGCGCGAGCGAAACCATTGAGAAAAGCTCTGCCGAAGAAAAGACAGATGATGCCTTCCGCCACTTCTATCAGGATGCCCACTTTGGCAGACAATTAAAGTCATTAAGAAGCATGAAGGCATTCCGCATGAAAGGAGAACCAGATGAGAACTTTGAAAACCATCTGGTAGAAATACGCGTTTCGGCCAAAGCTTTTATCGATCTTGCCCATACATATCATGTCACAGCTGGAGAGCTGATGTGTGCGATGTATATCCAGGCCTTGTTGCGGGAAATGACCGTTCGTGACAGACAATCCCCCATTGTCATCAGTGTACCGGTTAATCTTCGTCAGTATTTTCCAAGTGAAACTACCCGAAACTTCTTCAGCACCATCCGCATTATGTATCAGGCAACAGACTATGATGGAACACTTGCGTCCATATTACCTCATGTCCATGAAGGTTTTGGAGAAACCCTGCAGAAAGAAAGCATCCAGCAGTCTATGAATGCCATGGCAGCACTGGAATATAACCCTGCCCTCAGGGTAGTACCACTCGTTTTAAAAGATGTCATCATCGGTTCCTTTGCAAGAGCTGCAGAAAAAGGCATCAGCGGTACAGTATCGAACCTTGGCCGCATTACCATGCCATCAGAATGTACACCATACATTGATCGCTTTGCGGCATATATGTCAAAACCGGATTCACAATTATGTATCTGTTCCTACCAGGATGAGATGATCTTTGGCTATTGTGATGGAAGAAGGGACCACAATGTCATCCTGCAATTTGTGCGCACCCTGATCGATAATGGACTTGCGGTCGATATCACATCCAACGATTACGATAACAAGGAGGACAACCATGCAGTATTGTAAAAAATGCAATGTACATATCCGTGGAAACAAGGCATGCTGTCCGCTTTGTTTTGGTGAACTGAGTGGTACTCCAGAAGACAGCGCATTCCCGGTTCTTGAAGAAAGAAAGGTCAGCCGGTTCAGCTTATGGAAAAGTGCACTATTCCTTTTCATCACCTTTGAAATCATCATGTGCGCTTTGCTTTACCTCACTTCCTATACCTGGATACCATATGCCATGTTATTAGGCGTGTTTGCGATACTTGATGTTCTGCTCATCCTTTACTACCGTCGCAGCATTATCAAACTTGTGACCTATGAGTTTTATGTATGCATGGCACTAGCCCTTGGCATAGCAGCCTTTGCTGGACGTATCGGCATTGTGACAACATGGGTATTACCCTTTGGTTTTATATTACTCATACCCATCACCCTTCTCATCAACAAACTCAACCACCTCTACCTCATCGATTACATGATCTATCTCATCTTCGATGTCCTGATGTCACTATTCCAGATACTCTTCATCTTCCTGCACCTCAATCCCTTCCCACTGCCTGCTGTCATCTCTGTCACCCTGATGGCAATCTTTGCTTCAGCCATCATCATCTTCCGCTTTGATGAGCTGCGCAATGCTGGCTCCAAATACCTGCATATATGAGAAAGGAAACTGCTTATGGATAAACACAACCTATTTCCTATATCCAGAGAAGAACTGCTCGAAAAGTCAAAAGACTTCCTGGAAAGTGCTGCAGACAGACTGGATGAACGGTTTACAAAACGGGTTGAAGGCACAAAGTTTGAAGCTCCATTATTGGAAGGAGAACCGGAAGAATACAAGTGGTACAGAATTCATCTAGAAGAAGGATTGTCTGCCGATGGCAGTGAATACCACATCTATTTGCGCAAAGCCAGCAGTCAGAAACTCTGCATCTTTCTTTCCGGTGGCGGACTAGCCTGGAATGAATATACCGCTTCCCATCCAATCACAACCGGAGCGATGATCACCAACCGTCCCAATTTCTATTACAGCAACCTGCGTCCGGTGACAGAACTGATGAACATTAATTCCGGCATCATGGAAAATACGAAGAGAAATCCATTCTATGACTATAACTTCATCGTCATCACCTATGCGACTGGTGACTTTCATATCGGCAATAACGACTACCATTACAAAGATGAACAAGGTGATGAAAAAGTACTCCACTTCCATGGCTATGCCAATTTTGAGGCAGCTATGCACAAAGCAAAGCAATGCTTTCCCCATGTTGAAAAACTGTTATTTGCCGGGGACTCCGCTGGTGGATTTGCCGTACCTGCTTTAGCAGAAGAAGTGGGAAATGTCTGGTATAAGGATTGTGAAGATATCACCCTGTTGAGTGATGCATCATTGCTTGTCTATGATAACTGGCCACATACCATCCGTGACCTGTGGCATGCAAAACCTGAAATGTACGAACACCTCACAAGCAGTAACCTTCCCCTTGCCTGGTACAGCACACTCATGCAGAAATATCCTAATAGATTCCGCTACCTCTATTGTGGATCTACCCATGACTATGTTCTTTCCACCTATTACAGTTCGATTACCGACCATGTCTATAAGACAGATGAAGAAGTACAGAACATCTTCTATGAACAATTGTCTGATATGATTTTCACCCTGCTTGAAATCCATCCATCGTTTACTGTCATGATCCATGATATCCATAACCCGTTGACCCATGGTGGTACCATTCATACCGCTGTAAGAAGAAACTGGTTCTATACACCGGTGAACAATACGACTATTGCAAAATGGTTATCGGAAGCTGTAGAAGGAAATGGATTGAATACAGGACTAGAACTATTGCATCACAATCGAGTAGGAGGCGGTGACTAGCCGCCGTCCTCTCACAGCACCGCACGTACGG
>CAJKOS010000015.1 GCA_905201565.1 uncultured Erysipelotrichaceae bacterium
CTGACAAGTCTTGCCCCGGTTGTGGACAAACATCCGGAATATGAAGCAGCCGCAATTCTTGAAAGAATAACAGAACCGGAAAGACAGATTATGTTCCGTGTTGTCTGGGTCGATGATGAAGGCAAGACACAGGTCAACCGCGGTTACCGCATCCAGTTCAATGGTGCCCTTGGTCCATACAAGGGTGGTCTTCGTTTCCACAAAACAGTCAATCTCTCCATTCTGAAGTTCCTTGGTTTCGAACAGATCTTCAAAAACAGCCTCACAACCCTGCCGATCGGTGGTGGCAAAGGTGGTTCAGACTTTGACCCTCATGGCAAGAGTGATGGAGAAATCATGCGTTTCTGCCAGTCTTTCATGACAGAACTGTATCGTCATATCGGACCAAATGTGGACGTCCCGGCTGGTGATATCGGTGTTGGTGGAAGAGAAATCGGTTATCTCTTCGGTCAGTACAGAAGAATCCGCGATTCCTATGACAATGGTGTTCTCACCGGTAAGGGACTGACATATGGTGGTTCCCTCATCCGTCCGGAAGCTACAGGTTATGGCGTGTTGTACTATGCACAGCGTGTCTTTGAACATGAAAACTTTGATCCAAAGGGAAAGACATTTGTCATCTCCGGTTATGGTAACGTTGCCTGGGGTGTATGCCGCAAGGTAGCCGAAATGGGTGGCAAGGTTGTAACAATCTCTGGTCATAACGGCTATGTCTATGATCCGGAAGGTATTACAACTGATGAGAAGATCAACTACCTTCTTGAAATGCGCGCATCCCGCAATGCGAATGTCAGGATGTATGCTGAGAAGTTTGGCTGCCAGTTCTTTGAAGGCGAAAAGCCATGGTCTGTCAAAGGTGATGTATGCATTCCATGCGCTACCCAGAATGAAATTGGTGTGGCAGAAGCAGAACAGATTATTGCCAATGGCACAAAGTTCTACTTTGAAGGTGCTAACATGCCCGCAAGCAATGAGGCTATTGCCCTCTTGCAGAAGAATGGTGTTGTCGTGGGTCCTGCCAAGGCTGCCAATGCTGGTGGTGTAGCAGTTTCTGCTCTTGAAATGAGCCAGAACAGCGAACGACTCTCCTGGAGTGAAGAAGAAGTAGACGCAAAGCTCAAGGGTATTATGCGCAACATTGTCGATGCTTCTTATGCGGCAAGTGAGAAGTATGGACTTGGCAATGACCTTGTGGCTGGTGCCAACATTGCAGGTTTTGAAAAAGTTGCGGATACAATGCTCGCACAGGGCTTGTTCTGATTTATAATGTAGTAAATTGGTGAAGCGGTTCATCAATGATAGAAGAAGGAAGAGAACGAAGAGCTGTACTTTGTTCTCTTCTCTTTTTCTTCTATAATAAAACCGATGAAACTGCATATATTGATTAATCCTGCCGCTGCTGCAGGGAAAACATTACAAGTCTTTTCAAGAATTGAACCGGTATTGGAACAAGGTGGTCATATCTATACGGTGCACTATTCTTCTCTTACCCATGGACTGGATGCCATCATGAAGGAGATCCTTTGTGATGAAGTGGGTATTGTGAATGTGCTTGTCCTTGGTGGGGATGGTTCCATGCATGATGTGATCAATGGCATTACCGACTTTTCCCGTGTGAGAATCGGATTTCTGCCCTGTGGATCAGGCAATGATGCCATCCGGGATATGAACCTGCCCAAAGATCCTGTACAGGTATTGGAAATATACCTGGAAGGGAAGATCAGAAGAACGATGGATATCGGGGAAGTGGTTTTCTATAACACAACGGATATCGTAAAGAGCACCGGACTTGTGATACAGGATGAACAGGAAGTGACACGCCGCTTCCATGTCAGTGCCGGCATTGGATTTGATGCGGATGTTTGTCATGGGGTAGCTGTTTCCAAAGCCAAGAAGCTGTTCGCAAAACTCCATATTGCAAAGCTAGTCTACCTCTATGTGGCACTTGGTGTGATTTTGAGAAATAACCACTTTTCTTTGAAAGTGCGCACAAATGAAGGTGCCGCAAAATTGCCGGATGTGTTGTTTCTTGTGGCAATGAATCACCGCTATGAAGGTGGCGGTTTCTGTTTTTGTCCTGAAGCGGAAACAGATGATGGACTGCTCGATTTGTGTGTCGCAAGAAATATAACCATTCCTTCTTTTGTCCGTGTCTTTATCCATGCCTTTCATGGTAACCATGTACGATACACTAACCACATTACGATGTGCCGTACAAAGCGGGTGATGATTGAAACAGACAAACCATTGTATGTACACCTGGATGGTGAGGTTTATTGCCGTTCTTCAAAACTTGAACTGAGAACCGGAACATACAAAATGGAAATGCTGATATAGGGGATTTTATGAAGTTTGCACATTTAGGGGACCTTCATCTCGGTATGACGATGAACCATGTCAACCTTGTGGAAGACCAGAAATACATACTTGAGTCTATTCTCAACCTTTTACAGAAAGAAAAACCAGATGCGGTATTGATAGCCGGGGATGTCTATGACAAGGCAGTACCAGGTGCCGAAGCAACTACCCTGCTTGGTGATTTTCTTGCGGATTTGAATGTTGCAGGATTACCGGTGTTTATTATTGCTGGGAACCATGATTCCAGTGAGCGATTGAGCTATGCCAGTGAATTATTGCAAAAGCAGAATGTGTACATCTCTGGCAGATTTGATGGAAAGATGCCGCATTACACATTGCGGGATGATGAGGGGGAAGTGAATATTCCCTTTTTGCGGCCAGGACATGTCAATCGCTATATTGAAGACGAAAAGGATAAGGTCAAAGACTACACAAGTGCAGTCAGGATGGCAATTGAATTGTCATCTGTAGATTGGACTGCGCGCAATGTGATCATCTCCCACCAGTTTGTGACGGGTGCTTTTGTGCATGAAGAAGGTTCGGAACAGCTCATGGTTGGTGGAACAGACCAGGTTTCCATCTCAGCCTATGAAGGATTTGAATACGTTGCCCTTGGTCATATTCATTCCTTTCAGAAGCTCAAAGATCATCCGGCATATTATTGTGGTACACCACTGAAATATTCCTTCTCGGAAGAACATGACCATAAGGGTGTTATTTTTGTGGAGCTAAAGGAAAAGGGTAATGTCCATGTATACCAGAGGGAGCTTGTACCATTACATGATATGCGCACCTTGAAAGGAAAGTATGAGGATATCCTTGTACAGTCAAAAGAGGATGAACACAATATGGACTACCTCAGGGTGATATTGACAGATGAAGATGAAGTGGAAGATGCGGTGAGACACTTAAGAGCGGTGTATCCAAATGTTCTGCGCCTTGAATATGACAATGCAAGGATTCGGCAGATGATGGAAGAAATGCCGGTCAATGATAAGGAGCTTTCTCCGATGGAAATCTTTTCTTTGTTCTTTGTGGAACGCAATGGCAGAGAGATGAATGAGAAAGAAGAAGCTATTGCCCGGGAAATGATCGTGAAACTGTTTGATGAGGAGGAAGGACAATGAGACCATTGAAACTTGTGATGCATGCCTTTGGTCCATATGCCAAAGAGACAACAATTGATTTTGAACAATTTGGTAACAGTGGTCTATACCTCATCACCGGTGATACAGGTGCTGGCAAGACAACGATCTTTGATGCCATTACCTTTGCCCTCTATGGCAAAACCAGTGGCAAGGAAAGAGATGCAAGAATGCTTGTGAGCACGTATGGAGATGGTAAGACAAAAACATTTGTGACCATGGACTTTCTCTGTTTTAAAGAGAAATATACCATTACCCGCACCATCCGTTTGAACCGCAACCGGAATACGGTGACACAGGACGCAGAACTGACATATCCGGATGGACATATGATTGCCAAAAGCACAGCTGTGACAGAAGCGGTCCAAGAACTGCTCGGTGTGGATTGTGACCAGTTTACCGGTATTGCAATGATTGCCCAGGACAGCTTCCGCAAGATTCTTAATGCGGACACAAAGGAAAGGGTAAAGCTATTCCAGGAACTGTTCCATACAGGAAACTACCGAAGATTGATGGACTACTTTGCGGAGGAGAGGAAAAACCGCAGGGAGATCATCGATCGGGATGAACAGGAGCTGTCCCTTGTTGTAAGTGGCATAGAATGTGCAACGGTCAATGAAGAGATGAGAAGCGATCCGGTTGTTTATCTTGATGCGATACAGGAACTTCTTGGAAAAGAAATTGAAGAAGATGAACAGGCGGTGGAAAAGCTGTCTGCAGTGCGCAATGCATTGCAAAGGGACATCAGTGCACTGGAAAAGGAAATGGGAAACCTTGAGGCTTCGGTTATTGCAACAAGGAAGCTGCAGGAAGAAAAGACAAGGCTTGTCCATGAACAAAAGGTGTTGGAAAGTGCAAATACCTCCCTGCAACAGATGCAGGATAGTGGCATAGAGAAGGAAGTGGACCAGTGTCGGGCAAAGCTCGAAAATGAAAAGAAACTGATGCCAAAGTATGAAAGTCTTTCTACAGAAGAAGAAAGGTTGAAGAAGCTTACGCTTGAAAAAACACAGGCAGAAAAGAAATCGGGTGATGCGGCAGGTGAGGTTGGAACGTTTGCGGCAAGCCGGGACTTTCTTGCCTATCAGATACAGGGACTGAGTCATGTAGAAGAAAACTATGCCAAAGCAAAAGAGAAGTTGTTAATCAATGAACAGAAACAACAGCTTTTTCGTGCCTATGAAGAACGGGTGAAGGAAAGAAAACGCCTGGAAGAGAGCGTTCAGGAAAAACATAGCGCTTTGGAAAAGGCACTTGAAGTTTACACAACAAAAAATAACGAATACACAAAACAATATGCCATGTTTCTTAAAGGACAGGCAGGTATCCTTGCTTCTGGGCTGATAGAAGGAGAGCCATGTCCTGTCTGTGGATCCATTCACCATCCATCCCCTGCGCAGGTATCGGAAGAAGTGATTGATGAAAAAGATCTCGATGTCTTGAAGGAAGAAGTAGAAGCTGCACGCAATGCTTCAGAAACTGCTGCTAATGCGGTTTCTGTTGTCAAAGCTGCATTACAAAAGGCAATGGAAGAGGAACGTGCTGCAGAAAAGGCATATGGCAAACACAGGGAAATCAGTAAGGAATGGAATGCTCTTTTTCAACATGAATCGCAGTTGAAATCACAGTTCAACATGTATAGTTCATCACTTGAAGATAAACGGGAATACGAAAAAGAAAAAGAAGTCGTCGATAAACAATTTGAAGCTGCAGTGGCTGACTTGCAGGAGAGCTACCGCAAAGAAGAGAAACTTGAGACGGAAATAGAAGCCGCAAAGAAGATGATAGAAATCTTGAAACGAGACCTGCCATATGAAAGTGCAAAAGAAGCAGAAAGTGCCCTGCATGCATTGGAAAATGATTTAAAAGAGAAAGAAAATACAATCGAAGTGATCAGATCTTCTTTTGAGCGTGCAAAGCAGGCAGTGGAAAAGACACAGGCAGCGATTTCTGCCTATGCATTGACGGCAGATGAGCATAGTGAAAAGAATCTTGCTGAGAAAAAGCAGTTGAAGGAACGAAAGCTGCAGGAGAAAAGAGAACAGGATAGTGCCTATGAACATCTTTCCCATAAAGTGCTCAACAACCAGAAAGTCCTTTCTGGTATGAGACGTGTCGAAAAACATCTTGCAAAGCACAGGGAAGACTATGCGGCAGTGAAGGTGTTGGCGGATACTGCGGATTCCCATCTTTCCGGGAAAGAGAAGATTACCCTGGAAGAATATGTGCAGATGCATTACTTTGATTCCATCATCTGGTATGCCAACAGGAGATACCGGAAGATGTCCGATGGACAATATGAGCTTGTACGTCACAAGGATTCCACCAGTCTGCAATCCCATAATGCCCTTGCCCTGGATGTAAAGGATCATTACAATGACACTCTTCGTCCGGTGAGTTCACTGTCTGGTGGTGAGTCCTTTCTTGCTTCTATGGCACTTGCTCTTGGATTATCGGATGAAACACAACAGAGGGCAAAGGTATCACTCGATACGATGTTTATCGATGAGGGTTTTGGTTCTCTTGACAAGGAAAGTCTCGACAAGGCAATTGATACCCTTGGCTCATTGTCAGAAAGTGATCGCCTGATCGGTATTATCTCTCATGTCAGTGATCTGGAATCACGTATATCAAAGCGTATAGAAGTGAAGAAGGATCTCAGCAGTGATGGTGGAAGTACAGTGAAGGTTGTCATTGATTGATGGAGGTCGGGTTTATGGATAAATTATTCTTAAAAGCCTGTGGCGTAGAAGCTGTCAAAGATATTGCCCTTCATGTATTGGACAGGGCATGTCTTTTGTTATTTGCTTTTGCATTTGGGATGCTTGCCTATACATTGATGTATGGAACTGGAGCTTTATATATTCTGATCCTTTGTGCCATGGTTATGACAGGAATTGTGGCAGGAAGGTATTTCCTGCACAGTGCCATGGTATATGTGCGGTATCCATTAGTGCTCTATTTGAAGAAAGAACTACAGTATGAAGAAACATACAGTATGGAGCAGTTGGACAAGGTGTCACATTTATGTGAAGTGCTGCTCACTGCTTTGTTTGTGGGGTGTATGCTGCCATGGTGTGGAATATTGATGGTTGTTATTACTGCGCTTGTGATTGTGCTTGATAATTTGTCAGATGGCAAACACAAAGATGAGGTGATGAAACACGCATTGCATAACAGCATCTATACAGCAGCGTACTGTATTCTGTTTGTTATTGCTGTGTTGTTTATCAGACAACAGGAAATCAGTGCAGACTCTGCCCTTTCTGTACTGCTTGCTTTGTCATTTTCGTTCCCTGCTGTTTCTTTAAAACAGAATGTGTTTGGATTGCTTTATGGCTTATCTCTGCTTTTGCCATTTGCGGTTAGTGCGGTTGTGGTGCTTGAGATGTTTCAATTGATACAGGTGCCGATGGTATATGAAAGTGCATTGCTTTGTTTTCTCTGCATTGGACCAGCCTGTTTTGTAGCAGGTATGCACATATGGAAAACGAATGGGAAGCGTTCATATGTGGCAATGCTACTTGCGGTTATTGTCATTTTGGTCTTGTTGAAGAGTGTATTTGCTTTATGCATGGGTGTTTTTCTCATGCTTGTGCGGTTGTTACTGCTGCCGGCAATGTCTGCTTCTCTTTCCAGAGGTTTTGAAGAATGGGAAGAAGATGATGATGCGGATATCTATGCAATGCTTGTAAGACAAAGTGATGCCGGTGGAACATTTGCTGGTATGTTTTGTGTCAGTTTGTTTGTAGCAGGTATGACATTGCTCTATTTAAGGGGTATGGTTACCTATAACCTGATGCTATGTGGGATGATGGTCATGATTGGCTATATGCTTAGTCCTGTGGTTTCCATGTTTGCAAAAACAATAAAGGAGATGATGATGCATCATCTCCATCAGGACTGATTTATAGTTCATGTAACAAGGTGAGCAGTTCTTCCCTGGAAAATGCGGTGGAGGCAATACCTTCATCACTCAGCAGTTTTCCGGCAAGATCTGCTTTTTCTTTCTGCATGTCCAATATCTTTTCTTCAATTGTATCCTTCATGATCAGCCGGTAGATGTTCACAATATTCTTTTGACCAATGCGATGGGCTCTGTCACTTGCCTGGTTTTCTACAGCTGTGTTCCACCATGGATCATAGAGAATGACAATGTCAGCTGCTGTGAGGTTAAGACCTGTACCACCTGCTTTTAAGGAAATACAGAACACCGGCACATCATCATCCTGGAAGGATTTGACCATGTCTGCCCTTTCTTTTTGGGAGGTGGAACCTGTAAGAAGATGGTAGGCAATGTTGCGCTTATCCAGTTCTTCTGTTAAGAGGTCAAGCATCGAGGTGAATTGTGAGAAGAGAAGTACCTTATGACCGGATTCTACCGCTCTTTCCAATAGGGAAAGACAGAGTTCCTTTTTGCCAGAAGGACCACGATAGTTTTCATAAAGCAGAGATGGGTCACAGGCAATTTGTCTCAGCCTTGTCAATGCACTCAGGATTTCAATCCGCTTTTCATTCAATTCCTTATCGCTCTTTCCGGCAATGTCATGGCGGAGTTTTGTTGCTTCAGCAGTGTACAGTTCTCCCTGTGCACCTGCACAATCCGCATAGTAGACTTCTTCGATCTTTTCTGGCAGATCTTTGAGAACATCCCTCTTCAATCTGCGTAAGACAAATGGACGGATCATGTTATGCAAATCCTCTGCCACAAGTTCATCCTGGTCACGGACAATCGGAATTTCAAATATCCTGCGGAAGCGGGCATAGGTTGTAAAGAAGCCAGGCATGATGTAATCAAAGATGGACCATAGTTCACTCAGCCTGTTTTCAATTGGTGTACCGGACAGGGCAATGCGGAAGGTACTGTTGATCGATTTGACCGCAATAGCAGCTTTGGTCAATGGATTCTTGATATATTGTGCTTCATCGATGATTTCACAATCAAAGGTGATGTCCTTGTACTGTTCAAGGTCATTCTTCAAAAGGTCATACGATGTGATGAAGAGTGTACTTTCATCATGGTGGATGAGAGCAGATCTCTCTTCACTGTTCCCACTGATCATGCATACTGACATGTCAGGTGCGAAGCGCTTTGTTTCCCTGTACCAGTTATAGACAAGGGAAGCTGGACAGACAACAAGAACCTTTTTGAATTCCGGGTGGACTTTGAGAAAAGCCAGTACCTGCAATGTCTTGCCAAGTCCCATCTCATCTGCCAATAGTGCACCAAATCCATTTTCATAAAGACTGCCAAGCCAGCGCACACCATCTTTCTGATAGGGACGCATGATGGTGGAAAGGTCTTCTGGCAGTGGATATTCATCGAATTCTCTTTCTTTGATATTGCGCACAAGATGGATAAAGTGGTCATCTTTGTCCATGGAGAGGTAATCATCCTCTCTCATGGCATCCAGGTACATGGCCCGATAGGATGGAACAGATGCTTCACCATTGACTAGATCCCCTGTCTTTAACTGCAGGGTGTCTTTCAACAAAGCAAACCTTTCCAGCGCTTCCGGATCATCGATATTCATGAAACTGCCATTCTTGAGGCGGATGAATTTCTTCTTTCGTTCATAGTGGGAAAGGATGGAAACCACATCTTTCATGTCCATACCATCGGTACTGACCTTGAGATCCAATACACTTCCAGCCGTGAATAAACCAATGGTAATGCGGGGCTGGGGAAGGATGGAAATCTTCTTCATGTTGTCAGAGATGTACACGGTGGCTTTTTTCTGCAAGGTGCCAATGCCATCTTTGATGAGGGCATAGAGGCGCTTATCATCATCGTTATGGAGAATGAAACATTCTTTCTTTTCATCAAGGCATTCAAACCATACCTTTGTGCTCTCTGCCATCTGCTTTTCTTCTTCCTCATTGCGGCGTCCATCACCACTCTGGTTGGTAGAGATATTGTATTTTCCAGAAGGATAAATGGCAAACAGTGTACAGCGTATCATGCCGTCTTCATGGTCGAGGTATATTTCATAATCTGCCTGTAATGGCATGTAGTCAAAGGGGTCATAGTCACTAGCTTTGTAGTCTGTCTTTGTGCTTAACAGTGGATAGACAGTGCGGGAAAATGCAGGCAGATCCTGTGCAGAGACAAAGCGCGGTTTAGTGAAAGCAGAAAGAGAAGAGAAAAGGGCAGTGGTCATCGGGTTGTCCTTATGCAGGACATGACAAAGGTGCTTCTTTTCATCGAAGGCATAGATCTGTTCTGCAGAAAGGATGGTACGAGGTCCATGGACTTCAACAAGAATGCCATCTTCACATTTGGAAATGGATGTGCTGAGTTCTGGAAAGTCAGAGGAAAAGTGCAGTGGAACATAATCCTTTCCAAAGGCAAAAGAACAGGATAGTGGCATGGCTGCTTTCATAAAGGCATCGAGGTACCTGCCTTTGATGGTCATGTTGCGGGAAGGTGGTGTGACGGTGCTGTAGTTTTGAAAGCCGCGCATATAGTAGTCCGCATTGTTGTCGTTGATCTTGTCCTTTTCCAATGCGATGGAAAGCAACAGGTTGATCATCGGACGGCACTGCTTTTCAAAAGCGGAAAGGGTATGCACAAAGGTCAGGTTTTTGCTGTAGGACTTGAGTTCACCATCCGCAATGCTTTTGGCAAAGGCGGTGATGTTTTTCAGCACATAGCTATGGCTTTGTCCATCGCTGATGCGGAAGGAAACGGTGAGAGCATTCTTGTCCTCTTTTGCATATTCCATATAGGGAAGCAATGTATATCTGCCTTCCTGTTCTTCCTCTTTGGCAAGGTGTACTTCCTTCAGGAGCTTTCTGATGGCAGAGTCACTTTCTGCTGGTACTTCTGTTTGAACAGGAATTTTCTTTGTGGCAACTTCTTCATTATAGAGAATGGCAAGGACACAGATGTGGGCACATCTGCCCATGTAGCGTATTCTGTCACAGTGACAATCGGAATGCACAATCCTGCCATCTGCTTCATTGACGGTAATCGAAGCACTGCTTGTATCCCTTGAGGCAAAGGAAGCAGAAAGGGTGTAGTGTTTGTGTATGGGGTCATAGCCTGCTGTGAAGTTGTCATACATCTTTTCGCGGATGATTCTTTCTGCTGAGAGTATTTCATCGCGGCTGAATGATTTTTCCAATGTGTTTACAGATGCCATAGTGCCTCCTTGTTCGTATCCTATAATTTTACCGCAGAATTCCTTCTTGTTGTTATAATGGGATTCGGAGGATGCAAATTTGATAACAATTATTCTTATATGGGTGGTGTTTTGGAATGTCCTGGCATTCATCCTGTATGGTGTGGATAAACAAAAGGCAAAGTGGAATCAATGGCGTATACCGGAGAAGGTATTACTCGGTGTGGCATTTGCCTCAGGTGCATTTGGGGCGTTGCTTGGCATGCGCGTATTTCACCATAAGACAAAGCATGCAAAGTTTGTGATCGGTGTACCAGTTGCCTGTGTGCTATGGATTGTCATTGTTTTGTATTGCATCATGAATCTTGTATAGAAATGGAAAACTTGTATGAATGTATTTGATATTATCGGTCCGGTCATGGTAGGACCTTCCAGTTCACATACGGCTGGTGCCGCAAGAATTGGTCTTGTGGCTGAGCATATGCTCGGTGAAAAGGTGGTGGATGCCACCATTGCCTTTCATGGTTCCTTTGCGACAACCGGTGTAGGTCATGGAACAGACAGAGCACTTGTGGCAGGGCTTATGGGTATGGCATGTGATGATGCCAGGCTTCCGGATGCCTTTGTGATCGCAAAGAAAAGAGGATTGCACTACCACTTTACTACAATTGATCTTGGTGAAGATGCCCATCCCAATTCGGTAAAGCTCGAACTGGTTGGCGAAAGTGGCAGGACATTGAAAGTGGTTGCGGCTTCTATTGGTGGCGGACGGATTGAAATCCATGAAACAGATGGATTGAAGACCGTATTCTCGGGTGACTATCCGACACTCATTGTGGAGAACGATGACCATCCTGGTGTTGTGGCAAAGGTTCTCTATATCCTGGCGGAAAAGAATATCAACATTGCGACCGTACAGCTTGATCGTGATTCACGTGGAGGGCATGCGGTGACGGTCATCGAATGTGACCAGGAAATTGATGACATGATTGTGAAACGGCTTGGTTTTGTGGAAGGTGTCCTCAAGGTGACAAGCTTCAGTATGGAGGATAAGTAAATGTACGGATCACTCGAAAAGATTGTGGAAGAAACAAAGAAGACACAGCTTCCCTTCTGGAAGGTAGTACAGAAAGAAGATTGTCATGAAGAAGATATTTCGGAAGAACAGTCCTTTCTCAAAATGATGACGATGTATGAGCAGATGAAGGAATCTGCCATCATCAATGAAAAGCATATGTATTCTGCTTCCTGCCTTGTTGGTGGGGAGTCAAAGAAGCTCAAAGCCCGTATGGACGAAGGAAGGATGCTTTCTGGTTCCTTCGTTTCAAAGGTTATGGAAAAGGCGTTGGCAGTTGCGGCAAATAATGCATGCATGCACAGAATTGTCGCTGCCCCTACAGCTGGTTCCTGTGGTGTACTTCCGGCAGTGCTTCTCACCTACCAGGAAGAAAATGGCTGTAGTGATGAAAAGATGACCGAAGCCCTTTATGTGGCGGCAGGGATTGGTGGTGTCATTGGTACACGTGCCTCATTGTCTGGGGCAGAGGGCGGCTGTCAGGCTGAGATCGGTTCGGCAAGTGCTATGGCAGCAGGTGCTCTTGCCTACCTTGATGGAGGAAGTGAAGAAGAAATCATCCATGCGTCTGCTATAGCATTGAAAGGATTGTTGGGACTGGCTTGTGATCCGGTGGCAGGACTTGTGGAAGTGCCATGTGTGAAACGGAATGTCATCGGTAGTGTCAATGCGGTCACAAGTGCAGATATGGCACTTGCTGGTATTGTTTCCCGCATTCCACCAGATGAAGTCATCGATGCGATGCGCACCATTGGTGCCCATATGCCATTAGAAGTGCGTGAGACGGGTATTGGTGGGCTTGCCGGGACGAAGCGTGGACAGGAAATAGCAGAAGAGCTGAAAACGAAAAAGGCGGCAGATTAGTGTCGCCTTTTAACGTACATCCTTCCAGAGTTCATCATGGTCTTTGACTTTGCGGTACTTCTTTGTGATGGTCAGCACATAGCGTGCAGACCCTGCAACATAGACGGCAATTGCCGCTATTGCGACAAAGATGGCAAGTCCATCTCCAAATATCACCAGTAACAGCCCTAACAGGCATACGGCTATACCACAATATAACCACAACATGCCCACTTCTTTGTTGTAGGCTTTCTGGTCTGTTACTTCAAATGCTGCCCTTGCTGTGCCAAAGCCATAGGCAATGTCCTTTTTGGAGTTCTGGATATAAATGCCAAGAAACAGACTGACCAGACCCGTCAGTTCTACCAAGATTGCGGCATACGATAATTCTGTCATAGTTCACCTCATGGGGGTATTATACACCATGATGATTTCGTGATAAAATTTTCGGCATGAAAGAAAAATGGACAGGTGCGTTTTTAACAGCTTTTGGTGGGATGTGCTGGGGTATCAGCGGTTCTGTTGGACAATACCTTTTTACAAGTGAAGGTATGGACAGCAGATGGCTGGTACCGGTAAGACTCGGACTGGCAGGAATTGTGTTATTGCTGTATTGTGCAATGCGCTATGGAAAGATGACCATTCAGCCCTGGACGACAAAGAAAGATGCCATGGATCTTTTGATCTATGGTCTTCTTGGTGTGAGCTGCTGCCAGTTTTTCTATTTTCTGACCATCCAGAATTCCAATGCCGGCACAGCAACCATCCTGCAGAATGTTTCACCGGTACTGATCCTTGCGACAGAGTGCTATATCGCACATAGAAAACCAATAAAACGGGAAATTGCAAGTGTAGTTCTGGCACTCATTGGCATATGGCTGATTGCCACCCATGGAACAGGTGCGCTGGAAGTATCATCCCTTGCCCTTGTGAGTGGTATTCTTTCGGCAGTATGCGTAACCATTTATAACTGTTATCCAAAACAACTGTTGAACAAATATCCGATTACCTTGTTACAAGGCTGGGCATTCCTGCTTGGTGGTATTGTCTTTTCCTTTGTGTTTGATGTCTTTCATATGCACTATGTACCAACGTTTACCGGATGGCTTGGAGTAGCTTTTGTGGTACTTGTTGGAAATGTGCTCGCCTTTACTTCTTATATGAGGGGCGTGAAGATGATTGGTGCAGAGAAGGCTATCCTCTACAGTTTCTTTGAACCATTAACTGCAGCTATCATCACTGTGCTGTTCATGGGGACGCCATTTACCTTTGCGGATTTCATCGGCTTTGTATGCATATTTGGTATGTTATTGATGATTTCGAGGAAAGAAAAAAAGCCGCTATGATCAGCGGCCGTTAAGAATGCTGGCAAGTACTTCACCTGCATAGTCCCTTCCAAGTGTCTCAGCATTGAGGCAGAGGTCATAGGTTGCCTTGTCACCCCATGTGGTATCACTTTTGGCAAGATGGGAATTATAGCGGATGTTGTCTTCTTCCTGAATGCGGGTGATGTATTCCTCATCTGTGTGACAGTCATTGTTGGATGTGGAAAGCTTTGCCCGTTCAATCTTTGTGTTGATGTCTGTTGCGTAGTTGAGTACTGTAAATACGGAATAGCCACGCTTTACAATATCTTCTTTGATTGCCCGATCGTGGATGAGACATGGTCCTTTGGCAAGTGCCATATCGATGGCTTTGTCAAATGCTTTGGTGAGTTTTTCATAACCATCAATGGAAAGGATTTCTTCACGGGAAAGGTGTTTGTTGCGCAATTGTCTTTCTACCTTTTCCATGAATTCCACATTTACTTCCGGATCATTTAACAAATCCAAGAGGATTACCGCATCATAGTATGTGTATCCTGCTTTTTCACATGCCTTTGCGCCAATCATTCTGCCCATGGAACAGTATTCACTGTCGAGCAGTACACAATATGGTTTTTCGAACTGGTGATGGAATGCGGCAACACCGGTGGTGTCTGCCATTGTACGAATATCTTCTGCCATACAGGAACCTCCTGATTGTATAATTGACCTTTTTGAGAAGGAATGCAAGGAAAATGCTTATTCTACCCCATCGAGGTGGGCATCGAGCACACCTGGCAGTTCTTCAAGGGCTTCAATGACCCTGCTCACCGGACCGCTGAATGCCGAAATGTCTAATGACAACAGGACATTTGCACGTCTTGCGACGGGCATTGCCTGGGAGATGGTCAATACGCTGATGGAATAGGTGCTGAGGGTGCTGAGCACGGAAGAAAGTGCACCACTTTCATCTTTGAGAAGTAAAGAAACAATCGCAATACGGTCATCTTTCCCACCACTCCAGGCAAAGACATAGTCCTTGTATTTGTAATATGTATTGCGGGAAATACCGGTTTTCTGGGTTGCTTCGGTAATGGTGGAAACCTCATGGCGTTCCAGCAGGTTACGGGCTTCGATGACCTTCTCGAGATATTCGGGAAGGATTTTTTTATGGACAATCAGATAATCACTACTCATTCATTTACCTCTATGATGCCATCGGATGGCATGACTTGTTGTACTTTCCATCCCATTTGGGAAATGGTTTCTTCGGTTTTAGAAGAAATGGGCTGTTCTGTAATGGAAAGGCATGTGCTGCCTGAACCACTGATGAGAAATATGCCACTTGCATCATTTGTGACAAGTGTTTTGATTGTATCAAAACCAGCGATCAATGTCTTGCGGTATGGCTCATGAAAATAGTCTGTACCAGCTTTTTTTAAAAGATCGATATCTCCCTTTGCCAGTGCATGCACAAGCAGTATGGCATGGGCGCTGTTCTTTGTGGCAATGGAGCGTGGGTAGCTTTCAGGTAATATCTTTCTAGCCTCTTCCGTGCTGACTTCAAAGCCAGGTATATAGACCGTGTAATGGAATTTGTCGGAAAGAGGAAGCTGTACACTTGTGTTTTCCATAGAAGCACATAAGCCACCATAGACAGCAGGTGCGGCATTGTCGGGATGTCCTTCCATTTCTTCCGCAACCGCAAAGACGATGTCTTTATTGATGGATAGGTCAGAAAGAAGAAAGGCAGAAACGGAACCACCGACCAGTAAAGCAGCCGAGGAACCAAGCCCCCTGGATACCGGAATGTCACACTGGAATGTGGCTTCAATATGCATATCACATTTCAGGATGTCACATGTTTTATGGAATGCCTTGAGAAACAGGTTGTCGCTGTTATTGAAACGGGGATCTGTACCATGCAGGATGTCTTTGTCACTCATATTGATGGTGAAGGTGTTATAGATATCCCATGCGATGCCAAGACAATCAAACCCAGGACCAATGTTTGCGGAAGTTGCCGGTACTTTAATCTTTTTCATGGGCAATTTCCTCTAGTCTTGCTTTGATACGGGCTTTGCCATCTTCTTTATCGATAACTTCTGTAAACCGTACTTCCTTGTTCTTTAAGGAAGAAAGGTTTGCTGGAATTGTGGTATGACTGAAAGAAGAAAGAGCTGCCATAGCTTCATATTCATCTTCCATGTCTTCACCGGTGATGGCATTGTATACACTGCGGCTGAACTTATAAGGAGAAGCTGTGGATAATACGATGGATGGTGTAGTATCACCTGTTTCTTTCTGGTATTGCTTCAAAGCCGCAAGTCCTACAGCAGTATGTGGATCGATGACCACATGTTCATGCAGGAATGTATCGTGGATGGTTTGTTTACATTTGTCTTCATCACACCAGTAACCGATGAAGTCCTGCTGTATGGTGGATAGCAGGGAGTCCGGAATGGTGAACTGACCAGTTGTGTTAAGGTCGTGCATGAGCGTTTTGATGAGGTCTGTATCATAACCGGACGCAATGCACAACATGCGCTCGAGGTTGCTTGAAACAAGGATGTCCATGGATGGAGACATTGTCTTATAGAAGTTGCGGTTGGCATTATATGTGCCAGTGCTGAGGAAATCTGAGAGGACATTGTTGCGGTTGGATGCACAGATCAGCTTTCCAACTGGCAGTCCTGCTTTTTTGGCAAGCCATCCGGCAAGGATATCCCCAAAGTTGCCGGTCGGTACGGCAAAGTTGACAGGTTCACCATAGTGAATGGTTCCATCTTCTACGAGTTTTGCATAAGATGAACAATAGTAGACAATCTGGGGGATGAGCCTTCCGGCATTGATAGAATTGGCAGAAGAGATGGAAATGCCATGCAAGCCATTCAGAAGGTTGTTATCGCTGGAGGCTTCTTTGACCATTCTCTGACAGTCATCAAAGTTGCCTCTTACAGCAATCACTGCCACATTGTCACCATCGGCTGTGACCATCTGCTGTTTCTGAACGGCGGACACGCCAATTTGTGGATAGAAGACAGTGATGGCAGTGCCTTTGACATCCGCAAAGCCAGAAAGGGCAGCTTTTCCGGTATCCCCAGAAGTAGCGGTGAGGATGGCGATGGTGTTATGGTCATCTTCCATTTCCTTTGCCTTTAATAAAAGGTGGGGAAGGATGGTCAGGGCAAGGTCTTTGAAGGCACTTGTTGGTCCATGCCACAGTTCCATAAGATGACAATCGTTCAGCTTCTTTAAGGGAACGATGGAAGGATCGTCAAACTTTGTATCGTAGGCATTTGTGATACAGGTGTTGAGATCTTCTTTTGTGTAGTCATTGAGGAAATAAGAGAGAACTGCAAGGGCAATGTCCTGATAGGATCTGCCTTTGAGCAGTTCTTCGCTGATGAATGGTTCAATGCTTGCGGGTGTATATAAACCTCCATCTTCCGCAAGTCCGCTGATGATGGCATTGTGGCTGTCTGTGAGGTTGTTTTTGTTTCTTGTACTGATGTAATGCGGCATAAAATCCTCCCTTGTATTCACTTCCCGATCATGATACACTGTCCACGTTACAAAAACAAGTGTATTTGAAATAAATACAGGAGGCGGTATGAAACAGATCAAAGTCGGACTGCTTGGACATGGTGTTGTGGGCAGTGGTGTAACAGATATTCTTGATGGATTGGATGGTGTACAGGTAAAGTCCTTTCTTGTCAAAGACTTGTCGGAATCGGATGATCCCCGTTGTACAACAGATCCATCTGTAATCCTTGACGATCCAGAAATTGATATTGTCGCTGAATGCATGGGTGGTATTGAACCAGCAGCTTCTTATGTCATGCGGGCAATCGAAAATGGAAAACATGTGGTGACTTCCAACAAGAAAATGCTTGCGTCAAGTGCAGAGAAGCTGTTCTCACTGGCAAAGGATAAGCATGTGCGCGTTGGCTTTGAGGCAACATGTGGTGGTGGCATACCGTGGATGGACAATCTTGCAAGAATCCGCAGGATTGATGAAATATCCGCATTCCATGGTATTTTCAATGGCACAACGAATTTCATCCTTTCCCGGATGACTTCTTCTGGTGCTTCTTTTGCGGAGATGCTTAAGGAAGCACAGAGGCTCGGTTATGCGGAAAGAGATCCAAAGGATGATATTGAGGGTTATGATGTGCGCTATAAGGTAATGTTATCGGGTCTTGCTGCGTTTGATGCGCTTGTTGATGAGGAAGAAATCATTATGCATGGCATTAAAACCATCACAGAAGAAGATGTTGCATGTGCCAAAGCGATGGGCAGGGTGTGTAAGCTTGTTGGCAGTGCTTTGAAGCAGGAAGATACCATTGGTGCTATGGTCATGCCGGTCTTTTTGAAGAATGATGATCCGCTATCGGCTGTCTCTTTGAACTACAACATGTTAACAAGTGTTTCCGACACACTTGGTACTGCTTCTTTCTATGGACAGGGGGCAGGCAGTCTTCCAACAGCACATGCGGTAGTACAGGATATCCTCGATATTGCATATGATGTACCAGTGGTGGAAAGAACCATGCATGTATGTCGTGTGGACAACCAGAAATACACTTCCCGTTACTACATCCGCACAAAGAAACCGGTCATCTTCTCAGCAATCATAGACCATGCCCTGTCTGAAAACAGTTTTGTGACAAAGCCTGTTTCCCTTGTGGAAGTGGAACAGTTTATCTGTACAGCAGAGGATGAAAGCCTGTTTGTGGCAGAGGTGCAGGGCGATGATTAAGGTAGTCAAGTTTGGTGGTTCCAGTGTTGCTTCTACGGAACAGTTTGAAAAGGTAAAAAAGATCATTGAGGCAGATGATGATCGCAAGTTCATCATCACGTCTGCCTGTGGAAGAATCAACCGGGAAGATTATAAGGTAACCGATCTTCTCTATCTCATTGAAGCCCATATCCGCTATGGTGTTTCTTATACATCGTTGTTTGATCAGGTAAAGGCAAAGTATTATGGCATTCAGAAGGCACTTGGCTTGAAGGTGGATCTTGATAGTGAGTTTGCCTCTATTGAGAAACTGATTGAACGTCATGAGACGACGGATTATCTTGTAAGCCGTGGTGAATATCTTGCGGGTAAGTTGTTGGCGGAATATCTCGATGCCCAGTTTGTGGACGCAAGGGACGTCATTGCCTTTGGGTATGATGGCAAGGTGGACATGGAACGTACGGAAGAACAGATCAAGGCAAGGTGTGAAAAGGGAAGAAGAATTGTGATTCCTGGTTTCTATGGAGCTTTGCCAAATGGTGTGATTCGTGTCATGCCACGTGGTGGTTCGGATATTACCGGTTCGATTGTGGCAAGTGCGGTGAATGCGGATGTGTATGAAAACTGGACGGATGTTTCAGGCTTTATGGTAGCTGATCCAAGAATCATCGATCATCCATTGCGCATACCTTGTATTACGTATGCCGAACTCAGGGAAATGTCCTACATGGGTGCCAATGTCCTGCATGATGATGCGGTGTTCCCGGTGCGGATGAAGAACATTCCGATCAATATCCGCAATACAAATGAGCCGGATAATCCCGGTACGATGATCACCGATGATTGTGAGGCGTTTGATAAGAAATATCCACCCCATGCCATTACCGGTGTGACGGGGAGAAGAAACTTTACGATCATCACATTGATCAAGGCACATAGTTCTACGGAAGTGGGATTCTTGCGGAAGATCCTTTCCATCTTTGAGAAGTACAATGTTTCCATTGAACAGGTACCGATCAGTGTTGATACATTTTCTGTGATTATGGAGAGTGATTATGTTTCTTCCTGTCTTTATGACATTGTGGGAGATCTGAAGAAGGATTTATCACCGGATGAGCTGCGGATTGAGGAACATATTTCCCTGATTGCCATGGTTGGAAGAGAGATGCGCAACCGTCCTGGTATGTCTGGTGCACTGCTTTCCGAGTGTGGCAGAAACCATATCAATATCCGTACCATTTCCCAGAGTTCCCATGAGCTTTCGGTGATTATCGGTGTCAATGATGCGGACTTTGAGAAAGCAATCCGTGCTATATACGATACATTTATTATGGAGGAGAAAAAGGGAAGATGACACGTGTAGGAATAGTGGGGGCTACTGGTGCTGTGGGAAGACAGATGCTGGAATGCCTTCTGGAAAGAGAGTATAGGAAAGAGGATATTCGTCTTTTTGCCTCAGAACGTTCTGTTGGCAAGACCATTCCCTATGGCAATGAACAACTGGTTTGTGAAAAGGTAGAAGAAGGGTGTTTTGATGGACTGGACTTTGTATTGGGTGCTGTTTCCAATGCTTTGTCAAAGGAATATGCGCCTATGATCAAAAAGGCAGGTGCTGTCTATATCGATAATTCCAGTGCTTTCCGCCTCGAAGAAGATGTACCGCTTGTTGTACCGGAGATCAATGGAGCTGATGCCTTAAACCATCATGGTATCATTGCCAATCCGAATTGTTCGACCATCATTGCAATGATGGCAATTGCCCCAATCCATGCCCTTTCACCAGTAGAGGCTATTGTGGCTTCTACCTATCAGGCAGTCAGTGGTGCTGGTATGGGAGGTATTGCAGAGCTTTCTGAACAGGTGGAGAATATCAGAAGAGGCAACCCTGTTACACCTGACCTGTTTCCTTCTCAGATTGCCTATAACTGCATCGCTTCGATTGGCAGTATGACAGACAATGGTTATACAACAGAAGAGATGAAGATGCAGAATGAAGGCAGAAGGTTATTGCATAACAAAGACCTTATGGTGTCCTGTACATGTGTTCGTGTGCCGGTGTTCCGTTCCCATTCTGTTTCGGTGTCCCTTGTGACAAAGGATAAGCTGGACCTCGATGAGGTCAGAAAGTCTATTTCAGCCTTTGATGGTGATGTGCTGGTGGAAGATCATGTGCCTACACCACTTGAGACAAGCAACCAGGATAAGGTATATGTTGGCAGAATCCGGCGGGATCTTTTGTCTGAAAAGGGTATTTCTTTGTGGTGTTGTGGTGATCAGATCCGCAAAGGTGCCGCAAGTAATGCAGTTGAGATAATGGATTATATGTTACAGCACGCCTGATGTGGTATGATAATGACAAGATAAAAGTAGAGGTAAATGATATGTTTCGTAAAACTGTATTTGGCGTTCTCGCCGTTGCGGCAGGG
>CAJKOS010000016.1 GCA_905201565.1 uncultured Erysipelotrichaceae bacterium
TAATAGAAAAAGCTTCCTGGAAGCTCCGACTTCTATAAGTCGGAGTAGTTCACATGTGCTGAAGTCTACGGGAATCGTAAGATCTGCGGCCATATACCATCCGGTAAAGGTATGGGCTGTTTTGGATGGATCATTCGGACGGAAGATCAGTGAGCCTTCCGGATACCGCTGTGCCTGTATTTCTGTACCGCCACTTGTTTCAAAACTGAGCGTATATGACTGCTTTGTCTCATCAGCTGCACATGTAACCGTATAGGTAAGGGAAGTGTTGGAAGGTGCTTGTACTGGTGAGACGAGCAGGATGGTCGAATTTTCTCCACCATATTGTCTGATGTAATCCATCATGCCATCAAACGATGGTGTTGTGCCTGCTTCAAATTTCACTTCAACATCTGGTACAACGTTGCCAAGTCCTACAAATGTGTATGTCGCTGTCAATGTTGTATCAAGATATGCCGCATTGAATGAAGCACCGTCTGTTCCATACTTTTCCGCAAAGAAGAGATCTGCCGTCATGCTGAGAGGGACATCTTCTTCTATGTCATTTGGATTTTCCAGGTTGAGGAAGCGGGTATAGGTCAAAGTATCGTGGTTGCGCGTACCTGTGGTGGAAAGGTCATTGAAGTTGAATGTTCCACCATACTTTGTGGTATAGGTACGGGTTTCAACAGTGCCATCTTCCTTTTGGACATTATTGATCGTTACGGTGTACTTCTTCAATGTGGTATTGAAGTAGAAGGTTCTGTCAGCGGTGAGGCTGATATTTTCTACAGGCTCCGTGTAACCGGAAATGGATTCATATTTGACATTTGTACCATCTTCAAGTGTGTAGTTTTCATAGTCGATCAATTCGAGCACTTCATCATAAGAAGGCAGGTCGAAGACATCAGTTCTGCCATGTCTTTCAGTCCATACAGTGGTATAGCCATCGGTTTCATTTCCAACTGCGATGGATGCGGTGAACTTCTCATTCAGTTCTGTTTCACTGTAGTTTGTCCCGATGACAGGTACCACAATGTCGATGTCATACTTCGAGAAGGCAAGCTTGCCACCACGCCACGTGATGCGCATGGTTGTCGAAAGACTGCGGGCACCATCTGGTATATCTGTCTTTATGACACCATTTTTATCAATGGTGAAGCGATTATCGTCAAAGGTGATGGTGAAGCGGTCTAATGGATATGGAGTTTCACTCTTTTCACCATTGGTCAGATCGATCTCTTTCATGGTGCGATAGATTTCTGGTAATTCCATCGTGATGCCATTGCTGGAATTCTCATCCCTGTCTTTGATATAGAGGGCATCGTTATCATCTTCAGGCAAGGAGAAGTCATAGACGTTTTCTTTGTCACCTGCTGTCAGGATCGGGAATTCCCCATTATAGAGGGTTGGCTCATATTTTAATAGGTTCAGGAATACCTGTGCCTTAAATTTGACTGTGACAAAGATGCCAAAGTCAACATAGAGGGCACCAAGCATTTCTTCCGTATCGTTGAAGGCTTCGGTATTGGCAGGCCGCAGCTTTTCGAAGGTATAAATGAAATAGCCATAGAGTTTCAAATAGGCACCGAATTGGACATTGGCACCAACACTGGCAATGTGGGTAATCAATATGCCGAAGGCAATTTCTGCTTTAATTCCTGCTCTTACGCCAAGGGTACCCATGACATAAAACTGGAAGTGGAATTGTTCATCTACCAGGTCGGTTTCACTCGAACCGGATGTACCTTCGATGATATGCAGCCAGAAGTTGTAGCGCTTGCCGATCTGATAGGCAAAGTCTGCTCCAAGAGAAACATTCATACTTGCCTCAATGAGGAAGTTGACCGTTACCTTGACCGCTACAACACCGAGATACTTTGTCACGGAATACATTTCTTTAAAAATCCGCTTTTGCAGAAGAGAGATGGTGATTTATGTCTATTATTTCCAAATTTCAGGCGAATATGGTATAGCATTGCTGAAAATTAACATGAAATTAGGCGTTGCCTTAACCGCAAATGTTAAGTAATCATTTGACCTTCTAATCTTTTGGTATAGAGATGTCCCATATCCCACTTCTGCAAAAGATGATTTTTTCTTTATTCAATAACTGAATCCAGTCACATTCCTGCTGCAACATTTCCTTGTAACGGTCCATGAGAGCATCAGTGCCGAATTTTGCGTCTTCTTCCGTATCTGCTTCAAGGACTGCATCGAGCGCATCGCTCACATCTTCACCGGCAAGTTCCTGTTCCAGCTGTTCAAAAGAGTATGCAGTGCCATCGATTTCCACCATTGGCAGCATTTCTTTATAACTTTCAATCTGGCTGAGTATATCTGTTACAGCCTCGCCTTTTTTGGCCATTCGCTTAGCCTTTGTGGCAAGGGTATCAATCTTGCGCAAGGCTTCTTTGATCTGTGGTGTGGCATGCGGACCATTATAATCATTTGCAAGAGCCTTCCATTTTTTGACTGAAGAAGGGTCATCAGAGACAGTATATGTCCTTGCGCCAATTGACATGGATGTATAGTCACCGATATCGATGGAACTTTTGACGTCCACTTCATCCAGTACCGGAATGATAAAATACCAGTTCCATCTTGTGGAGACATCCGCATTGATATCGAGCATGACTTCCTGCTCAAAAGCAGCATTTAAAGCGATCTTGATGGAAGAGGCAGCCGTATCTGTCAATTTGGATGTAACCGACAGGGTGATGCCGACTTCAAGCCGCAAACCTACACCATTTTCTATAAAGTGTCTGTTCTTGAAAAATTCCGCATGAATATAAGGGTCTTCAATGAGAAACTTTGTCTTTCCTTTGCCAAAGATTGCTGTGCCTTCTCTTGTAATGGACGCGGATTGTATTTCCGCTTCTGTAATTCCATTTGCGAGCAGTCTTTGTTGTACTTCTTCTGTCTGCAGGGCACTTTCCGCAAGCTGTGTCATCGCTTCATCCACAAAACCGCTTTCTTCAGCCTGCCTTTCAATATCCGCAATCACTTCTTCCTGGTTGATGCTTTCCAGAATTTCATCACTGCTCACCGGCTGGCTGACATAGAAGTTCATGTAGTCTTCAATGTCTTCTTTGGAAATGGTTTTGTAATATGCGGTTTCGTTTTCCAGCCTTGTGACCTGTCCATAGACTGCCTGTGTGTTTTCATCTGCTTCTTCAAAGTCTGTTGTATAGAAGATGAGGTAGTCATTGACATCAATTTTGGGTTCTGTGCTTTTTCCAAGAATTGCCCAGGCATTTGTGTCGTAGCTGTTGATGGCGATGGAGCCTTCAGTTCCCTCTGGCAATGTATCTACCTTAAAAGGAATGGAATCAGGCATAGCCAGCACCTCTTCCGTATCATTTTCATCAAGGCTTTCAAAGCTGTATATATCACCATTGACGGCAGTGATGCGTATGAAGGCCATCGCATCATCTTCATAATCATTTGCTGTATAGTCCCTGTTTCTTGGATCTGTTGTTTCATAGATGGACACAACATCACCTGTTTCAAGATCCTGTGACGTCATCGTGAACGTGCCGGTCACTTTATCGGTGGATGTGTCATTGCTCAAAAGACCATTTTCAATGACATCGAGTGTTTCGCCATCGATGGTATATTGCATTTCTATAGTATCCTGGATAAAGATCAAATCCGGATTATAGAGGATTTGATCAAGTTCGTCTTTATGGATGATGAAGTTGACCGTTCGAAACATCGCATCTTTATCATGGAAATTCAATCCTTCCGACAAAGTCAATGCATATGTGGAACCAGGGTTGAATCCATTTGGGGCATAGATGGTAAATGTGCCATCCCCATTGTCTTTGACAGATGTTTCCACTGCTTCTGTGCCATCTTTTGTGGCAAGGGAATACATTGTTTTGACTTCTTCTGTATCAGAAACATTACCACTTATAACAAAAGATACATCTGCTGGCTGGTCTTGTAATGCAAAAGAAGTGATGGAAAGCTGTTGTTGAGAAGGTGTTTCTTCATAGGAGGCAGTCAGAATAAGATCACTTGTGATGATTTCACTATCTTTCTGATAGATGGTGCCATCTTCTTTCAGCCATCCGGTGAAGGTGCCATCTTCCTTTTGTGGCACAGGCAGTTCTCCCCGATAAGAATATCCTTCACCTGCTTCTATGGATGCAAAGTCTCCACCGCCATCTGTGTGAAAAGAAATGGTATGAAGAACTGGTGTGAGACTATCGCGATTATTGACGAGGTAGTCCTTGACCATCGTGACATCTGTTTCATCGATGATGCCATCCGCATTGACATCGGCTTCTTTGAAATGGATGGAAGAGACAGCTTCTTCTTCATTTGCGATATATCTCTCCATGAGATTGACATCCATCAGTTCCACGACTTTGTTTCCATCGCCATCGCCATATATGGTGTCATTTGTGGCAAATACAGGTTTGGAAGCCTGGGGCAGAATGGATGTGAGAATACTGCAGGATAACAGCAATGTGATGATTCGCTTCATAAGTATTTCTCCCTTTTGATTCATAGTAACAAAAAAGCCGTTTTTCCCCATCGCCCGTCAAAGGGTATAAATCGGGCAGGGGGAAGACGGCCTGTTATTTCAACATATATTGTTTGAGCTGCTGTCTTTGATGTATGTTGAGCTTTTGTAAGATAGTGGAAATGTGATGCTTGACAGTGTGAACGGAAATGTTCATGTGAGAGGCTATTTCCTGATTTGTCCAGCCTCTTGCGGCAAGCATGGCTACCGCAATTTCGGTTGTGGTAAGATCATCTGCTACATCTTCACCGGTAGTTGGATTATGGATGCGCCTCCAGCCATAGGAGAAGCGGTAAGTAATCTCTATGATACGCTTGAAATCTTCTGGCCATTGTGGTTTGATCACTGCTTCCAGCATTCCGCCAAGTAATCCATGATGTTCACCAAAAGCTTCGATAAGATCATCTGGCTGCGCCAGGTTCCATGCGCTAAGGAGATGCCTTTCTGCCTGTTCTTTATCTTTGAGGCTCATGTAATCCATGACGGCGATGAGGTGTAAATAGATGGCAGGGATGGGATATTGTGAGGCTCCCATTTCCAGGGTTGCTTCGGTGATGCCGACACTTTTGCCATATTCTCCTTTAAGGTAAAGATAATGTGCCTCAACATAGAGGGCAAACGCCCTTAGTCCCGGGGGGAAGATGGGTGAGAAATGACTGAATGGGAGGCATTTCTTTTGGAAGTGGCAGATGTAAAAGAACAGCAGAAGTAAAGGCGATGAAGTCTTCAGCAGCTATGGATGGGGAAGAGTTAGCAGAAAGGGCTTCGTGAATCAGGGAAAGCGCTGCCTTTGCCTGTTGTATTTCGGATAAGGAAAGGTTTGCATAGGCGTAGATAAGACATGCGGACAGACGGTGGTGCTCACTGCTGCTATGCATATATGGTTTAGCATGTCTGATTGCTTTTTCAGGCTGCCCGCTGAAATAGTAATATTCCGCAATGGCAATATCTTTGTCTTCCTGTAAAGAGAAGTTCTCAATTGTCTTCCTGCAGGAACCAGGTTCAAATGAGGTGTTCATTAATGGCATCAGCCCATTGAAGGAAACAGGGGGAGCAAACATGGAAGTGTCGTTATGACGTGGGTCTTCCGGTTTTGTGGCAGTCCTGGGAATTTCCCATGACCAGCCAAATTTTCTGCATCCTGCAATTCTTCCTTCTGCACAATATCTCTGCACAAGCCTTTGCGATATCTTCCATTTCCAGCAGCTTCTTTCGCTGTCATATATTCCATATGCAATCACTCCTCATGTTCGCAATAGCGAATACTTTCTCACAATGTATACAGTGACTTTAATGCATCCCTGTCAATTACTCTGAGCCTTCCATTACCTTCCCTGCGGATGAGATTCTTCTTTTCAAGCTGGGAAAGGTAGCGGGAAATGGTCTCACGGCGCAAACCGATGGATGCCGCAATGTCATCGAGTTTCATATCGATGGTACTGCCAATACAGCGGGTATCCCGAAACAACAGGAAGGCTGCTATGCGCTCCTCAGGATGGCGGATGCTGAAGAGAAAGGCTTTCTCATTAGCATCCTGCAGTTCCTTTGACAGCATCTCGATGAGATACATGGCAGTTTCCGGACTGGTGCGCAATACTTCCATGAAGTCCTGACGGCTGATGCGGCACATGACAACTGGTGTCAAAGTGACAATGTCATACTGGTATGTATGTTCTGGTAGAAACATCCCATGCCAGATAGCCTGTCCTTCATGGAGGACATCGAGGATGTGTTCATCCCCATTACTATCTATATGACATGTCTTGATACGTCCTTTGGTAATGACAAGTACTTCATCAATGGCATCGCCTTCACTGACAATCCGCTCATTTTTGGGATGCACTGTGCGGGTGTGGTGCTCGAGCAATCTGTTTTTGGCATCTGGTGGCAGTTCCTTGAACAGACGTATGGAATCAATACAATGTTCCTGGTGTTTTGTGAACGGGCAGTTTTCATCGCAATGCAGTTCATTCATACAAAATGGACCTCCATATAGGATTTGTGATCTGTGGTATAAACGGTAAAACCCTGTTCATCCAGGATCCCATAGGTAGAAGGATGACCACCTTTTGGCAAAGAGATGGAACCCGGGTTCAAAAGATACATGCCATCTTTCTCCATGGCTGTAGGAATATGGGTATGACCACTGATGAAGATATCGCCCTTTTCCATCTCAGGCAGGTTATCTGGTCCATAGATATGACCATGGCTCATGATGAGACGATGACCCTTGAACGGGATGATGTTTGTGGTAGAAAGGCAGGGGAAGGAAAGCACCATCTGATCAACTTCAGTGTCACAATTTCCCCTTACCGCAATGATTTTGTTCTTGTTGCGGTTCATGATTTCAATCACTGCCTTTGGATCATAGTCGTCAGGGATTGTATTGCGTGGTCCATGATACAGAATATCACCAGGAGTGAGAATGTAGTCTGCTTTGTGGAAGGATAAGGCTTCTTCCATTGCCTGTGCACCAGTCAGTGCACCATGTATATCGGATATGACAAGATATTTCATACTGTTACCTCTTGTCTGATTATACCAAAATTGTAAAATGTAGGGAGATAACAGGAGTGGTAAACCATGGATAAAAAATGTGTAATAGTTGGTGTGACAGGTGGCATAGCAGCCTATAAGGTGTGCTCACTTGTTTCCTCATTGAAGAAGAAGGGGCATGATGTGCATGTACTGATGTCTAAAGGTGCTGAAGAGTTTGTGACACCTTTGACGATGCAGACATTGTCCGCAAATCGTGTTGTCCGGGATATTTTTACATTGGATGGTGAGGTGGAAGTACACCACATCAGCCTTGCGGAGAGGGCAGATGCCTTTGTGGTAGCACCTGCCAGTGCTGATTTTATTGCCAAGGCTGCCAATGGCATTGCGGATGATATGTTGACGACGACATTTCTTGCGGCAACTTGTCCAAAGCTTGTGGTGCCGGCAATGAATGTGCATATGCTGGAAAATCCTGCTACCCAAAGGAATATCAACCAGTTGAGAGAAGATGGCATTCTTGTGATGGAAAGTGCCAGTGGCTATCTTGCCTGTGGTGATGTGGGCAAGGGCAGGATGCCGGAAGCTGTGGAAATTGAAGATGCATTGATGGAAGTGATGGATGATAACAAGTTCCTTGAAGGAAAGAAGGTGCTTGTCAGTGCCGGAGCGACGATGGAAGCAGTTGATCCGGTACGATATATTACCAATCATTCTTCCGGAAAGATGGGCTTTGCCCTTGCCAGGGCTGCCCGCAATGCCGGGGCAGAGGTAACCCTTGTAACAGGCAATACCGTTCTTTCAGATCCATTTGATGTCAGTACCATCCATGTCAAGAGCGCTAAGGATATGCATGATGCCATCCTTTCAAGAAGTGATGAGATGGATGCCATCATCATGGCTGCTGCAGTTGCGGATTATACACCAAAGGAAATTGCTGAGGAAAAGATCAAGAAGAATGATGGTGATCTTTCGATTGCCCTGAAGCGCACAGATGATATTCTTTTGGAACTTGGCAGAAAGAAAAAACCTGGTCAGGTATTGATCGGCTTCGCCATGGAAACAGAGAATCTGCTGGAAAATGCCACAAAGAAATTAGAAGCCAAAAATGCGGACTATATCATTGCTAACTCATTAAGGGAAAAGGGTGCTGGCTTTGGTGTGGATACCAATGTGGTGACCATATTGTCTCGGGTTGGGGAGAAGAACCTCGGTCTTCTTTCCAAGGAAGAGACAGCAGAGATGATTCTTGTGAATTGTCTGAAGGGAGAGTAAAGGATGTTACTGGCAGTTGATGTAGGAAATACGAATATTTCCATGGGAATCATGGAGGGAAAGCAGATCCGTGGTTCATTCCGTCTGATTACAAAGACAGAGCGCACAAGTGATGAACTTGGCATTGTTGTCTATGATTTACTGGAGAGGGCAGGACTTGGTCCGGCAGATATTGAGGCGGTTGTTATTTCTTCGGTTGTGCCAAAGATCATGTATACGCTCAATTCCTGCATGAAGAAATATATTGGCAAGCGTCCACTAGTCATTTCACCAGATCTTGAAACAGGTATACAACTCTGTTCGGATAATCCAAAGGCAGTTGGTGCGGACAGAATTGTGGACTGCGCCTATGCCTACCATACCCACCACAGATCCTGTATTGTTGTGGACTTCGGTACAGCAACAACCTTTGACTATGTGAATCAGGATGGTGAATTCCGCTATACCGTCATCATGCCGGGTCTTGGTATCAGTGCTGCCGCATTGACAAGCCAGACCGCAAAGCTTCCGGAAATTGAAATTGCCAAACCGGATTCCATCCTTGGCACAAATACCATTTCTGGTATGCAGGCAGGTGTTGTCTATGGGTACATCGGTTCAGTGGAATATATCCTGAAAGAGATGAAGAAGGAACTCCATGATGAGGACTGCTATGTCATTGCGACGGGTGGTCTTGGCAGGGTGATTGCCAATGAAACAGATATGATTGATGAATATGATCCGGATGTTGCCTATAAAGGTATTCAGATCATCTATGAATTGAATAAGGATAAGATGAAGCGCTAAGAGGAAGGGAAACCTTCCTTTTTGTTCTGAAATAGATACCACATAGTCCGATTTATACAGTGCAATACCACATAGTCCGATTTATACTGTGCTTGAAGTAATAAATGACTGTTGCTATACTATAGGTGAATAAAGAGCAACCGCCCATAAAGTGGTTGGCCTTGACTGAATTGGAAATCCCACTCATTCAAAAACTGGCCAAGTTTATCAGGAGTGGGATTTCTTATGGTCTGTATTATCTACATTCACAAAAAGTGAATATGAAATTCAATAGAGTTAAGAGAAATGTGGCAAATGCCATCATGTCTTTGAAATCGAAAGAATTCTTCCCCATAAGCTTCACCTCCCATTCTGTATTTTACAAAATGAAGGCTAGCCACCCTGCAACACGATTGCTCACTATAAGTTTCACAATCAGTATAGTATATTTCAACATAACTTTATATTTTATTAATGGATAATGATGGGGTATCGGAAAAGGGAATTCACCACCCCCGTTTTTTGTGATATGCAAAATCATAAAAATAGTGATGCATATGATAAAATGCGTCTATAATAGTTAGGAAGCTAATTGTTAGGAAGGTAATGGTATGAAACCTTTGGTGAATACGATGTTGTTTCGTCTTACACAACAGATACGGGAAGCCCAATATCCATTTATGAAGGAATTGGGACTGACCCATGGACAGCCCCGTGTGCTGCGGTATGTCAGCCAGCATGATGGCTGCAAACAGGCAGATATTGCAAACTACTACAACACGAGGGCATCAACTGTTTCTCTGATTGTGGATGATCTGGAGAAAAGTGGACTATTGGAAAAGAAACAAAGTGCACAGTGCCGGCGCAATGTATGTCTTTCTTTGACAGAGAAGGGCAGAGCATGTTTTGAAAAGCTCAATGCTGCACAGATGCAATTGCAGGATGAGATGTTAGAAGGTTTCAGTGAAGAGGAGAATGAACAGTTCAGACACTTCATTGAACAGGCAATAGAGAATCTGAAGGAGGTGTCGCATGAACCAGTTGTTTAAGTTGTTCAGGTATGCAAAACCATACAGGTGGCAGTTTTTCCTCGCCATTTTGTTTGTGGTAGTGGAAACAGGGTTTGAACTGTTCATTCCGATGATTATGGCAGATATCATCGATGTGGGACTTCAAACTGGTGATGTGGCATATATTGCAAGGCAGGGGGTGATCATGGCTGTTATGGCACTTGTTTCATTGGTGTCAGGACTGCTCTATGCACGCTATGCTGCAATTGCGGCTAATGGGTTTGGAGGAGCATTACGACATGCGGAATTTGAGAAGATCCAGCAGTTCTCTTTCCTTAACATTGATCATTTTGAGACATCTTCTCTCATCACACGAATGACCAATGATGTCACGGTCATCCAGGATGCCATCGCTACAGGACTGCGGCCGATTGTGCGCGGTCCTTCGATGTTAATCCTTGGTCTTTTCTTCTCGTTTACCATCAATACGGAACTTGCTATGACATTTGTTGTGGCAACACCGATTCTTGGCATCATCTTGTTGTTTATTGTGCGCAAGGTTGCGCCAATGTATAAGAAACTGCAGGAAGCCATTGATGATCTCAATATCATCGTTGAAGAAAACCTGCAGGCAATCCGTGTGGTCAAGGCATTTGTGCGTGAAGACTATGAGGGCATGAAGTTTGATACGGTCAATGTGAGGCAGAAAGATGTAGCGGTGAACACATTCAAATATGCGGTTCTCAACATGCCTGCCTTTCAGCTTGTGATGTATGGAACGATTGTGATGATTTTGTTCTTTGGTGGAAATCTCATCTTTGCTGGAGAAATGCAGGTTGGTGAACTGACAGGGTTCCTATCCTATGTGTTACAGATTATGAATTCCCTGATGATGATTTCCAATGTGTTCCTGATGGTCACAAGATCTCTTGCCAGTGCATATCGTATTGATGAGGTGTTTGAAGAAAAGCTCGATTTGTATGATGGCACCTATGGTGGTGAGGTAGAAGATGGTTCGATAGACTTTAAACATGTGTCCTTCAAGTATGCAAAGACGGCAAAGGAAAATGTATTGAGTGATGTGGATATCCACATCCATAGTGGTGAAACCATCGGTATCATCGGTGCTACCGGCAGTGCGAAGTCATCGCTTGTCCAATTGATTCCCCGTTTGTATGACGCAACAGCTGGTGAAGTGAAAGTTGGTGGCAGAAATGTCAAAGACTATCATCTTGAGACTTTGCGTGATGCAGTAGCCATCGTATTACAGAAGAATGTGCTGTTTTCTGGAACCGTGAAGGAAAACCTGCTCTGGGGCAATGAAAGCGCAACAGATGAAGAGATAGAAAATGCATGCCATACAGCTGCTGTCGATGAGTTTATCGATACATTCCCGGATGGTTATGAGACATATCTTGATGAAGGTGGTGTCAATGTATCAGGTGGTCAGAAGCAGAGGCTCTGTATTGCAAGGGCATTGTTGAAACATCCAAAGATCATCATCTTTGACGATTCGACTAGTGCGGTAGATACCGCAACCGAGGCAAGGATACGTGATGGTCTTGCAAAGCTTTCCAATCTTACAAAGATCATCATTGCCCAGCGCATTACTTCTATCATGCATGCGGACAGGATTTATATCATCGATGATGGAAGAGTTGTGGAATCCGGTACTCATGATGAGTTGTTAGCTAATTCTGCTATTTATCAGGATTTGTATGAATCACAGATGAAGGGAGGTGAGGAAGATGCCACGAGGAGCAATCGGATCCGTCAAACCGCGTGATCTGCGCAAGACGATTAAAGATCTTCTTTCCTATATGGGAAGGCATAAGTTTCTGTTGCTTGTTGTAGCGGTGCTTGTGGCAATCAGTGCCATGGCAAATCTGCTTGGTACATATATGTTGCGGCCGATTATCAATAACTATATTGGTACAAATGACCATGCTGGTTTGTTTATGGCATTAATTGGAGTTGGCTTGTTGTATCTGACTGGTGTACTTGCGACACTTGCCTTTTCGGAATTGATGGTAAGGGTGGCACAGAAGATCATTGCTGAGCTGAGACATGACTTGTTTACGCATATGCAGAAGCTGCCAATCCGTTATTTTGACAGCCAGTCCCATGGTGATATCATGTCCCATTTCACCAATGATATGGACACCCTTGCCAACTGCCTGAATAATTCCTTCTCAATGTTAATCCAGAGTTTTATCCAGGTTGTGGGTACACTCATTCTCATCTTTGTGCTCAACTGGCAGTTGTCCTTATTGGTGGTGCTTGGCTATATTGCCATGTTTGCCTATATTCTTTTCAGTTCTTCCAAGTCAAAGAAGTATTTTGGCAAACAGCAGAAGTATCTTGGCGCATTAAATGGTTTTGTCAAAGAGAGAATCAGCGGACAGAAGGTTATCAAGGTCTTCAACCATGAAAGACAGAACATGGAAGAGTTTGATGCTTGCAACAAAGATCTCATCAAAGCCGCAACATCTGCACTTTCCTATGCACAGACCATGGTGCCGATGGTTGTTTCCATTTCCTATATCAACTATGCCATCGTAGCAGTGGTTGGTGCAGTGATGGCAATTCATGGGCTGACGGATGTTGGGAGTCTGGCCAGCTATCTGGTGTTTGTGCGCCAGGCGGCCATGCCCATCAACCAGTTTACCCAGCAGGCAAATCTGATTCTTGTGGCACTTGCGGGTGCAGAGAGAATCTTTGATGTCATGGACAAAGCGCCTGAAACAGATGAGGGTAATGTCACCCTTGTCAGGGTCAAAGAACAGGATGGAAAGCTTGTGGAATGCAAGGAGCGCACGGACCGCTGGGCATGGAAACATCCCCGCAGGAATGGGTATGAACTTGTAGAAATGCAGGGCGATGTGCGGTTTGATGGTGTCAGCTTCCACTATGAAGAAAACCACCCAGTTCTCAAAGACCTCTCTCTTTATGCAAAACCTGGTCAGAAGATTGCCTTTGTCGGTTCCACCGGTGCAGGCAAGACAACCATTACCAATCTCATCAATCGTTTCTATGATGTGCAAAAGGGTATGATTACCTATGATGGTATTGATGTAAAACTGATTCATAAGGATGATCTTCGTCATTCCTTAGGTATGGTATTACAGGATACACATCTCTTTACAGGAACCATTATGGATAACATCCGGTATGGAAAGCTGGACGCAAGTGATGAGGATTGTATCAAAGCCGCAAAGATAGCGAATGCGGATTCCTTTATCCGCAGGCTTCCGGAAGGCTATAATACCTTTATTACCAATGATGGTGCTTCGCTTTCCCAGGGACAAAGACAGCTTCTCGCTATTGCAAGAGCTGCTGTAGCAGATCCACCGGTGCTCATTCTCGACGAAGCAACTTCTTCAATTGATACCCGTACAGAAAAACTGATTGAAAGAGGTATGGACAGCCTCATGAAGGGCAGGACAACATTTGTCATTGCCCACCGTCTCAGTACTGTGCGCAATGCGGATGCGATCATGGTTCTTGAGCATGGAGTGATCAAAGAGCGTGGTACACATGATGAACTGATCAGTGAGAAGGGTATTTACTATAATCTTTATACCGGTATGTTTGAGCTTGACTAGAAAGAGTGCCAAAACCAGGCACTCTTTCTAGCGGATAGCCTTAGCGGCATTGTACAATGCAAAAAAGGTGACGAAACATCCGGAATACGTAATGACAACCCGTATGACTTCTCCATTTGGATCCATGAGGGATGTGATGATATTGTAGAGAAACAAGAGAATGAGAAAAATGACCATCCAGTTGAAGACAATTGCCTTTGCCCGCATAGAACGAGAAGCACACTTTCTGCAAAGCATATAATCCATCAATTTCCGCATTTCGTTTCACCTCCTTCATATTCTCAAAATAGAAATGCATATTGATTTATTACCCTGCATTTTGTAATATATATGGGCAACGCCGCTTTAGTATAATGGCAATACACATCCATGGTAAGGATGAACTGGCAGTTCAATTCTGCCAAGCGGCATTAAAAGTGTATATCCCTTGCGATTAATATACCGCAAGGTCTTCCTGAAGGGAAGGGTCTATATTACGACCCTTCCCTTTTTGCGTATTGGAAGGAACAGAAAGGAGAAAATGAATGTGAGCGTATTTGATGACAAAATTGGATATCTCGCCCCTTGGCTCTCTCATGATCTGAATTATGGATGAAGAGTCATCCAGATGTTACGTTTTTCGATATTGCCAATAAATGCGGGATGGCAAGACAACCGTTCAAGTCGAACTTCACTACCGGCAAATCAGCGACAGTGACCATCCTTGCCAAATATGCATTAGCAACGGAGCGGGATATACCATCATTCTTTGCGGATGTGGGATCAATAGTTAATCTGCAGATCAAGGGTATTCAGCCTTACGGGGAAGAGCCAGAACCGTTGATTTACCAGGATATGCAGACGTCTAAAAAGAAGAAGTCGAAGTCCAAGCCGAGGAAAAAATTTTCCAAACAATGGGAAGAGGCTTTTCTGGTATATTATAACAATTTGCATGCGTTTTCCCGAATGGTCATATAGTCAAAAAACAGTACACGGTCTTCCTGGTCAATGTGCTGATTTCGGTTAAGCATTATGAAAACATCATTTGTTCAGTGATAGATTTAATTATCTTTGCTTGTGAAATGGTATGAGTCCTTCCGGTACATATCATGAAGGCATAATGGGCAAAGGCAATGATCCTCTGGATCATATGGTGGGATTTCTCTCAGTAGTAAGATCTCACTAAGCGGGAGGTATTCTTCGTATCCGCAATATTCGCATTTCATCAATACAGTGTTGCCGGTAGTATCTGTCATTTGTTTTTCCTTTCAGTGGGTTGTAAGAATCAATATACTTCATTTCTATTCCACATTTGCAACGAAGCATATCACGGTTAAATGAATCAAGTACACTTGTTCTCCAACGGTGCTTCCGCTGTGCCTTGCGGAACAGTTCGGCTCTTTTTTCTTTTGTGTTCTTCTTTTGCTTGTCGTCGTCAAGCTGCTCATGAAGCAGATCAAGGATATCAGACTGTTTGGAATTGTAGAAGCCATAATAGCGGACAGTTTTGAAGTTGTCATCTGGGATGTGAATGATCATCTTCTTAAGGAGTTCAATCGTTAGTTCCTTTATGGGTGGATAAAATAGTAGCGTTTGGCTATAATAATAGTAGTTTGATACTATCAAGCTGAAAAGGAGGTGCACTTATGATTATCCGTCCATCCGCAGTGATCAGACAAAACTACAATGAAATAGCTGATTTATGCAGGAAAACTGAAGAACCGGTTTTTCTCACCAAAAATGGCGAAGGAGATTTAGTTGTCATGGATATTGAAACATTTAACCGCTGGGAAAAGATGATGAAACTTCGTGAAGAACTGCTTGCAGTGGAAGAAGACAGAATGGCTGGGCGAACTGGTTGTACGCTTGATGAGCTTGATGCTTATCTTGATGAAGTGATAGCAGAGGTATAATGCATGGCTGTAAACGGCAAGTATAAAGTCATTGTTTCTGACAGAGCAAAAAGATTGTTGGGGATGCACGTTCGCTTTATTGCACAAGTCAATAAAGAGGCTGCTGCATCAAAGAAAAAAGAAATAATGGATGCAATGCGTTCTTTAAGAAGGCTGCCACATCGATTTCCTTACTTTGAAGAACCTGGTATAGCGCCGAACAAATATCACAAAATGTTTATTGCAAAGCGGTATCTTGTTCTTTATCAAATCCAGGATGATACAGTCTATGTAGAATATATTCTTGATTGCCGGAAAGAATATAGCTGGTTGTTTGATAAATAATAGAATATGAAGAATAACATCGTCACTTGATTACAGGTGGCGATTTTTATTTCTTAATTATGTGTTAAAAACGTACCTCTTACGGAAGAGTGTTGACGTATCACATTAGCAGGTGTATAAAATGAAACACCTAGTCCACTACCAATATTATAAAACGAATGACTATAATTATAAGTAGCCCCATTATGGACATGAGTGCCATAACTATACCCATTACCAGAAGTTCTTGGAGAAATATCAGCGTTTACTGGTGTGAATAAAGACATTGCCAAAATGGCAACAAGAGAAATTATCTTTTTCATGTTTTTCCTCATTATTTCATATACAGAAAAACAATTTGCCAAATGATCAATGAACTGATTCAAGATGAAGAAATTGTCAATTGAGATATGCCATAGAGAATACAGCAAGTCATATGGCAAAAACAAATACGTGGCAAGTAATGTTTATTCTTATTTATAAGAATAAACCAAATCATACTGTTTCTCAGAGGAAGCAGATAGTGCTGTCACCATTTTTATACCGTGTAGGATTGTACGTTAACATTTGCTATCACTAACCCTACTATATCGTTTTATCAAATGAACATATTTCTATTGCCCATTAAGAGAGATGTAGCTTTTTGAGTGTGTTACATAAGTAACTTCTTATCAATTATTAACATGGCAGAATTTTGGGAAAATTCAACCCTATATATTGTAAATTCTATAAGCATTGGAAGATGCCTTTTATATTATAAGCACATATTTTTGCTCATAAAATAAAAAAGTAGTATATCCCTCTTATTAATTATGCAATATAAAATTGATGAAATCAGGATAAATGCAAAAATAACCACCATCCCAACAGGAAAACACTGCATACTGCACTTCCGCAAATGATGAGATAACCTGTCTTATGGACATAGCGGTTCATGAGACTGATAGAGCAGAATACACTGCAGATCAATGTAAATAGCAGCAGATACTGCATAATAAAAATAATAAGAAATGGTAACCATTCTGGCAATGCTGAGAATAATGACAAAGAACATGCCGGATAGAGCAGGTTATCAAAAGGCACAATAGAATGAATGCGGAAGACAAATGGAATAAACAGACCGGTTGTTAACAGCAGGGAATAGAACAATACATTTCTGGTCTTGCATATCCGGATGTCTTTTTGCTTTCCGTATGCATTTTCAAGCATCACCATGCCGGTTTCATCTTCCATTGCACAATACAATGAAAAGGCAAGTATGGACGCAATTACCGCAATAACGGAAGAAATAAAACGATATTCTTTTGCCGTTATGCCTGACCAGTAACTGAATCCATCCAGATATACATAGGGCATATCATCCGCTAACATTTCATATTGATTCTTTGCGCGCATGAAGCCTGCTTCATTGACTGTTTCCGGATTTCCGGAAGATGATACTTCTATGAGTCTTTCCTCTTCCTGCATGAGATAGGCTTCTTTCTCTGCACTTCTTTCACCACTTAACACTTCACTATAGCGCTGGTAAGCAAACATTTCTGCGCTGGGATAATAGACAAAAGATAAACTGCGATAGATTTCTATTCCAGTCGCAATAACCAGTACAAGTGCAGCAGCACTATGTTTCCAGAACCGTTGCCTTTCGAATGAGGCAAGTGATTTGCCAAAGCGCAATCTGTTCATCCATCCGTTATTTCTTTCTTTTGCCCCAAAACTTTTCACACAGTAGAAGTGATATGCAGTATAACCACATATGCCACAAATCATAATCACATACAACAGGCAGAAGATGTGTTGTGGTAACAACAATCCAAACAGGGGCAGAACAAAGTCATGGCTATAGAAGTATGGCGCATCATAAAGGGTAAAGATACTGAGGCTGTCTATCCATATGTTTGTCGATGAACCAGCTAACCAGCTGAGCACAACAAATATTCCAATGCACAGGGCAATTGTTCCATAATGGTCCATAGAAGAAACAACCAGTACAATGAAGAAAACGACTGCCAATAATAAGAGCAATTGCCAACCATAACATAAAAGCAAGTAGGACAATACGTTTATGGCAAAGGGAACAGTATGATATCCATAGACGCTTTGTATCGGTTCGAATAGATGCGGGACACTAAGCCAGACAGAGGCAATCGTCCATTGTGCTATTATAAGTACCAGAAAGGTAAACCATGTCACAAATAATACTGTACCTGCCTTTTGTACGAACAGTTTTCTGAATCCCTTCATCGTTTTTAGTAAAGCATGCATGCCATCTGTTCTTTCCTGGAAGAAGAGAATAATGGCAGAAGAAAAACCGGCAAGCAAGGCAAAAAGAAATGGCACAGGAAAAGAAAGTACTGCTTCTGCAGTGATCTGATTTACGGGCTGCACCTCTATTCCATCAAGCTTTTCGTATATTGTTATTGCCCGTTCCATTTCTTTTACAGAAGTGCTGTTTTCTTCCCCAAACAGACCAGAAGAAATCTTCAGCTGCATTTCACCAATATAGCTTTCACGCCAATCCTGATACTGTTCAGCCTGTTCAATTCTCTTCAAAGCTTCACTTTCATAGGACACAGGTGCTTCAAACCCGGGTATCATCGGAAAGTCTGTATTACCTGCTTCAACAAGTTCTGAACGGGGCAGGGAAAAGCAATTTCCAATTGCTTTCATTTCTCCATTCTGCATAACGAAAAGAAAACTGTTCACAACCAGAAACAACAGTACCATCACTGGTATGACCTTTTGTGCTATCAGTTTTGATAGTTCCCGTTTCATTGTTATTTCTCCTGGAAAAGATACTGGTAGACATCTTCAAGAGATGGTTCAGCAGGTTTTGTTTCAAAGGGAAGTGCATGATCTGTTATGATCCTTGCCACAACACCATGTTCTTCCCGGGAAACAGCAGTAATGATGCCATATTGTTCAAGGGTAGAAAGTTCTTCATCTTTGATATGGACAAAGAATACTTTATCATTCAATAAAGCACGTAAGACATGTGGCTTTTCCTGATAGAGCACATGTCCATGATCCATGACAATGATTTCCCTTGCAATGTATTCGATGTCTGATACGACATGAGTAGATAGAATGACGATGCTGGACAATGCCATTTCCCCAATGAGGTTGCGTACGATTACTCTTTGTTCTGGATCCATACCAGCAGTAGGTTCATCGAGAATGAGTACATCCGGATGGTTGAGCATTGCCCCGGCAAGCATCAGCCTTCTCTTCATGCCTCCAGAATATGCCCCGGCTTTCTTATGTCTGTCATACCATAAGCCAACCTTTTTTAAAAGGAAACGGATTTCTTTCTTTGCCTTTGTTTTATCCATCTCTTTTAAAGCCGCTATGTAATACAGATATTGAAGACCGGTGAAGAAAGGGTAGATTGTTTCACTTTGTGGCATGAAACCGATGTTCTTTCCCTGCAGTGACCACTTCTTTCCATCATAAAAGATCTCTCCACCATCTTTGGAAAGGGTATCCGTCAATATGTTCATCAATGTTGTTTTACCAGCTCCATTTGGCCCAAGAAGTCCATAAATGCCTTCTTCAAGAACAAGTGATACATCATCGAGTGCAACAAAGGAACCATATTTTTTAGTGATGTGATCGATCTGCAGTTTCATACCATAACCTCAAATTATCTTAATGGAACAAAACCATCATAGTTTTCATGGGAATAGTCTTCTTGTGAAAGCCAGCCAAACTGACCATCGTGCATCAAACCTAAATACCCGTTCTCTGTTGTACGATATTTAGAATAGATATTTACTTCAGTGTTATTTTTATTTTCCATCATTATAGATGTGTTACCAGTTGTATTTCCTCTCATAAAGTATTTTTAATCATCGCGGTCTTTATAAATATAATACACATTTTGGCCAAAGATATTTGTAGAAATGATTATTTCATTTGTCTGATAGAGAAGCCTATCTTCTCCTGTATCCAGATCATAGAGGTGGATTTCATGTTCTGTACAATATGTCAGAAGATTATCTGCATTGATGTTTCCGTATATTGATGATTGTGCCAGTACTCCCTTTTCTTCATCTACAACAACTTCAGTTGTCAGATCTTTCAAATTCATTCTGTACAAAGCACTTGATGGTTGAGGGTGATATATGCTCTAAGTGACTTCTTAATCATGATTTTTGTCATGGTTAGTGAAGCAATCACTTAGAGCATTTTTGTTTCAGGAGGTACA
>CAJKOS010000017.1 GCA_905201565.1 uncultured Erysipelotrichaceae bacterium
AAGCTGCCACTATTTGCCGGCATACAGAAAATGCGTTTCAAACGTCCAGTCACACCAGGAGATGTCCTTACCATGAATGTACAGTTCAGCCGCCTGCTCGGTGGCATTGCCTTTGCCAAATGCTGTGCAACCGTAGAAGGAGAAATAGCAGCAGAAGGCGAAATCATGTGTGCCTTACAGGAAGCACCTCATGAAGACAACTGACTTTCTCAAAGCTCTTCCGTTGCTTCCGGCAAGCTGGCTGAGCTCTCTTATACAGCAAAACAAACCGCTGCCGCAAAGACAACAGCGGGCGGAACAATGGGCGAAGAGCCTGCTGAAAACACTCGGCTATCCCCTAACTGTCAAAGGTGTTGAAAACATTCCCCTTGATGAAACCATCTACTTTGTATCAAACCATCAAGGAACTCTGGACCCGGTATTGGTACTGGCAAGTTGTCCGGTGCATGTTGCCTTCATTTCCAAAAAGGAAAATGAAAAAATGCCAATCTTTGGCAGATGGGCACGCAATATCGGTACCATTCACTTTGACCGCAACAGCAGGGAAGGCAATGTACACATGCTGCGAGAAGCCGCACGCTCCCTCAAATCCGGTCAAAATTTACTCATTTTTCCGGAAGGCACGCGCAGCAGAGGCGACCGTATGAACCCTTTCAAAGAAGGTTCACTGCTTCCCGCCTACCTTGCCAAGGCGACCATCGTTCCTGTAACCCTGGAAAATGCCTATATCCTTGACAAAAATGATGATAAATCAAAACAGCTTGGTATAACCTACGGCAAACCAATCCGCTTTGCAGAATATGGCAGAAAGGACAAGGGAATATTTGCACAAGAGCTGCACGAACTCATTCAAAGCCGGATTGAAACCTCACCGGTGGAAAGATAATCGTACGTGCCATCCTCTTTTCTGAGAAGCAGTCGATACCGTTCATCCACATCCTGGGCATATGCCTGATATTTCGTATTGTTGTAAATTACAGTTACAACTTTACCGATCACCAGAGAATGATTGCGGTAAAAGGCATGCATAGAATTATCACCCCTAAGATTATATAAAGCATAGAAATGATGCAGAAACCGCGCCACAAGCATCTGGCGTGGTTTTTGTTTATCTGTAAACTCTTCCAGTGATGCCGCAATATTGGCAATGTCGGATGGCTTGGCAAAAGAATGCACATTGATGCCGACACCGACAACCATTGCCGCCATGTTTTCACTCCCTGCCATCATTCTGCTTTCACAAAGGATACCTGCAATCTTTTTTCCATCTAGCATAATATCGTTCAGCCACTTGATAGAACAAGAAAGACCATAAACATCTTCAATTGCCTTCAGGCAGCTGACAGCAGCAACAGCTGTCAATGAAAGCATGTCATAAAGATCTCCCTTTGGCTTCAAAAGAACAGAGAGATAAATGCCGGTACCTTTGGGAGAATGGAAAACACGTCCATTTCTCCCCTTACCGCCGGTCTGCTCATCCGCAAGGATGACGGTTCCCTCTTCCATCTCATGATGTTCCATCAGAAAAGTATTTGTGCTTTCCAACCGTTCAAAACAGTGTACGTGATAGAAAGAAGGAATCTGCTGTTGAAGTTTCAAGGCACTTATCATACGGTCTGTCTCCTGCATTTGTCATGAATCCCATATCAGAATTATAATATAAAACAGTTGGGAGGACTTCTATGATACAGGATATTGCTCCACATGTATTACATAATGAATACAAACCGGTTATGCCAAAAGAAGGAGACTATGTATTCATCTATGATGGAAATAACATTCTCATGAAGAACAATGAGGCATTTTACCGCTATGAGGATCTGCCTCATGATCTTCATTTCACCTTTTTGCTCACCATTGACGATAAATCATGTTTTATGGCAGACTATCATAACAGTAACGCCGTTTCACTCAACACGTACAACCTCCGTTTCTACTTTCCCCGCCACCTTGCCTTTGCGGCAATTACCGGCTGGCAAATCTATGCCTGGATGCGCATCAATCGCTATTGCGGAAAGTGCGGAACCGCCATGGAAATGGACAAAAAAGAACGCGCCATGCGTTGTCCCAAATGCAATAACATCGTTTACCCACGCATCATGCCAGCTGTTATAGTCGGTGTCATCAATGACAAAGACCAGCTCCTTGTCACAAAGTATGCCCATGGTCGTTACCAGAAATATGCCCTTGTGGCTGGTTTCAACGAAATAGGAGAAACCATTGAAGAGACATGTATCCGTGAGGTCAAAGAAGAAACCGGTCTTGATGTAGAGAAGCTGACATATTACAAGTCCCAGCCATGGGGCTTTACTTCCACCCTTTTGTTTGGCTTCTATGCCCATGTCAAAGGCAGTGATGCCATCACGATGTGTGAAGAAGAATTACGTGTTGCCCGATGGGCAGAACGGAATGAAAATATCGAAACTGGTGGTAATGCCTCATTGACGAGTGAAATGATCGCCAACTTTATGAAAGGAAAGATTTGAATATGGACTTCAATCAAATTGTCTATCAGATTTACCCATTTGGCATGTGCAGTGCGCCAAAAGAAAATGACGGCATTACCGTCAACCGCATTGCACGTGTTCTGGACTTTGTGCCGCATCTTGCAAAACTCGGTGTCACCGCCGTATGGTTCTGTCCGGTCTTTGAAAGCGACAAACATGGCTATGATACCCGTAACTACCGCAAGATTGACTGCCGGCTTGGCAGTAACGCTGATTTCCAGGTCGTATGCGATGCTTTGCATAAAGCAGGTATACGCATCATCCTCGATGGTGTCTTCAACCATGTTGGAAGAGGTTTTGGACCATTCAAAGATGTACAGGAAAAGAAGTGGGACAGCCCGTATTCGGACTGGTTTAACATCAATTACAACGACACCTGGGCCCGTGATGGCTTTACTTATGAAAACTGGGAAGGGCATGATGAACTCGTCCGCCTCAACCTCAAAAATCCTGCCGTCAAAGAATATCTGCTAAAGAGTATTGACCTCTGGATCAAATTCTTCGGCATAGACGGCTTGCGGCTGGATGTTGCCTATATGGTAGACCGCGACTTCCTCAAAGAACTCAAGGCACATGTCAAAGCCATCAATCCGGACTTCCTGTTGCTGGGAGAAATCATCAATGGAGACTACAATGTACTGCTCAAGGACTGCGGCCTTGACTCTGTCACAAACTACGAATGCCGCAAAGGCATCTACTCTTCCCTCAACAGCCATAATCTCTTTGAAATTGCCTTTTCACTGAACCGGCAGTTTGGGCCTGAGAACTGGACACTTTACAAAGGAGAACATCTGTTATCATTTGTGGACAACCATGATGTCAACCGCATTGCCAGCGAACTCTCCGACAAGAAGGATCTTCCCCTTGCTTATGACCTCATCTATGCAATGCCCGGTATGCCATGTATTTACTACGGCAGTGAGTGGGGCATGGAGGGCATGCGAACCAACTGGAGTGACGATCCGCTTCGCCCATCGGTCGAAAAACCAGAATGGAACGACTTAACAGACCATATTGCAGAGCTTTCCGCTATGCGGCGAAGACATCCGGTGTTCGCAGAAGGCACGTATGAGCAGTGCTATGTACAGAATGAACAGCTTGTGTTCCGCAGAAAGACAAATGAAGAAACTGCCATTTTTGCCATCAATTGTGCAGACCACGAAATTGTTGTGCCTTCACCACTATCCAAAGGTATTGATGCCATCACTGAAAAAGAAGCGGACCTTTCCACTGGCATTCATCTGGATGCCAAGTCATCCCGCTTCTTCTATGAGCGTTCTCATTGAACGCTTTTTTTCATGATTCCTTCCATTTCTTCTGGCAATGGGCACTCCACATGGATGGGCTTGCCGGTAAACGGCTGTTCAAGGTCTAACACAGCACAATGCAAAGCAGGACGATGCAGCTTTGTCATATCTCCACCATAGAGCTTATCGCCAACAAGCGGATGGTTAGTCCACGCCATACCGGCACGGATCTGGTGGGTTCTTCCGGTAATGATATGTACCTGCAACAAAGAACACACATCACTTTCCTCTACCACCCGGTATTCGGTAATACACATCTGTCCGTTACCGCTGACGATTCTTTCTTTATGACCAGCACGCTTTTCCAATGCATATTGCAATGTGCCACTTTTCTTTTCAAAGTGACCACTGCATATAGCAAGGTAGTATTTGTTCAGCTTACCTGCCTGTCTTTGCTTTGACAATCTTGCGGCAGATGGCTGGTTCTTAGCATAGAGCATGATGCCGGAAACATCTTTATCCAGTCTCCCGATAGCACGGATTGTAAACTGATCCTTGTAGTAATTTTGCAGCAATGTACCCATATCGTCATCAAGATGTTCATGAGAAGGATGGCAAGGCATACCAGCAGGCTTATTTACAACAACAATGTCTTCATCCTCATAAAGAATATCAGGTTTGCCGGAAAGCCTTACAGCATGCGCAATATCTTTTTCCATAAAGATGAGATGGATGACGTCACCTGTATGGACAGTCTCAGTGACCCGGCATGGTGTATCATTTAACAAAAGGCCGTCACTGAACTTGAGGCGCGAGATCTCTCGCCTTGAAAGATGAAGCCGCTTAGACAAAACGGCCTTTACCATAAGGCCGTCGTCTTTTTTTTCAATTGTATATGACAATTCCTTACGCATTGTCACTTGTGATCTGGCTGCGCAGATAGCTGTCAATAAATCCGTCAAGGTCACCATCCATCACGGACTGAATGTTACCGACTTCATAGCCTGTACGAAGATCCTTGACCATGGTATATGGCGCAAAGACATAGGAGCGGATCTGGGAACCCCACTCGTTTGCCTTGACTTCACCTCTTACTTCAGCTGCACGCTTTGCCTGTTCCTGAATCTTCAACTGCAACAGTTTACTCTTAAGCATATTGATGCAGGCTTCACGGTTCTGCAGCTGGGAACGCTGTGTCTGGCAGAAGACGGTAATACCGGTAGGTTTGTGGGTCATGCGCACAGCGGAGTCCGTCTTGTTGATGTGCTGACCACCAGCACCAGAGGAACGCATGGTGATGACTTCAAGGTCATTTGGATCAATCTCAATTTCAAGATCATCTTCAAATTCCGGCATGATGTCCACAGAAGCAAAGCTTGTATGACGTCTTGCATTGGAGTCAAATGGAGAGATGCGCACCAGTCTGTGCACACCCGCTTCTCCCTTGAGATAACCATATGCCATATTGCCTTCCACCTTGAGGGTTACCGACTTGACACCGGCTTCTTCGCCTTCTTCATAGTCCATGACTGTCAGCTTGTAGCCATGTCTTTCACCATAACGGGAATACATTCTATAGAGCATACCTGCCCAGTCCATCGCCTCTGTACCGCCTGCACCAGGGTGAATTTCCAGGATGACATTGTGGTCATCGTATGGACCAGAAAGCAATACGCGGATTTCGAAGTCGTTGTACTTCTTCATCGTCTCTGCATATTCTTCCTGGACAAGTTCGTTCATGTCTTCATCAAAGGACTCTGACAGTTCACTGATACTTTCTGCTAGATCAGAAAGAGCGGATGTAATTTCATGATATGCCTCAACAAGACTCTTCAGGTTGTTTGTTTCCTTGATAATCTTCTGGGCACGCTTCTGGTCATTCCAGAAGTCTGGCGCTTCCATCAGCGCATTGTTTTCTTCAATCTGCTTCTGTTTAGACGCGAGGTCAAAGAGAGGAGCCAAGCTGCTCCATTTTTGCCTGGCTGTGGGCAGTGCCCTGTTTCATTTCGTAAATTTCCATTATGCCTCCTTCGCTGTTGTTTCTGTGTTTTCTGCTGGCTGGGCGTTATTGATAACGCGCACATTCATACAGAAGCTGACAATTTCCTGGGAAATCGTCTGCATCATGCTTTCGAACAGTTCATAACCTTCCTGTACATAAGCCTGTAATGGATTGCTTGATGCATAGGAACGAAGTCCGATACCTGTTCTCAACTTATCCATCGTATCGATGTGGTTGGACCACGCACGATCAATTGTGCGCAGGGAAACTTCTTTTTCAATCGGCTGGATTCTGTCCTTTACCGGTTCAATCTTGTTTTCATAATATGTCCATGCTTTGTTCAAGATGTACTGGATCATCTCACCAGCTTCCATATCCTTCATATCATCCGCATAGACAAGATCCTTGAAACCGATCTTCTTGAGACTCTCTGTCACACTTGAAACATCTGGTTCCTGATTCTTGGAATCAAATGGAACACTGGATGTGACAATGTCGTTGATCACCCTCTTGAACATATCTTCAATCAGTGTATGAACATCATCATGTTCGAGGATGTAGTTGCGTTGATCATACATGACTTCTCTCTGCTGGCGCATGACATCATCATATTGCAGAAGCTGTTTGCGGGCATCGAAGTTCACACCTTCTACTCTTCTCTGGGCAGAGGAGATTGCCTTGGATACAGTCTTGGATTCAATTGCCTGATCGCCAAGACTTGCGAACAAGCCTTCCATTCTTTCTGAACCGAAACGGACCATGAGATCATCCTGTACAGAGACATAGAACTGGGAAATACCCGGGTCTCCCTGACGACCGGAACGACCTCTCAACTGGTTATCGATACGTCTTGATTCATGTCTTTCTGAACCAAGGACACAAAGACCGCCGAGTTCTCTGACACCTTCACCGAGTTTGATATCGGTACCACGACCTGCCATGTTTGTGGCAATGGTGACAGCACCCCTCTGACCTGCCTTGGCGATGATCTGTGCTTCGCGGGCATGGTTCTTGGCATTGAGCACTTCATGGTGAATGTGACGCTCATCAAGATACTTGGAAATGAGTTCTGAAGTTTCTACGGCAATTGTACCAACCAGAATTGGCTGACCTGTCGCATGTCTTCTTTCGACCTCTTCCACAAGTGCCTTGAACTTTGCCTTCTTTGTGCCAAATACCGCATCCGGAAGATCAATTCTCTCCACCGGTTTATTGGTAGGAATTTCAAAGACATACATGTTGTAAATCTCAAGGAATTCTTCTTCCTCTGTCTTTGCTGTACCGGTCATACCGGACAGTTTGTCATAGAGACGGAAGAAGTTCTGGTAGGTGATGGTCGCAAGGGTTGTTGTTTCCTGCTTGATGGAAATACCTTCCTTGGCTTCTACTGCCTGATGCAGACCATCAGACCACTGTCTTCCCTTCATAAGACGACCTGTATTCGGGTCGACGATGACAATTTCATCTTCCTGTTCATCCACGACATAGTCCACATCTCTTGCCATGACATAGTTGGCTTTGAGGGCGGAGTTGATATGGTGAAGCAGAGCGGTATGTTCAAGGTTGTACAGGTTTTCTACACGGAATACCTTTTCAGCCTTGGCAATACCCTGTTCTGTCATCTGTACACTCTTTGTCTTGACATCGACTTCATAATCTTCATCTGCAGTCAGGCGTTTGACAAATCTGTCAGCCTGCAAATACAGGTTCGCAGTCTGTTTCTGACCACCAGAGATAATCAATGGTGTTCTGGATTCATCGATGAGGATGGAGTCAACTTCATCGATGAGCGCATAGTGCAGACCTCTCAATACCCTGTCTTCTACACGGGTGACCATATTGTCACGCAGGTAGTCAAAACCAAGTTCAGAGTTTGTTGTATATGTAATATCACATGCATAGGCAGCACGCTTCTGTGGTTTGGAAAGCTGACGAAGGTTGAGACCAACTGTCAATCCAAGGAACTTATGAATCTGTCCCATCCACTCTGCGTCACGGGCAGAAAGATATTCGTTAACCGTAACGACATGAACACCTTTGCCACTCAATGCATTGAGGTAAACCGCCATAACAGATGTCAGGGTCTTACCTTCACCTGTCTTCATTTCCGCAATGTCACCACCGCACATGACGGCAGCACCCATCAGCTGTACTTCATATGGGAATTCACCGATAACTCTGCGGCATGCTTCACGGGCAGTCGCAAACGCTTCAGGAAGAATATCATCTTCCGTAGCACCATTCGCAAGCTTTTCACGAAGACGAGGTGTCTCAGCCTTGAGCTCCTCATCCGTCATGTTCTTGTATTTTTCTTCCATCTCCAGAACAGGCTGGATTTTCTTTCGAATCTTATTCAGTTTTCTTGTATCTTCATCAAAAAGATTTTTAAACAAATTTGCCATGGAAACCTCACTATTCCGCTTTCTGACAAGCTTTTTTATTATATATGCCTTCACCCCAATTGTCTATTTTGACCATGCATTCACTTGCAAACAACAAAAATGGCAGGAATATCCTGCCACCATTATGCGTGCATTACCCATTTGCGGATCTGTTGTTCAGATTCTCTTGTATGTTTCATAATTTCCTGGATTGGCATCCCACTTTCATACAGGCTTATGGCAATCATTTTGCTCTTGCGCTTTTCACCTTTTCTGAAACCAGCTCGTTCACCATCTCTATGAATCTTATCCATGATCTTGCACATATGCTTTCTCCCTTCCGGTGTTCTCTTGTAATAACCCACATATTTTTTCAATACTTCATCCTGCATATCATCCACATTTGCCGTGTGGAAGTCATGCATGATCTTCCCGATGGGACTATCATCCTGGATTTGCGTGTTGAAGTAGTGTATGTCAGCTCCGGCATCTCCATCGGTAATGAACACGACATGGAATCTTCTGTACCGCTTCTTCTTTTTGAATTTGATACCCTTTTTGATGGTATGCATTGCCATGAGTGCACCATTGTACGACGCCCGGTTGACGGAAGCTTCTGATAAATTATTCTGGATCTCTGCTTCATAGACATCTCCGGTAGTGCCGACACCCATCACATCAAGCCTTACGCCCTTGCCCCACATGTTGGTCAATGTCTTTTCCACCTCAACACGTCTGAGTCTGATTATCTCATCCTTCAATAATGTTCTAAGAAGGTGCTCTGCACATTCCTTGTGTTTGAATACTTCCATGGCAAATTTGTTGCTCATGAGGGTGAGCTCATCTAATGTTTTCTCGTATCTTTGACGTAGTTTTCGTTTCATAACAGCTCCTTCACGTATTCTTATTGCCTGAAAAAGTGATATTCCTCAGATTTTTTCAAACCATCCTTTATTTAAAGAAGCACACATGATTCTTACATCCTTTGTCTTTCCCAAACAATGCAATGCCCCACGCAATGTGGAACCAGTTGTCATCGTGTCATCGCATAGCAGGATTTTACCCTTTGTACTTACACCTTCTTTTAAACGGATGTTGTCTGTCATCCTTTCCCTCTGTCTGCCTGTTTTCTTCTTCTGGTCCATTTCATTTACCAGCTCAAATGGATCTTCAATGGTCTTTCCAATACCCTGAAACATCTTTGCAAGGTGATTAAATCCTCTTCTTTCTCTGTTCGCCTTTGCCGAAGGCATCAAAAATACCCGATATTTGTGATATTTGCGCTGTAATTTCTTCCTGTCACATTGCAAAAATACCGGAAATAAGGCTTCATCATACAGTTCCTTGTATTGCAGCAAACAACTCGCAAAGGCATCATTGTAAATCCATGGTGCTTCTACCCGTACACCATCAAGTCGGATCTCATGTGGTGTCCTCTCCCATGCACTGCGGCATTTGCGGCAGATCACATCATCCGAAAGAAACAGATCATAGAGGTCATCCGACCCCATTTCCTTACCGCATAACAGACACCGCATGATTTGCCTCCATGATTGTCTTCTGACACAACTTTGTTAACGCACTTTTCTCTTTGCAAAGAAACAAGACATCTCCATAAGGGTTTTGAAAATTACGACCAGCTCTTCCTGCCATCTGGATGAGTCCTGCCTCATCAAAAATCCGTGAGTCCGCATTCCATACACAGACATCCACATCTTTGATGGTCACCCCTCTTTCAAGGACTGTTGTTGCGACAAGAATGCCATGTTTCTTCTTCCTGTACCGTTCGATGATCGCATCGCGATCTGGTGATTTGCTTGTACATACACTGCACCTGACGAACAGAGAAAGCACCCTTCCCATCCTTTCTGCCATCCTGATGGAAGGCACAAAGATGAGCCGGGGATGTGTGCGATGTTGTTTCAGCCATAACAATAACCGCACAAAGAGCACAACCGTCGGACCGGTATGAATAACCGGTACTGGCAGGGGTTTACCATGTGGTCTTTCCTGCAGCCTGAGATGCAAAAGACTGCCTTCTTCACACCGCTTCTTCAATTCTTTATCTGGTGTAGCAGTCAGATACATCACATGCCCCTTGCATGCACTTCTTGCAATGCCATGCAAAACTTCACTTCCCCGGAAGGGAAATGCGTCCGGTTCATCAAGTATCAGACAGTCAAACGTATGGTAATAGCGGTAGAGCTGATGAGTGGTGCAAACAATGAGGTCACCATCTGTCTTAGAGGTATGACCACCACACACCGCTGTCACAAGGGCATGGGGAAAGTATCCCTGCAATCGTTCACTGACTTCAAGGACCACCTGCCGTCTTGCAATCGCAAAGCAGATCTTCTTTTTCTCCCTGAGCATTCTCCTAATGACAAGAACCGTCATCTCTGTCTTGCCAGCACCACATACACAATCAAGCAGCACATCACTATGCACGATGTGCTCTGCCGCAAACATCGCAATCTCCTTCTGCTTTGGGGTCAAAGGATAGGGTAAGGTGTACTCTTCACTATGTTCACCCGGCTGTTGTACACCAGCTGACTTCAGCTCTTCCTCAATCAGAGCTCTTCCAAAAGAGATGCACTTGCGGCAATACCATCCTTTGGAGCCATGATAAAACCATGATGGATCTGTGTTTCCACAACGTGGGCATTTCATACATTCACCTCCTGCTATATATGTAGACAGGAAAGTGATTTTTCCCTCAAAAAAAGCAGGATTTTTTATCCTGCCCTCAGATCTTCTCTTGTTGTAATCTTGATATTTTCATAACTGCCTTCTACTACAGTTATCTTTTCATCGCTGTAGCGAAGGACTAAGGAACAGTCATCTGTTCCCGTAAACCCATCTTCAAAAGCCTGTTTCATACAAGAAAGGATCAGATTTGTTTCAAATACCTGTGGGGTCTGGGCTGCCCGCAATGTACTCCTGTTTAGCGCCTTTACAATATAACCATCTTCTACAACACTGATCGTATCTTTGCATGGCACCATGAGGCATGCGGCTTTATGATGCAATAGCGCATCTTTCAAAGCATCGAGGTTTTCCTGTTTCACATAAGGACGGGCACCATCATGTATCATGACCACATCTTCTTTCACTGCCAGCAGTCCATGGTATACGCTTTCCTGCCTTGAAGCACCACCTTTGGCAAGAACTGCTTTCTTTGGCCATGTACCACCGGTCATCTTATGAAAGTCATCTGCTTCTGTCACCACAACGATTTGTGTACACTCCACATCTTTTTGAAAGACTTCCATCGTATGCTGGAGGATGGTTCTGCCATCTTCCAAAGGGGCATATACCTTGTTATATCCAAGTCCCATCCGGCTGCCTTTTCCTGCCGCCACAATTACCACACTATATTTCATATCTATCACCTTTTGTTTATTCTACCATAAGGTGAGTAGCACGCATGAAAAAAGCCACCCTCAGGCAGCTCTGTTTTCATCAGTAGTCAATGAATTTCTCGATACAAGTTCCACATCAGCCGTAAACTCTTCTCCATCGCGCACAGCTGTAATGGTTACCGTATCTCCTGCTTCTTTCTTTGCTATCACACCAGAAAGGTCCTGGTTTGTACTGACATCGGTATCATCCGCTTTAATGATGCGATCACCAATCTTTAAACCAGCTTCCTGTGCTTTGGAACCAACCGAAATCGCTACAACATACACACCGGCTTCCTGTTCTTCGCTTTCTGTGACCTGTTGTACGGTTATACCGAGTACTGCAGAACTTTCAGAAGGTGTTTCTTCTTCAGAACTGCCAGAATCCGGCAGGGAATACGAATAACTTCCATCCCCAAAAGGCAATGCGCCAAAGAACTGGGCAGCACTGTTATCCACAGTTGTTTCCTTTTCTCCTACACCCATATAATTTGCCAGGGCTCCTCCACCAAATCCACACGCAAAGCAGAATATGGCAGCTGTCAAAACCTTGCCGATCAATGCCCAGTTGATATGTATGTGACGTGGTTCATTGACCGCTTTTACAGTTGTAGTATCTGTAAATACCTTCTGTGTGGTCTGTTCCTCAGGTTTTGCTTTTGGCTGTTCTTCTTTCTGACTGTCAACGCCTGGCAGTTCTTCAACATTCTTATCTTCTTCCATGATTTCACCACCTTACATTGTCATCATACTGACCAATTGTGAAAAACATCTGATCAAATCATGACAATACAAGGATATCATTCTTTCCTGATACCGCCACCATACAATACTGAGGCAACCAATGCTTTCTTTCCGGTTATCGGATTTTCACCAAGATAGCGCACAAAGGTAGGCACACGTCCATCCTGCTTGAAATAATCACTATTTGATGCCCATGAACCAGTACCCACCGCTTCTTCGCACAATGCCACAAAAGCAGGATCTATCGCAAATGTATCTTCTCCATCCGCCTTGTTTCGATCTTCGAAATAGCACATGTAGCCACGGTTTGCACGGATGATTTCTAGATTTCCATCTTCGTCCATTTCCAGTACTGCGGATGGCACAATGCGCAATTGATCCGGAATACTGCCATCCCCAAGTCTTACCGGTTCATTGAGATTGATCTTTCCAATCTTATCAAAGTATTCCGCTTCTACAGGGCTTTCCAGCTGTCTCATCGTACCATTGCGGTATTTGTTCATTACCTGTTTCAATGGATTCGGTGAACTGAAGTAATAACCCTGTAACTTGGATACACCGATGGTCTTGAGAATATCATATTGTTCTTCTGTCTCTACACCTTCTGCAAGTGTTTCTATGCCTATGCGGTTTGCCATATCCACAATGGTGCTGAGAATAATCTCACTGCGTGAACCATGTTTCAGGGTTCTTGTGAAATAGGCATCAAACTTCAGCAGATCAAACTGGAAAGTATCCAGAAGATTCAAAGCAGAATAGCCGCTGCCAAAGTCATCAATCCATACCTGGAAACCATGTTCACGGAACCCATTGATGATTTCCCGTAAGAAATCACTTCTTTCCGCAAGGGCACTCTCCGTAATTTCTATAATCAGATAGCGATGATCAATGCCTGCCTTATCTGCCATTTCCATGATTTCCCTGCACATGTCAAGCTGGGTGAAATCCGTACGGGACAGATTAACGGATACAGGATTAATGAACATCCCATTCTTTTCCCGGTTTTTGAGGTCTCTTAAAATGTTGGCAATATTACAAAGATCTATTTTATAGATCAGACGGTTATCTTCCAGTACCGGCACAAAGTCATCAGGCTGGATTCTGCCAAGTTCCGGATCATTCCATCGAACTAATGCTTCTTCACTGCACAATTCCCCGGTAGAACTTCTGACCACCGGCTGATACCATGTCTCAATCCAACCTTCATGGACGGCACGGTCTACATTCTGCAATATATACTGCCGCTTTTCGACTTCTCTTTTGAACAGTTCATCAAACTCACGGCAAGGCACATCCGGTGACTTGCGGATACTGTCCGCAGCCGTCTTTGCCCTGTCACAGGCAGTACCGATTTCCTCATCCTTTTCCAGTTCATACATACCGGCTTTCAACTGGCTGGCACCTGTTTCTTCATCCAGTTCTCCCATCTCATGAAACAGTCGGTATAATGATTCCTCTGCCTGTTCTCTTTCACAAAGCACAACAAAGTGGTCCTGTCCTGCTCTTCCGGCAAGCTCACCCGCAAATGCAGTGCGGATCTGTTCCGCTGCCTTCTTCATCAGAAGACTGCCTTTTTCAAAACCAGACCTGGCATTATAGATCTTGAGATTTGTGATATTGAAATAGATCAATACCGGATGGTCAGCACGTGCAAAGATCTCCTTTGCCTTTCTTCCTGCCATATCCAAAAACTGGTAGAAATTTGGAAGACCCGTAAGCAGATCATAACTCCGTGACATATCCGCAATATAATTTTCAAGCTTTGCCTCACGCCATGCATTCAATATGCCAGAAGTAATCACCGAAGCTGTACAGAACCCACAACAATGTAACAATGTCCTTTCAAAATCACCCATTGGCATCTTAAAGAAATACGCAACCATATAGACAATAGTCCAAAGCAATGTCCAAAGATATACCCTCTCTCTTCTATCAAAGATCAACAGCGGCATGATAAAGATAAACACTGTCATCTCCGGCCAGAATGGATCCTGTGCAGTATTGGCAGCGATCAATGAAACAATCGGTACAACCTGCAGGATATATAACAGCTTTGTGTTCCAGGAATTATCATCTTTTAATTTTGTATAGATAAAGACACATAACAGATGATAGCAGAGCATGATACCATCCATGACAAGATTCACATATTCCCGTGTCAATATCTGGGCAATCACATCAAAAAGGCAGAAAATCAGACCACTGGCAGCCAGATACAAAATAGCCAGCCGGTTGATTCTGCTCACCTCTCTGCTGTGCAGGGCAAAGATTTCTGGATTTTCCCTCTCCCAGGTCAGTCTTCGCATAACGTGTCCCCTTGTTACTCCATATTATCACATCATCTGTCGTATAAAAGGACTTGACAACAAATAAAAACAGATATCAAATCCGATATCTGTCCTCAATGTCCATCATTATCTTCAAAACACTCCGCATACCTTGCCGCAAATGATGGTTTTTCACCATTTTCCAACAAATGCGTCAGATCACCAAACGAAGTCACCCTGAGCGAAGCCACTCCCTTCCTTCTCTCTTCTGTATAAATCGTGGTCACACTTGTAGGAAGTGCACAAAGTCCATGCCATAGCGGCATTGGTGAAACCTCCATGATATGAGAAAGCAATACTGTCTCAAGTCCAAAGTGGCAGAACAGGCAGATCGTCTTATGATTGCCCTGTTCTGTAAGGTAGACATGACCATCTCTTTCATATCCATACTTTGCCAGCAGTGCATCAAATCCACGAACAACCGTATTATACGCTTCCTTGACATGTGCTTCCATAAACACAGGGTTTTCAAACCAGTGGTCCTTATCATAGAAACGTTCATCCTTTGTCCAATCTGCAGGAAGCCAGTCCCAGGCAATTGTCCTGTGCAGCTTTATATCTGGTCGTTTGATCTTTGGTGTAAACTCCTCCAGCCAGTCTAAAACCTCAGCTTCGCGATTCATTGCCTTCAATGTCAAAGAAGCAGTATCCTTTGCCCTGCCTAGTGGTGATACATAGAAATCATCAATCTGTTCTTTGCTGAGCCTTCTGGACAACAACTCCGCCTCTCTCCAGCCTTTTTCCGTCAATGTATCATGTGCATAATCCGGTTCACCATGTCTGATAATCAGTATCCGCATATTCCCTTCTCCATTTGAAAACTTTCATCAACTCGTATATAATAACAAAGCTTTACATGCCGGCATAGCTCAGTCGGTAGAGCAACTCATTCGTAATGAGTAGGTCGTTGGTTCGATTCCGATTGCCGGCACTTTATTTTACCGCAACATTATGCGGTTTTTTTAATTTGTGTATTCAATCTGAAATCTCACAATATGACAAATGGTCAACTTCTGGTCAAAAAAAGCCTGAAACATCACATATCCCGGACTTCACATTCATCCAAAGATTGCTTCCAGCAAAAGTGTAACCACATTAGGAACTCCACAATACGTCAATATTGCCGATAGTAATATTCCAGCAATCACACCCACGATTAACCAGAGCAGTATATTCTTGGTTTTCATAAGGCAGCCTCCATTTTCATATTCATGTCAAAACCATTGATCAACACGGTGATCATATATCCAGAAATTATATGACTACTGTCGCCATTCTTATACCTTGCCTGATTATATCCCATCATTTTAATCACACACCTTTCACAAAGTGATTTTCTTCTGTTTCTATCGTATTTATAGCACAAATTTCTTATTATTCTTATTCTGGAATATTGAGAATTATTCGAATTATAGGATATATCACCCAATCATGAAAACAGATGTGAAAATAAAGTACTAATCATCTGACAGAAAGTGCATCACCAGTCTGACCATCGTTTCTTTTTCTTCCGGTTTCGATTCCGCGATCATCAGCGTGATTGCCACTAAGGCGCTATCTGAAATGAGCTGTTTCCTATCCATGAACAGGTGATGGTTTTTGTTCAAGAATTCCAAAAAGATTGTCGCTCCAATGCGCTTGCACCCATCCGCGAAAGGATGATCTTTTATCAGAAAGTACAAAAGATTGGCAGCTTTCTCTTCAATACTTGGATAAATTTCCTGACCAAAAACATTCTGATATACCGCCGCCAGAATACCGTTCAGTTTGCCCTGTTCTCTTTCGACTCCAAACACAGCAGATTGAAACTTCATCTTATCAATCAGTTCCCGGCATTCTTCATAGGTCAGCCGATAGACAGAATCCTTGCCATCTGGTTTTGATACAGATCCATGATCGTAATCATCGAGCAACGAAAGCGCATTTTGATATGCATCGATGATATTCAACATTTCATTTTCTTCCACATTCAAAGAAGCAGCCAGCATTCTGGATTGGATTTCAACGGTCTTATGCAGAACTTCCAATCTCTTTTCATTCATTGCATACCCTTTGATCATGTAGTCCTTCAGAATTGATGTAGCCCATTTGCGAAAGATGATGCCATTAGGAGATTTCACACGATACCCTACAGCCAGAATCATGTCCAGATTATAAATTTTTATAGTACGTCTGACTTTTCTTTTCCCCTCGGTTTGAACCACCGAGGATTCCTCGGTAGTTGAAGAATCCAACTCTTTATCAGCCAGGATATTTTTGATGTGCAATCCGATATTATCTGCAGAAACATTAAACAGTGTTGCCATCTGTCGTTGTGAAAGCCATACATTTTCACGATCTTCACTGACAGTAACTTCCAGTTCAAGTTCACCATTTTTGAATATCACAATGTCATTTGCCATTTCATCACCCCCAGCCAAGTCACCACCCTCACATAACAAGTATATATTATTTATAGTGCTGATTATAGTGTTATATCATAGTTTCAAAGGCTCTCCCCAACTCGGTTGAGCCTGCTAACAGCAAAAGTCCAGGGCATGAGCCCCAGACTTCACATTCATCCACAGATTGCTTTGGAAGAAAAATAAATCCAACCAGAATTCTCCACTATTGATGTCCATAGTTCTCCCACGTCAACTCATTCTTCACGCTAACGTAAGAAAAGACAGACCTGTTATCATGATATAGATAGCCAATCGGAGCAACTTGAAACGATTTGAATCCTCTGTGTGAGGATACAGCTTTCTGGTATTTTCAACAAAATGAAGCCTAAACCTGAACACAGCCAGACTTGTCAGTAAAATGATAATTTTGTACACGATTGACACATCAATATGTGTAATCAAAATAACCTGAAAGAATCCGATAAAAAATACCAGGGAGTCGGAGAAAATAGTCCTCTTCTTGTACGTATTAAACATAAGCCAGACAATTTTGACCAGCATAATCCGGTCGTACACTATGGAAGTAAGAATTTCCAGATCCTGCGTATTCCCCATCATTATAGTATCTTGTATATTCTCTAAAATAAGTAGTGCAGTCCGACATATAATAACGATCATATACTGTGTCGAAGTCTTCAATATATTCTGACCCAAGAGCGATTCCACCAGCTGCTATATCTAAATAAATTTCAAGGGATGGCACATATAATTTCAACATTTGCACTCCACTTGCCACAAAAAACAAATACGCTTTGACGTATAGACTTGAATGTCCTCTTATGCCAGACGCCATTAAAATCCAGCTGCCATTTGAAGGAACACTTATAGAATTAGCAGAAACGACATCCTCAAATAATTCTTTATCTTTTTCATCCGGTTCAAAAGATAAAATATTCAGATTTTCATTGTTTGAAGATGTTAATGTAATATTCGTGAGAGAAACCGACACATCATATTTAATACCATCTACAATAAAAATCATAGATTGAGGTTCGCTTGGATTAACTGAAATATAAGAATACATTTCATTCATCGTATCATAAGAGATTACCTCTACCAGTTCTTCAGATTGTGAATATGCAACAACATCAGCTTCAGGCATTTCATTGATGTAATTAAACACATCAAATTCCGCAGAATAATGTCCGGATGATTCGGTAGAATAATCTTTTTCAGATAATCTGTCATCAGATATCAATTTCTTGTTTTCAACAAGGGAATAATACTGATCTAATAGATTTGTATTATCATCTTCAGCAACAATGAATGTTTTTGAATCAATTAAACAAATTGATAATAATAGAGTCAAAATTTACCTTTTCTGCATTACTGGTATTTATCCATGTGAAAGCTATTACGGTGTAAG
>CAJKOS010000018.1 GCA_905201565.1 uncultured Erysipelotrichaceae bacterium
GATGCGGTGAATGGCAGAAAGATCTACACCCTGGAAGATCCGGTGGAAGTTGTACATGAGCGCTACATCCAGCTACAAGTCAATGAGAAGCAGCACATGTCCTATGCGGAAGGCATACGGCAGCTCATGCGCCATGATCCGGACATCATCATGATCGGGGAGATCCGTGACTCTGAGGCAGCCATGATGGCAGTGCGGTGTGCTCTGACGGGTCATCTTGTTGTGACCAGTCTTCATGCCCAGGATTGTGTCTCTGCCATATTGAGGCTTTTGGAGCTTGGGGTGGATGCCTATCAGCTGAAGGATGTATTGACAGGTGTGCTGAACCAGAGGTTGTTTGAGATGAAGGATGGAAGAAAGACAGGCATTTATGAGTTTATGGACAGGAAGGAGGTTGAATACTGGTTTGAAAACAAATGTACTTCCACAGATTTTGTCCCGCTTGCAAGAAAGCTGGAAGAAGCAGGTATCAGCGAACTGGATACAGCAATTATTTCCAAAGACAATTTCTGATGGAGATGTGGAGGCTCTTTCATCGCTCATGGATGGTGGTTTTGCCTTCAAAGATGCGCTTACCGTACTTGAAACAGAGAAAAACAAGGTGTACTTCGACAGGATGAGAAGGAAGCTTGAAAATGGTGAGGAGCTGAGGTCGTTTATCAAAGACTATGTTCCTGCAGCATGGAAGAAGTATCTGACGGATTTTCTTTCGTTTCTTACGGTCAATGACAGTTTATTGCTTGCGAAGACGATGGTCCATAAGGAAAGGGAGGATAAACAGCAGCTGTTGAAAGGACTGCTATACCCGTTTCTCTTACTGACGGGGATCAGCTTTGGCATTGTGCTGTTTGATAAGACGGTATTGCCGGGCATGATGTCCATGCTTTCCTCCTTTGGTACAGCGGATGAATCAGTGCTTGTACTGAGTGGGTTTGTGGAACTGTTTTCGTGGATTCTCTTTGCATCGGTAATTCTTTCCGCCATCCTGCTGCTCATCTTTCTTTCGGATGCCCGCATCGTTTCTACCTATCGCTTCCTTGCAAGACGCTTCAGTGGCACATTGCTTGTGCAATATGCATCAAGGCAGTTTGCCATCTTCTTCCTGCAGTGCAAAGCCCGCAGTATGTCCACCCGTGAAAGCATAGCCCTGATGAAGAATCTTTCATCAAGACCATTAGTGTCCTTTATTGCTTCTGAGCTGGACAGGGTATTTCTGCAGGGAGAAACATTTGAACATGCACTGGATTCTGTTTACATCGAGCCAGCCCTTGCCCGCTTCTTCAGGATTTCCCTGTACAGTGAAAATACAGAAGCGATGCTCGAAGCGTATTTGTCCATGTGCGATCAGCGCACAAAGAGGCAGATCAAAAGGCTCACACAGATCATGCAGTGCGTGACATATGCTGCAGCAGGTATCGTCATCGTTGTGGTCTATCGCATATTGATGATGCCTATGAGTATGTTAGAGAATTTGTGAAAGGAGAAACCATGAGAAAAGATGGTTTTACACTGCTTGAGATGGCAGTGGTCGTACTCATCATTTCGGTATTGTTTTTACTGACCGTACCCAACATCCGCGACACGCTGAATATTGTCAATGACCGTGGCTGCAAGGCTATTGAAAAGGTGGCAGATGCGGCAATTCTCGAATACAAGATGCAATATGATGAATTCCCTGGCAGTGTGCAGGACCTCGTCAGTGCCGGGCTTTTGACAGAAGATCAGACAACCTGTGATAACAACAGCAAATCGCTGGTCATCAGTAATGGAACGGCACATGTCGAATGAAGGCTTTACGATTGCTGAGATGTGCATTGTCATCTTTGCGCTCGGCATGTTTGCCTATCCTGCCGTCCTTGATGCAAAGCCATACACGGCATTGTCTTTGTGGGCTGCGGATTACATCGCTGCCCAGGCTGAAGCCATCGCTTCTGCTGAAAGGACGAGCTGTGAAAGTGAAGAAGGGTGGCCATCCGTTTCCTTCAATGAGAAGGGGAATGTCTCGCGGGCTTCCCCGATCTATGAAGATGGCAGGGAAGTCACGATCAGCCTCGGCACGGGCAGGCTTGTGTTCAAGTAGCGGTTTTCTGCTTGTGGAAGGGATGCTTGTGGTGGTGATCACCATCCTGCTGGTCAGTGCCGTATCTGATGCCATGACCGTCTTCTATCAGCGTGATGAACATATTGAGGAGGCAGCTGATCTCTATGATGAGCAGTACCGCCTTGCTTTGGAAAGGGGGAATGGATGCGATATCGATTGCCGTGTGACACCAGAGCCAACAGAGGATCCGCTTTGACGGAAATATTGCTTGTGATGTTCATTGCATCGCTGATGATGGCACCGGTTGTTTCGGCTATCCGCCTTGTCCCGAGGTTTTTGACCTTTCAGGAAGATGTACAGGATGAAATAGCCCTTGCCCAGGTCAGGCGCATACTCATGTTGTCCTACAAGGTGGAAAATAACGGCAGTACGCTTGCCTATACATACCAGGAGCGGGAATTCCGGTTGTCGATGGTCAATGGCAACCTCATCATCCAGCCTGGCACGCAGATGATTCTTCCAGAGATTTCAGAGGCTTATTTTGAAAGTGAGGGTGAAGTGATCTATGTTGTCTATACAAGAGAGGGAAAGGAGCGCAAAGCACCCCTTGTGCACACGTGATGGGGTGGTGGCGGTATGGTTTCTGCTGTTGTTTCTGTTTTGTACTGCAGCGGTATTTGCCGGCATGATGGCAAAGCGGAACTTCCTTGAAGCGATGGTATCCCTGAAACAGGCAAATGCATACCAGTGTGCAGAGTCCATCATCCTTGACTATGTCAAATGTGCCTTGTTGAAGGATGAACTTGTGGATGGGATACTGCCTGTTTCAAATGTCAGTGCATCTATAACGGTATACGATGATGCATTGACGATAGAGGTCAGTGATCCAATAGATGAAACGATCACAGTCTTCTTTGATGAAGAGACGCATTATGTCTATGAGATGGATGTGTTGCGCCATGACTTCTATTGACACAGGGTGTCATTTCCTTAAAATAAGTAAGGATAGGTGGTGTACAAAAATGATTATTGTAAATGATTTGAAACCAGGAACATCCTTTGAATATGAAGGAAATCTGTATCAGGTGCTCAACCTGCAGCTCAATAAAACAGCAATGCGTCAGATGATTGTCAAGGTCAAGGTCAAAAACCTCCGCACAGGTGTCATCAACGAACTGTCTTTCACCGGTGGTGACAAGGTAGAACAGGCGCATATCGACAAGAAGGAAATGCAGTACCTCTATGATGATGGTACAAATCTTGTCTTCATGGATAATGAGACATATGAGCAGATTGAAATTCCTAAGGAAAGACTGACATGGGAAATGCAGTTCATGAAGGCAAATGAGAATGTCACCATTTCCATGTATGAAAGTGAAATTCTCGGTGTCATGCTGCCGGATAAGGTGACATTGCAGATTACCGAATGCGAACAGGCTGTCAAGGGTGATACAGCAACTTCTGCAACAAAGAATGCAGTTGTGGAAACTGGTCTTGAGATCAAGGTTCCGCTTTTCATCCAGAATGGGGAAATGGTTGTCATTTCCACCGCTGATGGAAAGTATTCCGGAAGAGCGTAAAATGCAGTGAAGACTCTTGGGGGATTTTTCTTCAGGAGTCTTTTCTTCATCATGGAAGAATAACTTAAGGTTTCAGGTACGCATTGTCGTGCTATCATATTGTGTGGAGATTTTATGATGAGAGTTAGAAGAAACCATAAATGGAAGAGAAGTGCACTTCCATCTGACCGGCATCAGAGGGCGTGTGCCGCAAGGCATATTCCTTATGTGAGGGTGAATCAGGCAAAACCTGTTTCAGAAATTGAAAGTATTGTAGAATTGCAGCCGGTGGTTCAGCAGGAAATAAAGGTCAAAAAAGAAACTGCTCCTTTTTTGCGCAAGAAGGAGAAGAAAGAGAAGAAGACAGGTCTATTGCACCGGTACAACAGAAATGTGCAGGCTTCACGCAATGCGGAAATCGATGCACTGGTCAATCGCAAGAAACACAGACCATTTGATCTTTTGATCAGACCATACAGCTGTATGAAAGCAGAAGCAGAGCAGGAACTGCCTTCTTCATTGCTTTCAAGTATTGCAAGACTTCTTGTGAAGTGGATTGTTGCAGCAGTGATTATAGCGATGTACTTTGCTTCTCTGGTCAATCACTTCAACTTCAGTATCTTGCGTGTCAGCTTTACATCTGGGGCAGAAACCGCCATGCGCATGTGCCTGGTATTTGCCGGATGTGAAATGCTCACCTATATTGGCATTGCCATTCTTTCCCGCTTTACAAAGAAACCGTTGAGCTTTGCCCGTGTCTTTGCGGCAGGAACGATGGGGGTTGTTGCAGAAACTGCCGGCTTTGTTCTGGCAGGTCTTGCAGGACTTGCTAATCCATTGCTTGCCCTTGCGATGCTTCTAGGTACGATATTCTTTGGTACGATCTTAAGAAGTATGGCTATTGCAAGATGTGGCGCATTGCGAGAGGAGACAGTTGCGATTGTGGCAGCGCTATGCGGGCTTGTTTCGATTGGGCTTGTCTTCCTGTTTTTCGACCTTGGTGAGACAGCACTTATCAAATTGCTGCTGGAAATTTATTATTGAAGTATTTACACATATACCATATAGCTTTACAATAAAGACGATAAAACTCAGGGCTGGGTGAAATTCCCGACCGGCGGTATACCCCGCGACTCCGCAAGGACTGAACCGGTGCAATTCCGGTGGCGACAGTAAAGTCTGGATGAAAGAGAGTTATCTGTCTTTTTTGTTTAACATACCCGGGGGTTTTGTCTTAGATCCCCGGTTTTTTGTCGGGGAAAAGGAGGAAACCATGACTGTTATGTCAAATTCAATCTTTTCTACGCGATCTATCGCCAAATGTGCAATTCTTTCGGCAATTGCCTTCATCCTGATGTTCTTCGATTTTCCACTTCCCTTTGCTCCATCGTTCTACCAGCTCGACTTTTCCGAACTGCCGGTGATGCTTGGTGCCTTTGCGATGGGACCGATGGCAGGGGTAGTCATCGAGGCGGTGAAGGTTGTGCTCAATCTGCTGTTCACCGGTTCTGATACAGCCTATGTTGGAGAACTTGCCAACTTTATCATCGGTGTATCCTTTGTAGTACCTGCCGCAATGATCTATCGTCATCACAAGACAAAGAACAATGCCATCATTGGTATGGTCATTGGCACCATCTGTATGACATTGATGGGATGTGTATTCAACTACTTCATCCTTCTGCCGATGTATTCTGTTCTCTATCAGCTGCCGATGGAAGCCATCATCGGTATGGGGCAGGCATTGATTCCACTGATCACCGATACATTTACCTTTGTGTGCTTTGCAGTAGTACCGTTCAACATCTTCAAGGGTATAGTGATTTCTTTGATCACGACGCTTGTCTATAAACACGTTTCCCCATTGTTACACCGCTGATCCGTTGCCCTGTACCAGCAGGGCAATTTTTTGTTTTCCTTTCAATTGCACGATGTATGCTATAATATTTTTTGATTGTGGAGAGTTTTATGGCTAAAATATCAAGAACAGAAAAATACAAGGATTTAAGAGATAGTCTTGCCCATGATGTCGGACAGGAAATTGAATCAAGGGAACTTGATGCGTTTCAGAAGAGGTTGAACCAGCTGGATGCCACAAACTTTGAAGCACCACGGGAAACAACCGCAGCAGATCATGATCCCATTCATGCCCGCCGTACGCATCTTTCAAGATCTCATGATGTGGAGAATACGGAGAATCTGAGCTTTAATATCGGTAACGACAATGCATATCAGGATCTGTATCAGACAGATAGTTTTCATAATGACTATCTTGACCGCTATATCAATGAAGTCAAGAAGTACAACATTGAACAGGGCAATGCGGTCAGCGAATACACTTCTGTCAATGTTCTTGATGGGTTGCGCAAAGAAAGAGGAGAGACTTCAAGTCGTCCGGTAAGACCATTCCCGCAAGAAAGAAGTGAACTGAGACAGCAGTTGAAACAGGAAAAGGAAGAACCAGCTGCACCGCGCAATCCAAAAGATATTGCCGCTGAAGTGCAGAACCTTGCGGATGAAGCCAGTGACTACTTCGAAGATGAAATCGATGAAGCACCAGTGAAACAAGCCAAGGTTTCCCGGATGGATACCGATGAATTCAACAAACATCTCGAACTTGAGCGCACAACCCGCCAGCAGCTTCTTAATGAGACTACCCAGATGCGGGCAAAGCTCGATGATTATGAAGATAACCTCAGTGAGGTCAGTGACAAGATGCGCCACACTAGTCAGGTATTGAATATTGTGCTCATCATTCTCATCGTTGCCCTTGTCATCGTCCTTGCGGTTGTCATTTACTGGATTGTGCTTTCGAATGGAGGAAACTGATATGAAAATCAATATTGCGATTGATGGACCAAGTGCCGCCGGAAAGAGCACAATTGCAAAGATTCTTGCGGAAAGACTCGGTTATGTACACCTCGATACGGGTGCGATGTACCGCTGTTGTGCACTGAAGGCAAGAAGGAATGATATTGACCTCGATGATGAAGCAGCCCTTTGTGCAATGCTTGATCATACGGATATCCAATTGACTCCAGCTGGTGATGTGTATCTTGATGGAGAAAAGGTCAATGAGGAAATCCGCACGGATGAAAACAGCCTTGCCGCAAGCAAAGTTTCCCAGTTTGGTGGTGTAAGGCGTGAAATGGTGAAAAGACAGCAGAAGATGGCAGAGGATAAAGGGTTCATCATGGATGGACGCGATATCGGTACGGTTGTTTTACCGGAAGCGGAGGTTAAGGTGTTCATGACCGCATCTGCTCATGCAAGGGCTGTGCGCCGCTATGAACAGAACAAGGCAAAGAATCTGCCAACGGCTTCTGTTGAAGAAATTGCAAAGGAAATTGCGGAGCGGGATGAACGTGATACAACCCGCAGTGAGTCTCCTTTGCGCAAGGCAGAGGATGCCATTGCCATTGATACGAGCGATATGACAATTGAAGAAGTTGTCAATGCTGTGTATGAAAGAGCACTTCCTTATGTAAAGGCAGGTGAAGAAGAATGAAGAGTGGTGTGATTGCGATTGTCGGCAGACCAAATGTCGGCAAATCGACGATATTCAACCGCATAGCCGGCGCACGTGTTTCCATCGTGGAAGATATACCAGGTGTTACACGTGACAGAATCTATGCGACAGGGGAATGGACTGGCAATCATTTTGAACTGATTGATACCGGAGGCATTCAGCTGGAAGGACAGCCTTACCAGGAAGAAATCCTCGCCCAGGTACAGATTGCCATTCAGGAAGCAGATGTGATCATCATGGTCTGTGATGGCAAGGGTGGCATGTCCGATGATGACCGCTACATTGCCGGTATGTTACAGCGTTCAAAGAAACCGGTAGTACTGGCGGTCAACCAGATTGATGATGCGTCCAGAATTCCGAATATTTATGAATTCTATGCCCTTGGCATCGGTGATCCGATTGCCGTATCGGGAGTCCATGGCATCGGTGTTGGTGATGTGCTCGATGCCTGCATGGAAAAGCTTCCGGAAGAAGATGAAAACCACAAAGAAGAAGGTATCCGCATTGCGGTTATCGGTCAGCCTAATGTTGGCAAGTCCTCACTTGTTAACCGCATACTACGGGAAGATCGTTCCATTGTTTCCAATGAACAGGGCACAACACGTGATGCGGTAGATACGAAGTTCATCTTTGATGGAAGACCCTATGTCATCGTGGATACAGCTGGTATCCGCAAACGTGGCAAGGTATATGAATCCGTTGAAAAGTACAGTGTATTGCGGGCGATGAGTGCCATTGAACATTGTGATGTGGCACTGTTCCTCATCGATGCGGAAAAAGGCATTCGTGAACAGGACAAGCATGTTGCAGGCTATGCTGCAGGGGCTGGCAAGCCGATTGTCATCGTCGTCAACAAGTGGGACACCGTGGAAAAAGATGATAAGACAATGCTCAGGTATACCGAAAAGGTGCGGGCAGAGTTTGCTTATCTTTCCTATGCACCGGTTGTCTATGTCAGTGCAAAGAGCGGACAGAGAGTGGATACGATCATTCCGATGGTCGACAGGGTTTATGAAAATGCCAACCGCCGCATAGCTACAAATATTCTCAATGAAGTCATTGCGGACACCCAGGTGACAACACCTGCCCCGGCAAGAAATGGCAAACGTTTCCGCGTTTACTACGCAACACAGGTTGCATCAGCTCCACCGACATTTGTCCTTTCCTGCAATGATCCAAAACTCATGCACTTTTCCTACCAGAGATTCCTGGAGAATTCTTTACGGCAGGCATTTGATTTTGAAGGAACGCCGATCAAAGTAATCGCAAGGAGGAAGATTTCAGAATGAAGACAGCAGTTCTTGGTACTGGCAGCTGGGGTACAGCCCTTGGTCAGGTATTATGTGATAATGGCAATGAAGTTGTGATGTGGGGTGTAGAACCAACACAAGTTGAAGATATCAACAAAAACCATCGCAACAGTGCTTATTATGAAGATTCGCTGCATGAAGCACTGCGTGCGGATACAGATATGCATTGCATCAAGGATGCGGACATCCTGCTTGCGGCTGTTCCGACAATGGCACTGGAAGATGTGTTGACAAAGGCAGCAGCCATCGTTGACCATCCGGTCATTGTCATTAATGTTGCCAAGGGTTTCCATCCGGTTACCCATGAAAGGTTATCGGTCGTAATCCGCAACATTATGCCTTCTGACAAGCTCAAAGCAGTTGTTTCCCTGATTGGCCCAAGCCATGCGGAAGAAGTCATCAAAAGACTATTGACTGTAGTGAATGCGGTCAGTGAAGATGAAGAAAGTGCAGAAGCCATCCAGAAGCTGTTCTCCAATGATTACTTCCGCGTTTACCGCAATACCGATGTCATCGGTGCAGAAATCGGTGTGGCCCTCAAAAATGTCATGGCCATTGCTTCGGGAATTCTCGAAGGCATGGGACAGGGTGTCAATGCAAGAGCAGCTCTCATGACAAGAGGGCTTGCCGAAATGGAACGCTATGGTGTTGCATTTGGTGCAAAACCGGAAACATTCCTTGGGCTGGATGGGGTAGGCGATCTCATCGTTACCTGTACTTCCACACTTTCCCGTAACTTCACAGCTGGTTATGAAATTGGTAAAGAAGGCAGTGCAGAAAACTTCTTCAAGACTAACAAGAGAACAGTAGAGGGTATCTTTGCCTGCAAAGTTGTCTATGAAGAAGCAAAGAAACACAACATCGACATGCCAATTACCAATGCTGTCTATGGAGTCCTTTATGAAGGAAAGAAACCACAGGATGCCATTGTTTCCCTGATGAAAAGAGACCTCAAATCAGAAGAGAAATAAGCAAACAGGACGATACCTCATGGTATCGTCTTTTTCTATACCCAACATAAAATCCCTGTACGCATTGTACAGGGATAATGAGGTGTTATACACCAGCAACTGGTGTCTCCGTAACCGGATTAACAGGCTGGTCAGATGGTGGATTTGGTCCACCACCTCCATTACCACCAGTTGACGGATTGTCTGGTGCTGGCTCCGGTTCTGGTTCGACAGGAACTACAGGAGTAGGTGCTGGTGTAGGAGTAGGTACCGGTGTTGGTTCTGGAGTTGGCTCTGGTGTAGGTTCTGGGGTTGGTGCAGGTGTAGGAGCAGGTGTTGGCTGAGTCTGCTGCTGTTGCTGCTGGTTAGAGCTGGACTCATTGGTTGTGTCATTATCCTTCTGAGTATTTGTACCTTCGGAATAGACGGTGTTGGAACCTTTGACATAACCCTTTGTTGTTACACGGTAGGAGTCAGACATACTGTTGACCTGTGGTGTGTTTGCAAGTCCTGTCTTGGAAACCGTTGTTGTGACCGTAGAACCGGCAGCTCTTCCGGCATTGACATGAGGCCATGTGCCCTGTACATAGGAAGTTTTGACAAGATCATCTGTTGGTTCTGCCACTGCCTGTTTTGCTTCATCGGTTACTGCTGCTTCCACATCGATGAGTTCGGAATTGATCTTACCGGCAATGTTCATGGACAGTTTCCACTGGGCAAAGTATGTATTCTGACCAGCAATTGCCATGTCATAACCCGTCCATACGGCATTGGTGTATTTGGAATTGGAGGATACCATCCATTCATCTCTTGCACTGCCGTTAGGAATACCATATTGCAGACCTGCCGCATCCCAGTCGGTTGTACCGGTCTTTGCATAGGTAGGCCAGCTGCGTCTCAGGATGTAGGCATAGTTGAAGTATTTTGTCTGGGAAACATTGTTCTGCATGAGGGATACCGCAAGGTATGCACTACCTGCAGAGAGGACTCTCTGGTTCTGGTTTTCCGGATAGAATGTATCACCATTTGTCATGACAACACTGCGGATGGTATGCGGTTCATTATAAACACCGAGGTTCATGATTGCCGCATGTGCACCAGCGAGCTGTTCGACAGTAACGGTAAATTCATTGGCACCGATGGCTACCCAGTACCAGTAGTTATCATCATTGACGGAATCAAAGCCAAGGCTTTCCATATAATCGACAACTTTTTCCACACCAATTTTGTCTGTGACTTTTTCCAGTGTCATGATGGCAGGAATGTTACGGGAGTCTGCTACAGCATCTTTGATGCTCATGATGCCGAGGTATCTTCCATCGTAGTTATTGATCGTTCGCTTTTCACCCGGATAGGAGTACTTCATATCGACGACCTGTTCATCGATGGAGAAGCCAAGGTGTTCAAAGCCAAGGGCATATGGAATAATCGGTTTGACGGTAGAACCTGGCTGATGGTAGGAGTCAGTTGCACGGTTCAATAGTCTTGAACCACCACCTGAACTGTAGTTTCTTCCACCACCGATACCGACGATTTCGCCATTGGAATGATCCATGGTCACAATGGCAGACTGCATCAGGGCATCCGCATATTGTACAGATGTGTTACCCGCTTCAATATCGATGATCTTATTCTGGATGTCCGGGTCCATAGCGGTATAGATATCCATACCTTTAATGACCGGATCAAAGCCTGTCATTTCGATAGCTTCCTGCACAACGACATCGATGTATTCCTGGTATTTGGTGTTGGTTTCTACAATATCAGTTGTTTCACCAACCAGCTGATCTTCCACATTGATGGAGATGGCGAGGTTGTATTCTTCTTCGGTTATGTAACCGTGGTAGAGCATCATGTAGAGAACTTCATTACGACGCTCTGTTGCATAATCGAGGTAGTAGTACGGATTGTACCGGTTTGGCAGATTGACAATACCCGCAAGCAGGGCACTTTCGGAAAGGTTGAGCTCTGTACAGCTCTTGCCGAAGTAGTATCTTGATGCCATTTCTGCACCGCGGATGTTCTGACCGAAGTTCAATCTGTTGACATAGAGTTCGAATACTTCCTTCTTGTCGAGCTTTTGTTCCAGCTGCATGGAAAGGATGATATGCTGTACTTTATAGCGGATACCATGACCTGCTGAATAGGAAGTACTATCATCACCCGCATCGACGGAGAAGTAACTGTTTTTGACTAACTGCATCGTGAAGGTGGAACCACCCTGACCGGTGAGGTCACCAGAACGCACATTGGAGATAGCCGCTGCCGCAAAACGGGGAATATCGAATCCGTTATGGGAGAAGAAGCGGGAGGCCTCTATGGAAAGAAAGGCATCCACCAGGGATTCCGGCAATTTGTCATAGCTGACATTTTCACGATAGTATGTACCAAGTTCGACGAGAAGGTTGCCATCCGCATCATAGATACGGCTGCTTTCTTCACCGACAAAGTCATTCACATTGAGCTCTGGCATATCGGATGTCATGATCTTCACCGTGACAAGTCCGATTGCACCAATCGCAAGATATCCAGCCAGAATGACACAGAGTACTCTGGTCCATCTTCTCATTCTCTTCTGCTTCCGGATGAACTTCCTGCGTGCGCCTGCTAACGCCCGCTCTTCATCTGTGAGAACAGACTTTCTTTCTGGCAATATGTCTTTTTCCTTCTTATTTCTCATTTGTAAAACCTCTGACTGCATTATTCTAGCACAATGGTCATTTTCTGTACTGAACTCTGCATGAATTTTCATAATTAATGTGCAGGTGTTTTCGGTGTCAGTTTTTTCTTTTTTGCCATGAACGTTTATAATAGGCGTATGACAGTTCATCTTCATGTGCGCAGTGCTTATTCACTGCTGGAAAGTACAATCCGCATTCCACAACTTGTCGCAAAGGCTGTGCAATGCGGCTATACATCGCTTGCCCTCACGGACCACAATGTCATGCATGGGACAGCTGCTTTTGTGCGCGCCTGCAAAAAGGCGGGCATCCATCCGATCATCGGCCTTGAGGCAGACTGCCTGTACCACGATGAAACCATTCCCTTCCTGTTGCTTGCCAAAGATAACATCGGCTACAGCAATCTCCTGAAGCTTTCAAGCATCATTTCCTGCAGGGAAAGACCATGTACAACAGAAGAGCTGATCGAGGCAAAGAACCACTGCTTCCTGCTTGCCTATGGGGAAGGTGGCTGGTGTGATGGGGCACTTGTCAAAGATGATCGGGAAGAGATCATCCGCCGTTTGTCGATCATGAAAGAGGAACTGGGGACATTTGATATCGCCTTGTCTTTTGAAGATTCTTCTTTATGGAAAAACCGCAATGCGATATTGCATCAGATTGCCAATAGTCTTTCCATTTCCTGTTGTGCCTTAAACAAGGTGTACTACCTCAATGAACAGGATGCAGAAGGGTATCGGGCACTATGCGCATTGCGCGATGAAAAGAAGCTGAAAGATTCTTCATTGCCTTTGATCAGGGGCAGGTATCTGCGCAGTGCTGAAGAGATGGAACACCTCTACGACAGGGCGCTGTTGGAGCGCACCGAAGAGATCGCATTGGAATGCAGTGGAGATGGAACAGAGATCTCGACAACACTGCCTGACTATGGCGTTCCAGATGGTTTAAGTCATGAACAATATCTCACCCAGCTATCATTAGCAGGTCTGAAGAAGAGGATGGGTGGAGTTATTCATGATGTCTATGCAAAGCGCCTTCGCTATGAGCTTTCCATCATTGTGAAAATGCACTTTGAATCCTATTTCCTCATCGTCTATGACTACATCCGCTATGCCAAAAAGAAGGGGATACTCGTCGGACCGGGAAGAGGCTCTGCAGCAGGTTCGCTTGTTGCCTATTGCCTTGGCATTACCGATGTGGATCCATTGCGCTATGGACTTCTTTTCGAACGATTTCTCAATCCGGAAAGGGTGTCCATGCCGGATATTGATACTGACTTTCCTGATGACAGGCGCTCTGAAGTCATTGCCTATGTCAAAGAGAAATATGGAAATGACCATGTATGCGGCATCATTACCTTTCAGACAATGGGTGCCCGTGCAGCCGTTCGTGATGCGGCAAGGGTCCATGGTCTTTTCAGCAACGATACAGAAGTATTGTTAAAGGCAGTGGGTTCAGGAAATGAGACATTGCGTGAGAAATATAAGACAAAGCAGACTCTCAAAAGGCTTGTGGACAGCGAGAGGAAGTTTACGGCTGTCTTTAAGACCGCCCTCATCTTTGAAGGACTTCCCCGCAATGCGTCCGTGCATCCTGCCGGCATTGTCTTTTCAAAGCGGCCTCTTGTTGAAGTTGTTCCTCTTTCAAAAGGAGATGGACTGCTCGTCTCACAATATGAAGCAGGGTATCTGGAAGAAAGAGGTCTTATCAAGATGGACTTTCTGGCTTTGCGCAACCTGACGGTGATCGATGGCATTGTGCAGAAGATCCGGAAAGAGAATCCGATGTTTGATATCCATCATATCTCCTATGATGATAAAGAGATCTACCATGTCTTTGCCCGGGGTGATACAACCGGTATCTTCCAGTTTGAAGCAGTGGATATGAAACAAATCCTGCGCCGCATGAAACCGGAGAGTTTTAATGATGTCGTTGCAGCAAATGCCTTGCGCAGACCCGGTGCCAGTGCTCATATCGATGAATATATTGAAAACCACCGCCATCCTGAAAACATTCACTGGCTCAGTGAAGAACTCAAACCAGTCCTGCAGGATACCTTTGGAATCATGATCTATCAGGAACAGGCAATGCTCACAAGCCGCATTGTGGCTGGGTTTTCCCTTGGCAAGGCGGATATGCTTAGAAAGGCAATTTCCAAAAAAGATGAAGCACAGCTTGTGCCACTGCAGAAGGAATTCATGCGCGGTGCTTTGAAAAACCACTACACAAAGGAGAAGGCAGAGGAAATCTGGAAGGTGATTGAACAGTTTGGTACATATGGTTTTAACAAATCCCATGCGGTTGCCTACACGATGGTATCCTGCCAGCTTGCATATCTCAAAGCCCGCTATCCTCTCTACTTTTATCAGGCACTGCTCAGCAGTGTGACGGGTGATCAGCACAAAACTGCCCAGTATGTGGATGAATGCCGGCATCGCGGCATTGTGGTGGAACGGTGCGATGTCAATCTTTCCACCGCTGACTACAATATTGAAAACGACCAGCTGCGCATGCCGCTATCGGCCATCAAAGATGTGGGCAGTGCTGCCGCAAAGAAGATCCTCGATGAACGGGAAGAAAATGGAACGTATCGGGACTATGTGGAATTTGTTGCAAGGGTTGACCTTGTGTCTGTTTCAAGGCGTACCATTGAGGCATTGATCTATGGTGGGGCATTAGATGGATTTGGACTGAGCAGGGCGACGATGATCGATGGACTCGATGAGTGTTTGAACTATGCAGGACTTGTCAGGGTCAGGGAAGGTGACAAGGTGCGGATCAATCCGGATCTTGTGTCTAAACCAATCTTTGTGCGCATCAAAGACAAGCTGTATGAGCGCAATCTCAAAGAGAAAGAAGTGCTCGGCTTTGTGCTTGGCAATGACATCACCGCCATGATGCGGAAGAAATACAACATTCATGACCCGGGGCTTTCCGTTTTCTTTGAAAGCCATGGCGAGGTGGTCACAAGCTTTGCCATGATTACCGCTGTGCGAAAGATCACTTCCCGCAACAACCGCCGCTATTGCCGTATGGCATTGACAGATGGTCTGACCGATATTACGGCAGCTTTATGGCCAAGTGAATATCAGAAATACAAAGATCAGCTAGTGGCTGGTTCGTTTGTGCGCTTTGATGGTAAAATGAACGAAAATGGATATATCCAGGCTGACAGGATAGAGATATTTGAAGGAAATGGTGAGGAAGAATGACAAGAATACTGATTGTGGATGATGAAGCGGATATCCGTGAAGTTGTCAGAGAATATGCAGAAATTAATGGATATGTGGCTGATGAGGCAGAAGATGGCATGATTGCCCTGCAGAAGATCAGGGAACAGCGGTATGACCTTGTCATCGTGGATGTCATGATGCCGCGGCTTGATGGTTTTTCACTATGCCGTGAGATACGCAATATCGTCGATGTGCCGATTATCATCCTTTCTGCCCGCCAGGAAGAATATGACAAGCTGTTTGGTTTTGAACTTGGTGTAGATGATTATGTTGTCAAACCATTTTCACCAAAGGAACTGATGGCAAGGGTGAAGGTGGTGCTGGAAAGGAAACGTTCCCACCACAGCAATGTCATGCAGTTTGATGGACTGCAGATTGATGTGGAAGGCAGAACTGTTTCGGTTGATGGGGAAAGGGCAGCTCTTACTCCAAAGGAAATCGATCTGCTCATCTGCCTTGCCTCTCATCCAAATGTTGCCTTGTTGCGCAGCAGACTGCTCAATGAAGTGTGGGATATTGATTTCTATGGTGATGACAGAACAGTGGATTCACATATCAAGATGCTCAGGGCACACCTTGGCAAATACCGGGATTACATTGTGACTGTCAGAGGAATGGGGTACAAGTTTGAAGTTTGATTTCCGTGGCATCCGCCTGAGGATGATGCTTGCCTTTCTTGCCCTGGCACTTTCGGTCATCTTTCTGCTCGGCGCTTTACAGATCTCTTTGATCAGACCATATTTCCGGGAAAGCAAGACAGCTTCCATCAAGGGCATTGCCTCCGCTATCCAGGAAATGCTGTTGTCAAGTGATGGTGGAAGCAGTGAAGATGTTGAAAATGCCTTCCAGCAGGCGGTGGAAAGCAATGCCTGTGTGGTGATATACAATGATGAAAACCAGTCTGTCTATGAAGCGGATATGCTTGGAACGGGTTGTGTGTTCAACGGTGCTGTGACAACGGACAGCGATGTCAACTTTCATGATGCTTTGACACTCAGGACACTGGTCGATGAAAGTGGTGGGGAATACTCAGCGCAGGTAAACAATACCCGCACATCCCAGCAAATGCTCGTCTATGGTGTGGCGGTGCACGAAAACCTTGCGGATTATTATATGTACTTCAACACACCACTTGAACCGGCAGACAGCCTGATCACCCTGTTTTCCAACCAGTATCTCATCTATACGGTCGTGGTCATCTTCTTTGCGGCATTGTCCGCTTACTGGTTTTCCGGTATGCTGGCCAATCCGATTGTCAAAATGCGCAAGGAAGCCGCAAGACTTTCCGATGCGGACTATGATGTGCACTTTGATGGTGGCTCTTTCTCAGAGACAAAAGACCTTGCCAGCACATTGAATAAAGCGGCAGAAGAGCTGGAAAAAACCGATGAACTTCGCCGTGATCTCATGGCAAATGTCTCCCATGATATCCGCACACCTTTGACCAACATCCGTGCCTATGCCGAAATGGTGAGGGATATATCTGGAGAGGACAAGGAAAAGCGCACAAAGCACATGAATGTCATCATCCGTGAGACGGAATACCTCAACCGCCTGGTCAATGAGATGAGTGAACTGTCATTGATGCAGTCAGGCAACTATGTTCTTGAGAAGACGAATGTGGACATCAGTGAAAGATTGCGGGAAATCGGTGAGATGAATGAACCGCTCATCAAAAAGAGCGGGTTGCAGCTGATTGTAGAAGGTGATGAACATTGCGTAATCTATGCGGATGATCTCAAGATCAAAGAAGTCATTCATAACTTTCTGACCAATGCCATCCGCCACTCACAAAGCGGTGGCAGGATATGGATGCGCGCCTATGAGAAAGAAGAAGGTGTCATCCAGGTAGAAGTGGAAGATGAAGGAGATGGCATTGCAAAAGAAGACCTCGAAAAGATCTGGGACAGATACCAGAAGTCCAGCCGTTCCTTCACCCGCAATACAAATTCCACGGGTTTAGGCTTATCGATTGTCAAGGCAATTCTCGATGCCCACCATGCCCAATATGGTGTGGTTTCAACACTCAACAAAGGTTCTACCTTCTGGTTTGCATTTGGAGATTATGATGAAGACTGATTATCTTTATGGAACAAATTACAGAATCTATCAGCCAGAAGAGATGTATCATTTCAACAGCGATACGGAATTTCTTGGCAGGATGATAGAAGCAGACAGAAATGACACATTGCTTGATATCGGTACATGTACCGGAGCATTGTTACTCTATGCTTCATTGTATACGCGCCATCTTACAGGGGTTGATCTTTTTGAAGAGGTCTGCACAGTCGCAAGAGACAATCTTGCCATGAATGGGGTGGAAGCTGAAATTGTGGCAGGGCGCATACAGGACTTTGTCCATGCACCATTTGATGTGATCATCTGTAATCCACCATATTTTGCGACTAAGAATGATGCTCTCAAAAATGACAATCCCTACCGTCTTGCGGCACGCCATGAAGACTATCTTCCCCTTCATGAGTTGTTTGCTAGTGTGAAAAGGTTATTGAAGGAAGATGGCACATTCTATATGGTGCACAGGCCATCCCGCATGGAGGAAATAGTCTCCCTTGCCAGTCAATATCAACTCTATCTATCGCAAAGGCGCATTGCCTTTGATAAACCAGGTGGTATTGAAAAATCCTGTGTGCTTGCCGAAGAAATCGGGCATTATCGCACCAGCTCCGGAAACATTTTAGACCAGAATAAGGTAGAAAGCCGAAAGCAGGAATATCGAGCTCGGCTT
>CAJKOS010000019.1 GCA_905201565.1 uncultured Erysipelotrichaceae bacterium
AGAAATGCTTCTTGCGTAATCAAATTCGCGATTCCCTTTCTAACAGGTTCCCATGGCAATGTGGGAGCCTTTTTCTTATGCAAAAGAAAAAGCCGGATATACCGGCAGTTTCTTATTCTTAAAGACCAAGCAAAATGGTCGCAATGTTGAAATAGATGAATACTGAACAAACATCTACTACGGTTGTCAACAGTGGAGACGCCATGATGGCAGGGTCCATACCAAGCTTTTTGGCAAGCATTGGCAGGATTGCTCCACAGAGCTTTGCCGTAATGACTGTCAGTTCCAATGTGATTGCTATGATCACAGCAAGAATTGGATTATTGTACTGGATGAGAATACGTATGCCGTTCGCAAGCCCCAATACCAACCCGCAGAGTAAGGCAATCCTGGATTCTTTGAAGATTACCTTCATAAAATCTGATAACTTGATTTCTCCTAATGCCATACCACGGATGATGAGGGTAGAAGTCTGGGAACCGGCATTACCACCAGTATCGCTGAGCATTGGCATCAGCGCCACAAGTACCGGCAAAGCCTGGAAGGCAGCTTCATATTTTTCAATTACCAAACCTGTCGCAATAGAAGAGAACATCAGGATGAGCAGCCATGGCAGCCGGTTGCGCACATGCTGTAAAACTGAAGTATGGAGGTAATCTTCCTCTTTTGGATTGAGACCAGCCATCTTCTCAAAGTCTTCACTTGTCTCCTCTCGCATCGTATCAATCGCATCATCGACCGTAATCATGCCGACAAGTCTTTTCTCATTGTCCACAACCGGCAATGCCGTGAAATTATATCTGTCAAAAAGACGGGCTGCCTCTTCTCTGTCGGTGGTTGTTGTTACATGGATAACGTTGCGGTTCATAAGTGAACCAATCTGCACATCCAGCTCACTCAGCAACATATCCTTCACCGTTATCACGCCTTCAAGAACCCTTGCCTCACTTGTGATATAACATGTATAGACATCTTCCCTTTCATCCGCAACAGCACGGATATAATCAAATGCCTCTTTGACACACATATTTTCTTTGAGGGCGATAAACTCAGTGGTCATGATCGCACCGGCAGAATCTTCCTTGTACTGCAGCAATTGGTTTACAGCATTGCGCATAGCAGGACTTGTTTTGGCGAGCACTCTTTCCACTACACTTGCCGGCATTTCTTCCAGAACATCCGCAAGATCATCTTCATCCATTTCTTCCAGGATAACAGTCAGTTCCTGATCGGTAAAACCATTGATCAAATCCTTCTGTTCTTCGCCATTCATTTCGGAAAAGACATCTGCCGCTTCATCCTTCTTCAGCAGACGGAACACAAGCAGCTGTTCCTCTGTTTCAAGCTCCAGCAGAATTTCAGCAATATCTACCGGATTCATTACGGAGAGTTCCTTCCTCAGTTCAGTAAAATTGCGCTCTAAAAGCAGCTGCTTCAAATCTTTCTTTGTCATTGTCCTTCTCCATTTCTATCCTGTTAGTTATGAAACGGACAGAAGTGCATGATAAAAACAACACTCCTGTCCTCTAAAGAAGGCACGCGAAAAATACTATTGTAATGTAACGACAGGAGGCATTACATCATATGTATAGTTTCGCCTTGTACCTCGGGGATTACCGTCATATGACATACATACCACCTGCCTTTCTTTTTGCTCTGTCAGTTTAGCCATTTCAAAGAGAAATGGCAACCCTTATGTTTTGTTTCTATAAACAAAAAAAGAAAGGAAAACCCTTTCTTCTCATCACAAACGATTTACTTTACCGATAAACCCGCTCTTTGCAATGCCCTTACAATCAGAGGAATCAGCACAAGGTCAACGACGATAGCAGGTGCAGTGGCAACAAAGTAGGAACTGATCCAGAGCTCTAAGGAATAACTTCCGGCATTGAGGATAAAACCGGTCACAATACCGCCAACAATTCTTCCAGCAATCATCGAAACAAGCAATGCCCCGTATACCTTTGCCATACCCTTTAATGGCAGATATTTCATCAATAAACCTGTCACAAGTCCATATGTGCCAAGTTCACATGCCATCGCAAGAGGTCCCTGAGGAGGAAGTCCATTGATGAGATAGGACAAAATCGGTGTGACAACACCTGCCACAAGTCCTTCCACCGGTCCGATCGCTAGTCCGGCAATCATTACCGGAAAGTGCATTGGTGAAAACATGATGTTGATCTGCTGACCACCAAAATTCTTCAACACTGTCACAATGACAAGACCGATCGCAATCATCAGTCCTGTAAGTACAATACTTCTTGTTTTACGCATAATAGTCTCCTTTCCACGCAAAAAGGCGCACGCTCAAACTCTGTGCGCACGCCTTCTGGTATGCTTATTCTGACACTTCTGTATCAGTGATTACTGGCTTCTGCCTGCCACTATTTAAGCACTTCTGACCGATTCATGCAAGAATAACTGCTTCATGTGGTCCAAGAACGCCAGCCTTATGGTCACCTGTAGAAAGCAATACCCCCCTGCCTTCCTCAACGGAAGCATCATATACCTGTTCTTCTTCTGTCCAGTTAACAAGGATAATTGCTTCACCATTTTCACAAGTTCTCTTATAGGCAAAGATGGTTTCACTATCATCAAGCAAAGATGTATAGTCACCTTCAACAAGTACCGGACATTCCTCTCTCAGCTTTGCAAGCCTGCGGTAGTAGTTCAAAACTGAGTCTGGATCCTTGTCCTCTACTTCAGCATTCTGTACAGCATAGTCTTCATGTACCGGAAGCCATGGTGTACCGGTTGTAAAACCGGCATTGGTTTCATCATTCCACTGCATTGGGGTACGTGCATTATCACGAGACCAGTCATGGACAAAGGAAAGCGCTTCTTCTTCGGAGAAACCTTCTTCCAGGGCAAATTCGTACTGACCATGACTGGAGATGTCATTATAGATGGCAATATCATCCCATGCCACATTATCTAAACCCAGTTCTTCTCCTTGATAGATAAATGGTGTACCACGCAATGTATAGAGCAATGTCCCAAGTACTTTGGCTGCACCAGTCTTATCAGACTGATGCGGGAAGTAATGGGAAATGGAACGCGGCTGGTCATGGTTTTCAAAGAAGATCGGATACCAGCCATTATCCTTTGTAGAAGCCTGGGAGGCATTGATTGCCTTCTTGAGATCGGTCAGCTTCCATGGTGTGGTACGGCACCAGATTTCACCATTGCCAAACTGCAGGGAAACATGAGAGAACTCCATCAACATATCAAACACACCATGTTCGCCTACCCATTCCGGCAGCTCTTCTGCCGCAACACCATTTGCCTCTGCGACCATGAAGATGTCCTCTCCATGGACATTGTCACGGAATTCATGGAGGTAGTCGAGAATACCCGGAGTATTGGCAGTGAGTGGATGGATGGCACTGCTGCCATCTTCTGCATCGACCGGTCCATCTTTGAATTCATCTGGTTTGCGGATATAGGTAATCGCATCGACACGGAAACCACCTACGCCCTTGTCACACCAGAAGTTGCAAATCTTTGCGGCTTCTTTGCGCACTTCAGGATTTGCCCAGTTGAGATCCGGCTGGGCTGCCGCAAAGGTATGGAGGTAATACTGCCCTCTTTCTTCACACCATGTCCATGCGCTGCCACCAAAGATACCGCGCCAGTTTGTCGGTGCACTGCCATCTGGTTTTGCATCACACCAGATATACCAGTCCGCATATGGATTCGTTCTGTCTTTCTTTGATTCGATAAACCACTTGTTCTGATCTGATGTATGGTTGAACACAAAGTCCATGACAATGCGGATACCATGTTCCTTTGCCTCAGAAATTAATTTTTCCATATCTTCCATGGTTCCGTACGATGGATCAATATTGTAATAATCCGCAACATCATAGCCGTTGTCCACCATCGGTGAAGTGAATACCGGTGTAAGCCAGAGCGCACTCACCCCGAGTTCCTCAAGATAGCCAAGTTTCTGCCTTACACCATTGAGGTCACCTGTACCTGTTCCCTTTGTGTCGAGAAAGCTCTTTGGATAACATTCAAAGACTGCTTTTTTCTGCCACCATTTCATGAATTCTGTTCTCCTTTTCAATAATCATCTCTTGGTTTCATTATACCAGTGCAGCACCCTTCGTCATATATCCTTTTTCATACAACAGACGTCACTTTTTTTGTTTTGTAAACGGTATTAATTATATTTTCTGTTCACATCACCCCAACTATTGTCTAAAATTAGGAACGTCATAGAACGAAAAGATGAATAAGGGGGTACTTGTGATCAATTTTTTCAAAAATAACATGGAACCACACAAGAAAGTCAGGATTGCGGAACTGGTAGTTCTTTTGGCACTGCTTGTGGCATCCATCGGTGCCTATGTCTTTGGCACTATGAAAATCAACGCCAATCCTGGCGAACTCACCTTCGTCAAAGAAGTTGAGATGGTGCGTGACGCAGAGAACGAAGAATGCGACATGGAAGAAATGAGCGCATGCGAAGTTGTCTACGAAAGCGAAGAAGGTGAAATGCGCATGACATATTCTCATGAAGAATATGAGAATGCCTCAGAATCCATCACCGCCTATGAATTTGAAAGTGAAGATGGCTACACATTCTTCTTTGACCATGAAGATGTCACTACTGCTGAAGCACAAAGTGCATACCAGAGCTTCATGGCAGATGAAACGATGGCTGTATTCAACTTTGCGAATGCATCCTTCATCCTTGTTTTATCCCTGCTTGTCATGTATGGCTTTGGCAAACAGTTTACTACCTATGAGAAATGCTGGTTTTTGTCCATCATGGTACTGGCAACCATATTTGCCGTGCTGTTCCCGGAAGAAAGTGCAAATGGTGTCAACGGCATTATCATCATGTGTCTCTATCTGTTGGACACATTCCTCAACATTCTCTGTGAACTGCTCATTTCCAAGCAGTCCAGATACAACTTCCTCGTATCGGTACTTGTCGAAATCACCGAAATCGCGATTTCCCTTGTCCTCATGTACCGCTTTGCGACACTTGCAACGACATTGTTCTTCTGGCTGCCAATCGACATCATCAGCTACATCAACTGGTCAAAACACAAGGATGATGAAGAAGATGAACTCACCATGGTCAGAAGACTCAAGGGATGGCAGGAAGTACTCGTCATTGCCGGCATTGTCATCTGGACAGTTGTTGTTGGTTATCTGCTCAGCGGTCTTGATATCGCTACCGATTTCTATAACAACCAGACACTGGAAACAGCCATCATCTACATCGATGCCTGTGCTTCAGCTGTAGGTATCGCCAATGGTCTGTTTATCTTCTTCCGCTTCCGTGAACAGTGGATTGCCTGGTATATCTGCTCAGCTCTTGAAGCAGTCATCAACATCCTTTCCGGTCAGTATGTACTGCTCATTCTGAAGCTTGGTTACTTCACCAATACGACCTATGGCTACATCAAATGGACAAAGTACATCAAGTCTCACCAGGAAGAAAAGAAACTATCCATCTTCTAAGTGACTTGAGATTATTGCGAAGATTTGTAAAATAGTATTGAAGATACATAGAAAGAAGGAGAAATTATGTCAATTTCAGCAGGAGATTTCAGAACAGGTCTGACTGTTATCGTCGATAATGACCCATGGCAGGTACTTGACTTCCAGCATGTAAAGCCGGGCAAGGGTGCCGCTATTCTGAAGACAAAGATGAGAAATCTGAAGACTGGCAGTGTTCAGGAACGCAACTTCAACGCTTCTACAAAGTTTGAACAGGCAAACATTTCCAAGAAAACTGCACAGTTTTCCTACACAGCAGATAACACCTACTACTTCATGGACATGGAAACATATGAAACATATGAGCTGAGTGAAGAGCGCCTTGATTTCAACAAGTACTTCATCGTTGAAGGTTCAGAAGTAACACTGTTGTTCTTTGATGGAGAATTGTTGTCCGTTTCCGTTCCAGAAAAGGTTGAACTCACGGTTACCGAAACAGATGCAGCGATCAAGGGTGCACCATCCAACCAGACAAAGGATGCTGTAACAGAAACTGGTCTCAGACTTCGTGTTCCACAGTTCATTGAACCGGGTGAAAAGATCATCGTCTTTTCTACTGACGGCAAATATTCAGGAAGAGCATGAGGTGCTCTTCTTTTTTCTTATGCAGCACACAGCATTGATCACCGGTGCAGCCAAAGGCATCGGTAAAGCCATCGCATTACAACTGGCAGAAGATGGATACAACATTGTCGTCAACTACAACACTTCCAGAAAAGAAGCGGAAGAGCTCTCACCCCGTATTCAAAAAGACTATGGCGTGCGGTGTCTTGCTATACAGTGTGATGTCAGTGATGAACAGGCAGTGGACAAAATGGTGACAACAATTGAAGAAGTGCTGGGCGGTGTCGATATCCTCATCAACAATGCCGCCATTGACCTCTCCAACCTCTTCCATCTCAAAACTGCAGATGAATTCAGGAAGACGCTCAATGTCAATGTGGTCGGTGCCTACAATGTTGCAAAGCGCGTCTATCCGCATATGCTAAAAAATGATTATGGGCGCATCATCAATATTTCTTCAACTAACGGTATCAACACCTATTATCCGATGTGTATCGATTACGATGCCTCTAAATCCGCGCTCATTTCTCTGACCCATGATCTTGCTTTTGAAATGGGACCATTTATCCATGTCAATTGCATTGCCCCGGGTTTTATTGGCACAGAGAATGAATTAGATGGCTATGATGAAGAATTTTTACACGCTGAAACTGAAAAAATTATGGTCAAACGATATGGCAGACCAGAGGAAGTAGCATATCTTGTCAGTTTTCTCGTCAGTCCCAAAGCAGATTTTATCAATAACACCGTCATTCGCATTGATGGAGGCCAACCTGGAGCGTTATAAAAAAGCGAGGGAATTCCCTCGCTTTTCATCTGATATTAGTCAATGCCAGCAATATCGATAATTTACCATATTCCAGTGTCAGCCCACCCTGCATATAGAGGCGGTACGGCGGAACAACCGGAGCATCGGCACTGAGTTCTATAGTGCTTCCCTGGGTAAAACTTCCCGCTGCCATGACTTCGTTGAATGGATAGCCCGGCATCGGTGCGCTCATGACCTTGACAAAAGAATCAATCGGGCTGGAAGACTGGATGCCCTGGGTGAATTGCACAAGCTTTTCCTCACTGCCAAGTTCCAATGTCTGAATGATGTCCGTTCTTTCTTCATCATGGCGCGGGCTGACATTGGCATAGCCGAGTCTTTCCAGCATATAAGAAGCAAATACCGCTGTCTTCAGAGCACTGCGCACAGCATTAGGCGCCATGAATAAACCTTTGAAAAAATGGATGTTCTGGTTGAAGTTTGCGCCTAGATCCTTGCCTATGCCAGGAGAAGTGAGCCTTTCGGAAACCATGTGGATCAAATCCTTCCTGCCGGCAATATAGCCACCAGTAGATGCAATACCACCACCGAGGTTCTTCATCAAAGAACCGATGACAAGGTCTGCCCCGGCATGACCGGGTTCTGTCTTTTCTACAAGTTCTCCATAACAATTATCCACAACGATGATGACATTTTCATCTACTGCCTTGATCTTTTTGATGATTCTTTCAATCTTGTACATCATCAATGACTTTCTGCCCGCATAGCCTCTTGAGCGCTGTATTTCGACAACCTTCACCGGACTCTTCCTGATTCTTTCTACAATCTTATCACCATCGAAGTCATCATTGACAAGGTCAATCTTTTCATACTGCACACCATAGGACTTCAAAGACTGACTGGAATTGCCATAAATACCGATCATTTCCTGCAGGGAATCATAAGGATCACCAGTAATGGATAACAATACATCCCCATGTCTTAACAAGGCACTCAGACCAAGATAGATGGCATTTGTACCACTCATGATCTGTGGTCTTACCAGTGCATCTTCACAGCCGAGTACTTTAGCGAATATCTTTTCAAGCTTGTCGCGGCCTTCATCATAGTTTCCATAGCCGTTGATATCCGCAAAGTCACTATAGGAAACACCGTTTTCAATAAAAGCTTCAAGTATTCTGTCAGAGTTGTATTGGCAGATGTCATCAATATTCTGATATATATCTGCCAGATCCCTGTCTGCTTCCTTTGCGAGTTCCAGCAATTGTTCATTTATCCGATCTTTGATCATCACACTACCTCCAGGCAACAATTATAACCGATGCACATGGGAAAACACATGTTTTTAAACATAAGGTATGTCTGCCACGGGAATAGACATCAGGATTCCCTGTTTGTAGGAAGAATGACAATTGCCTTGAACAGGTCTCCGTCAATTTCGATTTCAAATACACCACCCATCAGTTCCATCAGCGACTTTGCAATGTTCAAGCCAAGCCCGGAACCCTCGGTATGTCTGGAAGCATCGCCTCTCACAAAGCGTTCCATAAGTTCTTCTGCGGAGATATTGAGTTCATCCCTCGACGTATTTTTGATGATGATTTCCACATGCTCTGCATCTTTTTTGAATGCATCGATATATACCCTTGTCCCATTGAGCCCATACTTTGCACAATTGGACAACAAGTTGCGCAGCACCCTCCACAAGAGCCTGCCGTCACTATACGCATACAGTGGAATATCCTTTACAGTCGGCACAACTGTCAACCCCGCATCCGCTATCTTTTCTTCATATTCCGCAAGTGCCTGATCAATGATTTCCTTTACATCTGTCTTCATCATATTGACAGTGATATTTCCCGTACTAGCCTTGGAAGCTTCAACCACATCTTCAGTCAGTTTCTTCAAGCGCTGTGACTGCCTATCCAAGACGGCAATATATTCCTTTTCTTCCTCTTCTGTATGTTCTTTCTGCAAAAGATCGACATAGTTGATGATGGAAGTCAGCGGTGTCTTGATATCATGGGAAACATTGGTGATGAGCTCAGCCTTCAGCCGTTCACTCTTCATCCTTTCATCAATTGCCCGCTGCATTCCTTCACTGATCTTTTCATAATTCTCCGCATATTTCCGGAACGGTCCAATCATGCGCTTCTTATCTTTCTCACTGAAGGCAAAGGAAAGATCGCCTTCCACAAGATGAATAGAAGCTTCTTTCATCTTATTATAGAACCATGCACAATAGATGGCTCCCGCTGCCAAGAACGGGGAGATGAATACCATGAAGACTGAAATGGCACTGTCAATATAGACCATGCCGCATAATATCCATTCCAAAAACAGCCACACGATTGAAATAGCGGCAACAGCAGGAACCGTAGGAATCATACGGCATGCGGAAACAACCAATTCTCCTGCTTTATAGATGAGTGTATTGCGGTACCAGCCACCTGCCTTGAAGCGTCTTGCTGCACTCATGAGCCAGGCGTAAAACAATAAGGAAACACCCATCAATATCACAATCATCCATATCATCTGCACCTGTAAGGAAGCCGAAGGCATTGCCGTACCGGTCATCAAGGCAAAGATCGGTCCTATAACAAGATAGATACCTGTCAATAAATCGAAAGGAATTCTGTCTTCCATGTAAAGGGTAATTCCTTCTTTGCCTACAACATGTCCTGTTACAGTAAATTCATATAGCAATACAACAATAAACAATAACAACAGAGAAATGCATATTCCTAGTGTTGCATGTGAGAATTGTCCGGAAAAGGTATAGATTTCCGCCATGTTCTGGTACACATCATCATAGGGAAGACCATCCAGAAGTTTTGCGTCTACCTGATAAACTGTATCTGTTTCCTCTGCCAACGAAGCAGATGATATTTCATATACATAGCCGTATTCATCCGCAGCGATGTAATATTGTTCTTCCCGGCTGTAGTTTTCAGAAGGCGCTTCTATCACCAGTTCATTATCTGTAACATTGCGGATACCAAGTCTCAGGTTTCCATAGTCAAATCGGGAAAAACTCTCTTTTCCATAGTTCGCGATCGTCCATACAGCACTTTCTGCATCCTGCTGCATTCTATGTTCACATTCCGCTGTATCTCTATACTCTTTTGCGGTTTCATCGGGAAAATACCATTCCTTAAAGATTAAAGACGAACCACACCACACAAGCAATGCCCCAAGAAAACAAAGTGCGACAACACCCAGTGCCTTCATCCATCCTCTATACAAAAAACTATTCTTCTTTTTCATCAAATCCATCCTTTTCCATCTTGTAACCTTGTCCCCAGACGACCTTTATACTGCGGGGATCACCGGGATTGATTTCTACCTTCTCCCTGAGATGGCGAATATGTACAGCCACCGCATTATCACTGCCAAATGGTTCATCCTTCCAGACTTGCTTATATATCTCTGCAGAAGAAAATACCTTGCCGGGATTGTTCATCAATAACTTCAGAATGCCATATTCCATCGGTGTAAGAGTCACTGCATTTCCATCCACAAGCACAACCTTTTCCTCATCATTGAGGCTGATGCGTCCAATTGTAATAGTGCCTTCCTTTTTCTGTCCTCCCAGAGTTGTATACCGTCTTAACTGAGAGCGGACTCTCGCAATTACTTCCGTCGGATTGAACGGTTTTGTCACATAATCATCCGCACCGATGTTTAAACCAAGAACCTTGTCACTGTCCTCACTTTTTGCTGTGAGCAAAATGACCGGCACATTATACCTTTCCCGCAATTTAGATACTGCAGTAATCCCGTCCATCTCCGGCATCATGATGTCCATCAGCACGAGATCAATGCTTTTTTTCTCCAGCACCTGAAGTGCTTCCTTTCCGGTATATGCCTTTTCTATCTGATACCCTTCCGGTTTCAAATAAATTTCCAGAGCAGAGACAATATCTCTGTCATCATCCACAATCAATACTGTTGCCATCATTCCTCCTCTTTCTTTACTTTTATTGTATGCAAAGGGCAATTAAGAAAACACTGCATAAAAAATTAAGATTTCTTTAACAATTCTATCCCTGGCATCTTTTTGCGTCAGGCAAACTGCTTTAATAATAGCAGAAAAGGAGATTATGTATGAAAAAACAAATGCTCGCAGCACTTACTGCAATACTTCTTGTTTCCTGTGGAAGTGAAACAACTGAGACACCTTCTTCCGTATCAGCACAAACTGCCTAGATTGAGGAAACGGTCATCCTTGATCAAAACGGTCTCAAGATTACAAAATGTGCGCGAAAAGCCCACTCCTTTAGGGATGGGATGAAAGCGCCACTCAATTGAGTATATTTCTATTGCTTATATACACATTTTGCGTTATGCTTAGGGCATGGAAAAGAAATATAGACACACAAACACAACGGTATCTTTGATAAACTATCATTTTGTGTTTTGTCCTAGATACAGAAGAAAGATTTTTCTGATACCGAATGTAGAACAGCGATTTAAAGAGTTGGTTAAATCAAAATGCGATGAATTAGCAATAGAAGTTATCGCTATCGAATGTGACAAAGACCATGCTCATATATTCTTAAATTGTTTGCCTACACTTAGTCCATCTGATGTTATGTGGCAGATAAAAGGATATACTGGCAAAATCCTCAGAGAAGAGTTTTCAGAGTTATCAGAAATGCCAAATTTGTGGACAAGAAGTTATTTTGTTTCAACTGCCGAAGATGTTTGCAGTGAAACAATCAAAAAGTATGTAGAAAATCAAAAGAAAAGATACTAAAAAAGAACTGTTTTAATTAGAAAGCGGGGTGAATCATATAGCAAACTTCATTGTACAATTCCCTTTGGAAACAGAAATATATCAAGAAGACATATTAAATAAACGTTTTGAAATCGGAAGAAAAATCTACAATTCTTTGGTCAATATCACACAAAAGCGTTACAAAGAAATGATTAAAACAAAGAAATATAGGAACCTAACATCTTCTTTAACAGGAGACCAAAAAACAGACAAGGACGCCTGGCAACAAATTAATACTCTTCGTAAGCAGTATGGTATGTCGGAATATTCCTTCCATAAAGATGTAAAGAAACTGCAAAAGCATTTCAAAGAGAATATAGACTCTTCTACCGCTCAGAAAATTGCAACAGAACTATGGAAATCTTATGACCAGTTGTTTTATGGAAACGGCAAGAAGGTGCGCTATAAAAAATACGGGAATATTTATTCGCTTGAGGGGAAAACTAACAAAACAGGAATCCGCTTTATCGATGGATTTCTTCTCTGGAAGAAATTAAAGATACCGGTTGTTATAGACCATAATAATGACTACGAACAAGCGGCGCTCCAACATGATGTTTGTTATTGTAGGATTGTCAGAAACTATGTGCGGAATAGATATAAATATTATGTGCAAATAGTTTTCAAAGGTGCACCTCCTATAAAAGTTGATGCTGAGACTGGAGAAATTAAACATGATATTGGAACAGGTGATGTTGGCTTAGATATTGGTACTTCCACGATTGCCATTGCAAGTAAATCGGATGTAAAAATCATAGAACTGGCAGACAAAATTCAAAGTATCGAAAATCAAAAGACTAAACTTCTACGAAAAATGGACAGGTCAAGACGTGCAACTAACAGGGACAATTATAATGAAGACGGAACTATCAAGAAACAAGGTAATAAAAAAGTTGTATGGAACAAATCAAAGCACTATATCAAATACCAAAACGATTTGAAAGAAATATACAGAAAACAAGCGGATGTCAGAAAGTATCAGCACGAATGCTTAGCTAACTATATTGTATCCCTTGGAAACAAAGTGTATGTTGAGCAAATGAATTTTTCAGGACTTCAAAGACGTGCTAAAAATACTGAAAAGAATGAAAAAGGTAAATTCAAACGAAAGAAACGATTTGGTAAGTCTCTGGCGAACAAAGCCCCGTCTATGTTGCTGTCAATTATCGACAGGAAATTAAAATATTTTGGAGAAGCATTAATAAAGATAAATACGTCTGAAGCGAAAGCTAGTCAGTTCAATCATTTTGATAAGACATATACAAAAAAGTCTTTATCTCAAAGATGGAATGATTTTCATGGAATAAAGGTACAAAGAGATATGTACAGCGCATTTTTGATAATGAATACAAGCAATGATTTAAAGAGCTTTGACATTAACAAATGTAACGAACGATTTGACAATTTCTACCACCTGCATAATCAGGAAGTAGACAGATTAAGAGGAAACAAAAATTTAAACAGTATTGGAATTTAAAAAAAGTAAACAGGTTTTGACACGAGCCTGGTGTTATCGCTAATAGGCACAATGGTGCCTTTGATAATGAAAGTCTTATGGAAACTCATCAGTCTTATATGCTTTCGAGTATATCTGGAAGTGAATATACATAAGAACCCAACGGCTTTAACCGTTGGAGTGTCAGATGTCTTATGCTTCAACAAATCTCACAAAGTCGCCATCGTTGATCATTTCCAGCATTTCTTCTTCATGCGGTGCAAGACGTGCTACAATGTTGCGCTGCCCATCATTGCGTATCTCTCGGCGAGCAATCTGTATTTCCCCAGCATAGTGCTTGTAATTGTCATTGACTATCAGAACACTGCCAACCGGGAAGTATTCTCCTTCGTACACCCTCGGTTCAATTGGTTTGTTCTTATTCAGGAACCTGCCATTGCGGGAACGCCAGATCCATTCAGAACTATCACCCATATCAGACAGCGGATAGAACTCCATTAACATCCACCTCTCGTTTTCAGAAATGTCCTTTTCAAGATTTACCTTCAGAACCTTTTCTTCATCCATTTCCTTCATCGGGAAGCCCATCTTCTTATAGAGTTCATACATTGGAGAATCTTCCATCTTGCGCGGCTCATCCAATACACCTTTAAGTGCCTTGAATTCTTCTTCTGTTGCATAAGCATTTCCGATGAGAAGATTTTCTACATTTCCTGTGCCAAAGAGAATTCTTGCCTGCAAATCAATCGGAAGATCTCTCAGCTTTTCCACTGTAGGAAGACCATCCCTGGCGTCCCAAACACCATGGGTATTAGGAGCTGTTGATGAAACAAAAGCTTCAATCGGATAACCATACTTTTCCAGCGCTTTATTTGTATCCAGGAAGTTCTTCCATTTCAGTGCGGTATAACGCTGTGGATAGAAGTTATGACCAAACATCAGCTGATCCGGGCCAATACCATTTTCCTTGAGGAATGCGGCTTCTTCTCCTGCCTTGAATGAAGCATTGAGCTGAATCTGGATACCATAAGGATTGTCGCACAGGACAAGATCCTTTTCCTTGCCATAGGACATATCCATACGGATGATGTCACAGCCAATCTCATGGAACAGTGAGATATCATCATAATCTGCACCAATCTTTGCCATAAAGTTTGGATTGACATCCAACGATACCTTCATGCCGACCTCATGAGCGGCTTTGATGAAATCGCGGAAGTAGTTGATGATTTCTTCATTTGTGCCTTCCACAGAAAACATACTTGAGAACACCCGTGTGCAGCCATACTTAGCAGCAAGTTTCAGATAATCCCGGATTTCATCCAGTGGTCTGAGGTCGGGATATACGGAAACACCAATCTCTCTTCTTTTCATTTTCTTTCCTCCAATAATTCGTTACTTTCATTGTAATAGAATTCATAGAAAAGAAAAGCTCAATTGTCAAAGACTGTCCACATTGACAGAACAAGCTGCTCAAAATCACAGGCACATACCCCTTTATCCTCAGCCTGCGGGAAGTGATGAATAACGATCATGGGGGTGTGAAAAATAACCCAACTCACTTGCATTGCCGTTTATGCAATGTATAATAAATGTAAAGAAACAAGAGAAGCGTCTTCAATAAGGGGCTTCTCTTTGTTGTTAGAAAGAGAGGGAATCATGTCTCAGGATAAACACACATATCTCTTCGAATCTGCACCTGTACACAAAGCAGTCCTTTCCATGGCAGCACCAACGATTGCCAGTTCACTTGTCATGGTCTTGTACAACCTTGCGGACACCTTCTTTGTTGGAATGTTGAACAACCCGATAGAAAATGCGGCGGTCACCCTTGCCGCACCGGTACTGCTTGCCTTCAATGCCGTCAATAATCTGTTTGGAGTAGGCTGCTCCAGTATGATGAGCCGCGCCATGGGAAGAAAAGACACTGCCACATTCCAGAAAAGTGCTTCTTTTGGTTTCTGGGGTTCTATCATCTCCGGGGCATTGCTTTCTCTTGCGGCATTTATCTTTGCCGGACCGCTTCTCATCATGCTTGGCGCAACCGAAGAAAATATGGCAAGCACAAACGCCTACCTCTTCTGGACTACGGTATGCGGGGCTATTCCTTCGATTCTCAATGTCGTATTAGCTTATATGGTACGTTCAGAAGGCGCTTCCATGCACGCTTCCATCGGTACGATGTGTGGCTGTTTTCTGAACATCATCCTTGACCCCATCTTCATTCTGCCCTGGGGCCTGAACATGGGGGCAGAAGGTGCCGGGCTTGCGACATTTTTATCTAACTGTGTGGCATGTCTCTACTTCTTCATATTGTTGTTTGTGCGCAGAAACAGAACTGACATCACCTTGAAATTCCTTATGCCTACAAAAGACATTGTAACCGGGGTATGCGGTGTAGGCATTCCCGCTTCTATCCAGAACCTTCTCAATGTCACAGGTATGACCATCCTCAACAACTTCGCGTCTGCTTATGGTTCCAATGCTGTAGCAGCGATCGGCATTGCCCAGAAGATTAACCAGGTTCCATTCTATATCGCAAACGGATTGTCACAAGGCCTCATGCCGCTCACCAGTTATAACTATGCTTCCGGAGACCATCCAAGAATGAAGAGCTGTTTCTATTTTGCCGCAAAGACTTCTATTTCCTTCCTGCTTATTGTGACCGCATTGTACTGGTTCAACAGCGAATTGCTCGTTTCCCTGTTTATGAAGAATCCAGAAATCGTAGAAATTGGTTCTTCCTTCCTGAAAGGTATGTGCCTTGCTCTGCCATTCCTAGCCTTTGACTTTTTGGCAGTTGGCGTCTTCCAGTCAACCGGTATGGGAAAGCTTTCCCTGATCTTTGCGATATGCAGAAAGATCATCTTCGAAATTCCGGCTATGATTGTTCTGAACATGCTCATTCCGCTTTATGGTCTTGCTTATTCTCAGACCGTGGCAGAAGTAGCTCTTGCGGTCATTGCCTTCTTCGTTTTAAGAAAACTGTTCAAAGGACTGAACCGTACAAAGGAAGCAGTCTGATGATAGTGGACCACACGGTCCACTTTTTGTATTAAAAAGGAGAAGTTCTCGCTTCTCCATCGTCCTTATTCTTTTGTTGCCGCCTCAAGAATTTCCTTCAAAAGATCATATGATTTATCATATGAAGCGAGGTTCAGCCTCTCTCCAACCGCATGTTCCTTTTCACTGATTGCCCCAAAAGTAATGATATCCATGTCCGGATTCAGTCCTTTGAATACGCCGCATTCCAGTCCACCATGAGTAGCCTGACAAACAAGTTCTTCGCCATGTTTTGCGAGTACACCTGCATATATTTCGCGCATCTTGGAAACCGGTGTATAGAACCATGCCGGATCACGAGAACCGCATTCATATTGCATACCGCAGAGTTTTGCGGCTATAGAGATACGGTCAATCACATGATCAAGTGCACTGTCCCTGTCCCCGCGAGAGAGGATATCAATACTGACCGCATCCCCTTCTGTATGCATAACACCGACATTGCTTGATAAAGCTGTCAGTCCCTCTATTTCAAGATTTCTCTTCATAAAACCATTTGGCACAACTAGCAGGAAGTCAAGAATAGCTTCCGTATCCGCTGCGCTCATCTTCTCATCTGCACTACTTTCTTCAAGTACTGCTTCAAAGTCAGGTTCTGAAACCGGATATTCCTCTTTGATATGTTTCACTGTTTCCGCAAAGTGCTTTTGCATAGCTTCTTTGTCCTTGCAGGCAAATACTACCTTTGTATAGGAAGGAATGGCATTGTTCTTGGAACCGCCTTCCCAGTAAACAAGAGAAACCCCTGCCCCTTCTGCTTCTTTAAGAATCCTTGCCGCAAAAAGAATGGCATTACCGCGTTCCTTATTGATGGCACTTGCACTATGCCCACCCGCAAGACCGCGAATGATGAGCGTCATCACCGGGTCGTTATTTTTTTCCTTCTGGAATCGTCTGGTAACAACCTGGCGGCATGCGGCAGAAGAACCTGTTGCCGTGACATGTTCTCCGCCGCCATCAAGAGAAATCATCCTTGAAGCATGAATATCTTCTTTGTGTAATACTTTAGCTCCATCAAGTCCTATTTCTTCCTGTACAGTAAAAATACACTCCAGGGCAGGATGAACAGCTGTTTCGTCTTCCAACAATGCGAGCATATATGCCGCACCTTTGCCATCATCCGCACCAAGTGTCGTATCCTTTGCATAAAGCCAGCCATCTTCCACATAAAGATCCAATGGATCTTTTTCAAAGTCATGGCAGCTGTCCATTGTCTTTTCATTGACCATATCAATATGTGCCTGCAGGATGATCGGTTCTGCATTTTCACATCCTTTTGTGGCAGGTTTTTCAATGATCACATTCCATACATCATCCTGCTTCCACGAAAGATTGTTGTCTTTTGCAAACTGAACAATTCTGTCACTCAGCGCCTTTTCATTACAGGAACCATGCGGAATTTTCGCAATTTCTGTAAACCAGTAGACATAGCGCTTAGACAAATCAAGCATTTCCATAGATATACCTCCAATTTTTCTCATTGTACCGCAAAGAAGCATACTTCTCATCTATTTGAACATTACCAGATTGGGAATTTGAAATGGATGACACAGAATTTTGAAACATTTTCATACAGCATAAAAAATGAATTATGCATACCTTGAACTGCC
>CAJKOS010000020.1 GCA_905201565.1 uncultured Erysipelotrichaceae bacterium
CTGTTGCTATGCATTCTCCATATAACTCCATGCCGGCAAAAGGGGTTGCCCTGCCTTTGGAAAGGAAGTTGTCCGGATTGACAATCTCTTTTGTGTTGAGATCCCAGATGCTGAAATCTTCACCCAGTGGGATGTGGAATCTCTTGCGTGGGTTGACCACTAACATATGCAATATCGTATCGAGTGGTACGATACCCGGTTTGACAAGTTTTGTATAAACAGCAGGGAATGCTGTTTCAAGTCCGACAATGCCCATGGCACTGCCCTTGAGACCACGTGATTTTTCTTCAAGGCTGTGTGGGGCATGGTCTGTCGCAAGGCAGTCGATTGTACCATCGAGTACCCCTGCAAGAAGAGCCTCCCTGTCGCTTTTATCCCTGAGTGGCGGGTTCATCTTCCACCAGCCGCTTTCCTGTAAATCACTATCATCGAATATCAGGTAATGTGGTCCTGTTTCACATGTCACATCAATGCCATCCCGCTTTGCCTGTCGGACAATCTCTACAGATTCCTTTGTGGAAATGTGGCAGACATGATAGGCACAGCCTGTCTCCTTGGACAAAAGGATATCCCTTTCAACCTGTTTCCACTCCGATGCACTGCATATGCCATCATGGCCATGTGCCTTTGCATATTGTCCATCATGGATATAACCCCCATGTAACAGGTCATTAACCTCACAATGGGCAACGATCATCTTATTCAGTTTCTTTGCCCGGATCATGGCTTCTCTCATCATGCCATCATCCTGCACACCATGTCCATCATCACTAAAGGCAATGCATTTGTCTGCCATTCCTTCAAGATCCGCAATTTCTTTACCCTTTTGTCCTACTGTAATAGAGGCATAGGGCAACACATTGATAACGGCATCCTTTTGAATGATGGAGCGTTCTTCTTCCAGATGTTCCACACTGTCCGGGACCGGATTGAGGTTCGGCATCGGACAGACGGCAGTATAGCGCCATGGGCAGCTGCCAGCGAACCGGTATGTATGGTTTCCTTGTATGAAAAACCCGGCTCTCTGAAGTGCACATGCACATCACAGAATCCGGGAAAAACAACATAACGGTCACTATCACAGGCACTGAGGCTGTCGGAAGAAAGAAGAATATTCATCACAGAATGAGAAAAACCATCAGTCAGGGAAGGATTCCATATTGCGATGTTCTGTCTGTTCATACGCACCTCTCTTACAATTCGATTTTGATCTATAGCTGTATGGAAAAAGCACTCAATTTGATAGCAGATATCTCTATGCTTTTTCCTCTGTGCCGTAAACCACATAATATAAAACAATAAATGAATTTGTTTGTCAACGAAATATTTAGGGCTATCCCCGCTGGCTGAAATACTCCTCCATCGTCATCCCTGAGGCATGAATCAGCTCTGCCATTTCCTTACCGACATAGCGGTAATTCCATGGTGAATACATCACCCCTGTCACCGCTTCTTTTCCTGATGGATGACGTTCTATCCATCCATACTGCCAGGCATGTTCCGCTAACCACGCAGAAGCACTAGTAGTCCCAAAACACGTATCAAGACGACAGTAACCATCCCTTGTACCAAAGTCAGCCAATAAGCCAAGCTGGTGTTCACTTCTTCCAGGGTGGCAATCCACCATCGATGCATAGGCTTCTCCATATGCCGCAACAAATGTCTTTTCATTTTCCACTTCAAAGGCATAGCTGCGATAACCGCTCACAAGCAATAGATCAATACCTGCACTTTGTGCATCCGCAAACATACCCACAAGACTCTCGGCAGCTTCCTTGCGAAGATATTGCGTACCTTCAGATGAAACGGTCACTTCCACTAAGTCAGTTGGAACATAACTGCTATCCAGTGGCTGGTCTTTGTTTACAATCCTCAAGATACTATCATCACTTGTCGTATCCGGAATGGCTGTTTCCACTGGTTCACTTGTCACAACTGGCTCTGGTGTGGCACTATCTGCTGGAACAGGTGTCTCTTCGACAACAGGTTCTTTTGTCTGCATCACTGTTTCATGGATTCTTGACACGCCTCCACCAAGCGAAAGCGTGAGCAATGCGATGGACAACAGTGCACAAAGCCCAATGATGATATAGAGTTTGATCACTATCTTTCTATCATTCATACTCTGGATTTTACTATAAACAAAGAAAAAGGGGAATTCTCCCCTTTGTATCACTGTGCATAGCTGACGTAGCCAAGGCCACCATCCGTGACCCACTGACCATCGCCAATTCTGTACCAGTTCTGTGTACCATCATTATAGGTTTCCAAAACGGTAAATTGTTCATTTAAGGAAACCGTACCGACAATTTCCCCATCCATGGTGGCAGTGCTGCGGACATTGAGAGCATCCACCGCAACGGTCACTGTGCCAAGGCTTGTTGTTTCTGGAACTGCTGGCTGTTCTACAACTGGTGTTGTTTCCACAACCGGTGCTTCAGTTGGAACAGTTGTTGGAACTGTTGTTTCTTCTGGTGTCTGTTCTACTTCAGAACTGTTATTGAGGAATGGTACCCAGGAGAACAGTTCCGGTTTGAACTGATACAGGAAGAAGATACCTGCACCAAGCAGAATCAACAGGGAAATGACAATGATCACCGCTGTGACAACAGAGTTTTCTTCTTCCTCTTCGTCATCATCCTCTTCTTCCCTGTCATTGACCGTCACATTCTCTTCTTCAATCGGCGCAACCTTTGGTGCTTTGACCTCAGTCATACGGGGAAGCACAATCGTATCCCTGGATTCTTCGAGATTTGTCTTTGCCGGTTCTTCTTTCTTTTCTTCTTCTGTAACAGGAAGCGGTTCATTGGAAAGGTCACGGAAATTGCGGAACGATGTATTTTCGTTATCCGGATCTTCCGGGAATACCACCCCAGCAGAAGCATGGCGTGGCGCATAGGATTCTTCCTTAACATACGGCACATCGTTGATGGCATCGATCAGGGCAATGATTCTGCCGATCAGAATACCGGAGCGATGCAGTGCTTCTTTACCACATGACAGCCAGTCTTCTACATGTCCTCTGGATGTGTTGAGAATTTCAGCAATGCGATCAATTGTCAGATGATCATAGTAGCGCATTGCGGCAACAATTCTCTCTTCTGCAGTAAAGACTCCAAATCCCTGCAACAGATATTTGCGGCATGTTTTCTCATCCGGCAAAGAGAGTTCTCCACTTGCCCTTTCATCATCGCTGCTATATGGCTCCTCAGAAGTTTCTGCCTGCAGTGGCGAAATTCTTTTGATTGCACACTCGCGGACAATGGAACGCAGCCATGTGGAGAAATCCGGTTCGCTCTCTGCTTCCTGCAGACGTGTATAGGCAGTGTTGAATGCATTCTGCACTGTCTTCTTGGCATCTGCCTTGTCTTCCAGGTACAGCCTTGCGGCAAAGTACATCTCATTTGTATAGTTTTGAAGAAGCGTTACTGCTGCCTCACGATCACCTTTGATGGCAGCCCGCAGAATGATGCGGACATCTTCTTGTGAATATTTGTTTTGCGGCATAATCCCACCTCGTTTTCTCTTCAATTCACAATTATACAATGTTTGTCCATTTTTCAAAACATCCTGCCATTCAGACGTCTCTCACAACGGACTGTCGTTTCTTTTCAAGACCAATGCGGATCATCGTACTTGCCTCAGCGATATGGATGGCAAACTTGTCACCACCATGTTCGACATAGATGGCACCAGCTTTGAGCAGTTTGTCCACATCCGCAAGCTCTGTTTCAAACACTTCTACATAAACCGACGAATAGAGTGATGTCACCTTGTGAATGTTGGCAGCACCACCAAGTGCTTCACACATCGCATCGATCATCTTCTCCTTCCTGCCGGTATGGAAGAGGTCCAGTGCCATATGGCGGAAGTAGAACCTCGTCACCACAAAGTAGAACACTGCCGTCACAACACCGACCACAAGGAACCCCGTCAGCCTTTCCTGCATGCCAGGATTGGATATATAGGTGAAAAGTTCCATCAATGAACCAGGGATCATGCCCGAGGATAAACCATTTGGCGCATTGTAGCCAATATAGATCTGTAAGCTCTGCATGAGAGCAAATAACAATCCGCTCATGGCACAATGAATCACAAACAGAAGTGGCGCAAACAATAACAGGAACAGTTCTACAGGAAGAAGAATACCTGTGAAGATGGAGAATAACGTCAATATAGCAAGAAAGAGAAACATCTTCTTTTTCTTTGCCCTGTCATTTTGGATAGAGAAGATTGCCCATAACATTGCCGGAACTGCAAAGATGTTCAGCACATAGAACGGAGTGATAAACCTGCCGCTCATACCTGTGAAAATGCCAGTAGAAGTCTGTGCTGTCCATATACTGACATCGCCGGCAATACTTGTGCCGCTTTGTGAAATCCATGTACCACCTGATCCGGTATACCAGAATGGTGTGCGTATGAGGGTGTTGAGGTTCAATACGCTGAGTATTCTGTCGGTGACTCCATACAGGGCTAAATTTACCGGATTTGCGGTATCCACAGTAATCGTAATGATGATGCGGGCGATGATGGCATAGAAATATGGCCATAGCCAGGCAGTAATTGTGCCAGACAGTGCACATAGCACAATGGTAAAGAAGAAATGCCGTAGTGGCGTTGCCAAGAGGCGTGACACCCCTTTTTTCCCTGCATGGTCCACAAGCAGTACGATACCAGCCGTGCACAATGCCCCAAATAGACCTGTATTCAATGGATAGACAACAGAAGATTCACTTGTATAAGTCCCTGGAATTTGCAGGGAAATGCCAAGTATTTCCTGTCTTGCATAGGCTGGTAGTGCCGCATTTGTCACAAGCATGGTCGCTATGGCAAAAGAGACATATCCGCATAATGCGCAGGGCACAGTGATGGAAGACCCTGTCTTTCTTGTCACAAGCCGTAACAGAAAGAGAAGGGGAAAGTTGGAAAGGATAAATGTCCCTGTCGCGGACAGGATTCTTCCAATCATGATCAGGATGGGAATATTGATGACATAGAGGGAATCAAATGTGCTGCTTATGAGCAGTGATCCAACCCCGACCATCATAATTCCGGCAAGGATGATCAATAGTGGTATTTTGAGAACATCATATAGAGAATGCCAGATTTTCACCATTTGCCTTCACTTCCATTCCTAAAACAAACTCTTGAGACGGTCGAAGTAGTTCACATCTCTGCCCCTTAACATCCGTACCTTATGGGTAGAAGAAGTATGAATATCTATCTTGGAAACACCATCCAGGGAAACAACCTCTGAATCCACCCCAAGTAATGCGCCATCAAATGAATCCGAGAGAAAGGCAAGGCGGGTGTTTTCACACATGACGATCGGAGAACCGAGCGATCTGTATTTCATATGATGAATGCCTGAAATCTCTGTCATTTCAATAAACCTGAGCCCTTCCTGGATCACCGCTCCGCCAAGGGAACGATTATAGGCCGTGGAGCCAAGCTGTGTGCAGACACAGATACCCGTACCGCGGAATTCTTCAAACTTCCTGCCGTTGACATATATTTTCATATACTGTGTCCTTGCGGCATTCTCAATGCGGATTTCATTGATTGCCAGTTCCTTCCTGTCATCAAATACCGCCTCGAGCAGTGGATAGGTGATTTCCGTGCATTTGTCATTCAGATATGTATCCAGAAATTCTTCAAGGTCGCTGTCCCGGTAATCGGTATAGAAGCCAAGTGTACCGGTATGAATCCCATAAAACTGCACTTCGTCAAGGCGGTCCATATACTTGTGCACCGCATAGATAAATGTGCCATCACCACCGATGACAAAAACAACATCCGGGTGCTGTTCATCTTCTTTGTGATCTGCCGCAAAGAGTCTTGTGCGGATCTCTTCCGCAATCATACGTGATTGTTCATCAGGTCTTGTACATACTGTAAATGTCTTCATACTACTTATTCTAAAACAAAAGATGCCCTGACAACAGTCAGAGCACCCTCATATCAGGAAATTTTCGTACCTGGTTCAAGACCATTCACTTCCACAACCGCAATTTCTTTGCCATTCTTCCCTGCTAACAGCATACCTCTGGATTCAACACCTCTGATCTTTGCTGGTTTGAGGTTAGCGATGACAACGATATTCTTGCCCATCACCTGACCAGGTGTATAGCTGGACGCAAGACCGGAAACGATCTGTCTAGGTTCGCTTTCACCTACATCTACCTTCAGGATGTAGAGCTTGTCAGCCTGTGGATGTCTTTCGCAGAACAACACCTTGCCAACTCTCAGGTCGAGCTTTTCAAAATCAGAAATCTCCACTTCGTTGGACTTGGCACTTTCTGTTCTTCTTTCTGCCGCAATCTTCTTTTCGATCACCTTTACCTTGTCCATGACTTCTTTTTCATTCAGACGGGCAAAGAGGATTTCTGGCTTTTTAGTAATTTCTAGCCCTGTTTCCAACTTTCCAAATTCATGGATGGAATCATAATCTATGAAAGATGTATGCAAAGACTTGAGAATCTTGTCAGATGTTTCTGGAAGATATGGTTTCAAGAGCACTGCACCAATGCGCACCGATTCGAGCAGATTGTAAAGGACTGTCGCAAGTCTTCCGATCTGGTCAGGATCTTTGGCAAGTGCCCATGGCATTGTTTCATCAACATATTTATTGCATCTCTTGAAGAGGTCGAGGATCACTTCCATCGCATCCGCAACACGCAGTTCATTCATCTTTTCCTCAACGAGGTCAACAGAAGAAAGAACGGTCTTCTTGAGGTCTTCATCAACAGGCGCATCTTCATGTGGATTTGCGACAAGACCATTGAAATACTTGTTCTGCATGGACAATGTACGGTTGACGAGGTTGCCGAGGTTGTTTGCAAGATCAGCATTGATTCTTTCTACCATCAGTTCATAGGTGACATGTCCATCCTGGGCAAATGGCATTTCATGTAACATGATGAAACGCACAGCATCTGTTCCAAACAGGCTGACAAGATCATCCGCATAGATGACATTTCCTGCGGACTTACTCATCTTGGAATCACCTGTCAACAGCCATGGATGACCGAAGATTTGCTTTGGTAATGGTTCACCAAGTGCCATCAACATAATCGGCCAGTAAATGGTATGGAAGCGGACGATGTCTTTGCCGATGAGGTGCAGATCTGCTGGCCAGTACTTCTTATAGAGTTCATTGTGGTTGCCATCGCAATCATAGCCAAGACCTGTAATATAGTTTGTCAATGCATCAATCCATACATAGACAACATGCTTTGGATCAAAGTCTACCGGAATACCCCAGGAGAAGCTTGTTCTGGAAACACAGAGGTCCTGCAGACCTGGTTTCAGGAAGTTGTTGATCATTTCATTTTTGCGGCTTTCCGGCTGAATGAATTCCGGATGGTCTTCAATATACTGGATGAGCTTATCCGCATATTTGCTCATGCGGAAGAAATACGCTTCTTCTTCCATCGGTTTGACTTCATGACCACAAACCGGGCACTTTCCATCTTCACTCAGCTGGCTCTTTGTATAAAAGGCTTCGCACTCCTGGCAATACATACCTTCATACTTGCCCTTGTAAATATCTCCCTGATCATACAATTTGCGGAAGATCTTCTGGACCTGCTTTTCATGATATGGATCTGTTGTACGGATGAAATGATCATAGGATACATTCATGACATCAAACTGTTCTTTGATCGTCGCGCTGACCTTATCCGTAAATTCCTTTGGTGAAAGACCTGCAGCTTTTGCTTTCTCTTCCACCTTCTGGCCATGTTCATCCGTACCTGTCTGGAAACGGACATCATAGCCGGTCATTCTCTTGTACCTTGCGATAGAATCCGCAAGGACAATTTCATACACATTGCCAATGTGCGGTTTGCCACTGGTGTAGGCAATGGCTGTTGTCAGATAATACTTTCCCTTGTTCTCCATGGTGAACCTCCATTCCTAAAATAAAAACGCCCCTGAGAAAGGACGTATTTCACGCGTTACCACCTTTATCTTGCCTGTACTTACAGACCACTCAATGTTTTAACGGACGTCTCCGGGTTCTGCTTATCCCAGAACCAGCTCCAGAACCATGTTCACCATCCTCCAGCAGCAGTTTCTCACCATTCCCTGCTCTCTTTATGCTTTTGTAATAGTTACTCTTTCCTTCACAGCTGTTACAGCCGTTATTATATAGGAACTGTACATTTTTGGAAAGTCTGAACGTATTTTCATTCTTTCATAGCAAATGTAAAAATCAGGAAAATTAGTTTCTTATGCAGTTTCATCAACTTGCATGCAGGGAAAGAGCGTGATAATCTTTTCTATGTATTCGAAATAGTTGCTAAAAATATGTGACAATTCGGGGATACATAGAATAGGAGATCCAAAATGGCAACAGGCAAAGTAAAGTGGTTCAATGCCGAAAAGGGGTATGGATTCATCACAACTGATGAAGGAACTGATGTATTTGTACACTATTCCGCAATTCAGGGTGAAGGTTTCAAAACTCTGGATGAAGGTCAGACCGTCACTTTTGATATCACAGAAAGTGACCGTGGTCCTCAGGCCTCCAATGTCGTAAAAAACTGAGAGGACAGAGAGAAGAATGGCAGAGGTCATTCTTTTTTTGTTCTCTGCCATTGCCTGGCTTAATTCTGTTATGAGAGAACATACGAAAAGAAAATCCGGTTTCCCGGATCTCCTTCATGCACGATAACAATATCCAAATCCCCACTTCAATAACAGAAACTGTGGGTGACGTGGATCCTGTTCAATCTTTTCACGAATATGTCTTACATGGACCGATATGAGACCCTTGCAGTCATAGGGTTCCATATGCCATGCATTGCGGTAAATTTCCTCACTGGAATAGACAACACCCGGATTCTGCATGAGAAATGCCAGGATGCCATATTCCTTTGGGGTAAGGCGCAGTTCTCTTCCATTGACAAGAACACTCTTCTTCATTGCATTCAATACAGGTTCCATATTATTTACCATACCTTTCCAGATACTCCGTTAATGTATAGTCTGTCCAGTTTCCATACTGATCACTATGGCCAACATACACTCTTGTGTACTGATCGATTTCCTTGAGTTCTTCTACCGTAAATGGCTTACATGCATAGTTGTAGTAGTTATTATTCATGTAATAGCCTCTTCCATCCTCAATGACATAGCGTTCATTATTGATATAGAGATCAGCCGGATAGTCTGGCAATGTGCGGGCATAGAAATCATCAATGGCTTCATTGCGCTTCTTGTCGAGAATCTTCAACACATCTTCATTCAGATTATCGACAGGCATTTTGACATCGAATCTGACTTCTACATACGTGTCGGTATCATAGATAAATGCCTTTGGCATAGAAAGATCACCCTCTTCTGCCAGTGTGTGATAGGAATAGGCAAGATTACTTCCTGGTTCACCATAGTTGTAATTGCGGGCAATGCCAAATCCGGATGTCTGCCATCCGATAAATGCCACACCCAGACCTGCCGCAAGGCAGATCGCATAGCGGATGAAGATATTCAGATGGAAGGAAATCGAACGTCTGTATACAAACTGGGCAATGACATATGCCAGCAATAACAGAAGGTAGTAAGGAATGGTAGCGGCGATGGATTGTGTCTCTACCGTCCAGAACGACACCATTGTCAACAAGACAAAGAGATAAACTGTAATGATGACCGGATACGCTGCCTTGCCATCAGATAACTGATCTGCCCGCTCACTCTTTCGACGAAGGAACAACGGCACAAGAGCAACACATGCAGCAATGACGTAGACAAGTGGCACAAGGAAGTAAGTAATATTCAGTTCCTGAAGGGCATTTGCCGTACTCAATGCATCCATCATCTGTATGATGTTGCACATACTCATGTAGACCGGAGAAAAATAACCGGAAAAGGAAATCGTTGCGTAGTCTCCACCTGCAACCATTGTTGCGTTAAAGACTAGCCAGCCAACTTCTACAAGCAGTGGTATAGCCGTATATGCTGCAATCATGACAATGCCATCGAATACATTATTTGCCGTCAGAAACAAAGCTGTATTGATGATGAGCATGCCAAGAATAATCAACAGGCCATAACCGATGATGGAAAGCACAAGGGTGAAATTGACAAAGCCTGTAGCAAAGATGAAGTAAAGCAATAGCGAAGTCACTACCCAGCATCCACCTGTTAACAGGAACCCGAACAATAATGGTGTGATGAGAAGCTGTTTCCTGCTCATCGGCAATGCCATCATTTGATCAGAGCTTCTGCGCTTATGAGCAAAGGAAAACAAAAGCACCGGCAGAACGTAAACCATGATGACATTGAGAATCATACCAATTGCAAGTGATGAAGAATACAACTGGGCATTCATCCCGTCTGCCCCTTCGAGGAATGGTACACCACATAACATCAGGTACATCACTGCCACAAACAGCAACGCGAACTTTCTTGAAGAAAACAGATATTTCAAATAGCTTTTATTCATGGTTTTCACCTCTGCTTTCCAACTCGTAAATGAACAATTCTTCAAAGTTGACCGGAAGCACATCGAGAATAACAGGCTTCATCTCTTCCAGCTTGTTTCTGACTTCCTCTTCCTCACCTCTTAACACAAGGCGGATGACACGACCTTCCTGTTCATAGTGGAGAATTTCAAAATCGTTGAAGTCTTCTTTCTGCTTTTCATCCTGGAAGACTACCTGGTACTTGTTAATCTGTTCCCTTGATTCCACAAGGTCACCATACGTTAACATCTTTCCATCTTCGAGAATGCCATAGGAATCACAGATATCTTCCAGTTCCTTGAGGTTGTGGGAAGAGATGATTACCGTGATCTGTTCATCTTCCAAAAGATCTGCCAGCACTTTCTTGAAGCGCAGCCTTGCGAGTGGTTCAAGACCATCATAGGCTTCATCAAGCAATAAGAGCTTTGGATGAATGGACAGCGCAAATAGCAGTGACACCCTCTTCTTCATGCCCTTGGAAAGATTCAATATGGAAAACTTCTCTTCCAGTTCAAACATCTTCAGGTACTTCTCATATGCATCTTTGTCAAAGTCATACATCGCTTCATAGAGCTGTCTTACCGAAGCGATCGTCGAACCGATCGGGAAGTATTGTTCATCGGACACAAAGGCAATTTCCTTGCGGATAGAAGGATTTGCGAATGTATCCAGGTCATTGAAACGGATGGTTCCTCCATCTGCTTCATACACACCGCTGATCAGCCTCAGCAGCGTACTCTTACCAGCCCCATTGACACCAACAAGTCCAAAGATAGAACTATCCTTCACTTCAAGATTCAAATCCTTCAATACCTCTTTTTTCCCAAAGGATTTATATACATGTTCAATTTTGAGCATTTCAAACCTCCCGGAATACCATATTGGTTACTTCCAAAATCTCTTCCTTTGTCACACCGTTTTCCTTTAATGCAGTAATGACCGTGACAATTTCCTTATGCCTTGAAGACTTTGTGTCTATTGTTGCGACATAGACACCTTTCTTGGGAATATTGACGACTATCCCGTTCTCCTCAAGTTGTGAATACGCCCTGGCTACTGTATTGGGATTGATACCATTGTCCCTTGCCAGCTGGCGGACAGATGGCAGCCTGTCTCCTTCTTTCAGCACCCCGGCTTCGATAAAGCGCAGAACCTGATTCTGTATCTGTTCAAAGATCGGTTCTTTGCCCTGCAGGTTCAAGAGAAACATCGCATCTCCTTTCCGTACATCTGTACTATCTGTATTAATTGTATTATCTGTCTGTCCCACTGTCAAAGGATGTGATGAAATCTTAAGAATTGTTCTATACTGTTGTAGAAAGAAGAGACATCTATGATTACATTTGATGAATATGGAAACAGAAATCACCCCACCATCCTCTTATTACATGGGGCAGGGGCTTTAGATACCTTCACACAACAATATTGTTTTGCGGACCACTATCACCTTGTCGTACCACACCTTCCCGGGGCTGGGGAGAATGCTGCTATGCCTTATAACAAAGAAGAAACTGTGGAAATGTTACATGAACTGATAGCTTCCCTGCACAAAGACAAGATCGGTGTTGTCGGTCATTCCCTTGGAGCACAGATTGCCATCATGCTTGTCACAAAGTATCCACAATACTTTTCCTTTGCGGTATTCCTCAGTGCCTGGGTCAATCCAAAACCAAAGACCATCCGCATGTATACAAAGTTTTCTAAACTTTCTTCCATGATGTTTCAATGGTCATGGCTCATCCGCCTGCAGGCAAAGTACTGGCATTACACAAAGCAACAGGCAGACACTATGGCAGCTTATGCAAAACACATCACACCAGAAGTGTTTTCTTCCTTCTTTGAAAACACCCTGGATCTTTCCACACTGCAAGATTACAAAATGCTCTCCCTTCCCATGTATGCCATCATTGGTAAACATGAAGTATCTGATATGAAAACATCTTTGCATTTGCTTGGCGAAAATCCACATTGCAAAACACAGGTAATGAAAGGTTCCCATGACTTTCCCATGCGCAATGCAAAGCAGTTGAATCCTGTACTCCTCGATATTTTTCAAATTATTATTACACAGTAAAAGGCGGACATGTAAATCCGCCTTTCATTATGCCTTATCTGTTTTTCACAAATTCCACAAGTGCCTCTGCAGCCTTGTCAATACCATGGTCACCTTTATCCGGCAGACCAAGACATGTATAAACTTCACCAACCGGAATATTCTGTTCGAACAATTTATCAAAGATGAGGTCGATCAGTTGTTTGCATTCTTCCTGTCTTTGCATTGGTCCAAATGGATTGGCAAAGAATGTTGTGGAATAACCCTTTTCCTGGGTTGTGCCAATCGCAAACCGCTTTCCTTCAAGGAATGTCTGTTCTGCTTCTTCACGATTCTTAAACAAATGCATACCACGTTTATCATCATAGTTATTGGCATACAACAGACAATCAATTGTATGGTCTTTGACAATGGTCTTGTGTGGTGCTGCAGGTAATACTACCCGGGCATTGGATTTTTCCGGATTGAAGAAGATAGAACGGTCCAGGTCACGGTATGCTGTACCTTTATCGAGGTCATCCAGTCTGACAAAGGCACCAATTTCTGTACCCTGGGCACGGAGTCTTCCATCATTGCCGATGTGGATCGTTCCCATATCATCGAAGATGGTTTCCTGATGGTCGATCATATCTCCGGCAATGTTGCTCAAAGCTTCCAGTGTTTCGGACTTTCCAGCACCAGAATCTCCCATCAGGATGATGCCCTTCTTTGTGCCATCCTTGAAATAGAGATTGACCATCGCACCATGGATTGGCAGCCATCCTCTCTGCATCATGACAAGGTTGTGGAGTGTTAACATACTCTTCTTTGTATAGCCAAAGTAGTCAATGGCTTCATGAGCACTGACCTTGCCAACCCAGATTTCATTTTTCTTATCTTCATAGAAGACAGTATCCGTCGTTCCATCCGGGTTACCAAAGAGCAGAATTGCGTCTGGTTTTCTGCCTGTGCAGTCTTCTTCCCTTGCCAATTGGAACAACCCAGAACAAGCCACACAGCTGCCGATGTAGTCCCTGTGGAAATACGCATAGATTAAAAGATGTCCTACCAGGGCAGGATAGCAGAACCATTCATCATTACCCATCTTGAAATCTTCAATCGGATTGTGGTCCGCATCCACAAATTTGTTTGTTCTCTTATTGGACTTAGTGTGAATGATGAGCGGTGTGCGCACCATGATCGTATGCACAAAGTCGATATCCTTCAGTTCTGCATATTCCTCAGGACAATCCCAGTTATACTTCTGCATCAACAGCGATGCATTCGTACCAGCCTGAATTTGTCTGTAGACATTGCTTGCAATACCAGTAATCTTCTGTTCTGCTGTACGGTAGAAGTTACGGGCAATATCATTGATCTGGTTGTCCACATTCATAAAGGAATTTGTCTGGTAGGAATCTGCCTTGCGGGCATAGAGAACGGAATATCTCTGGAAAGATCTCCAGAACCGATATCCTTCATCCAGTACTTCCAGCATAATTTCCGGGAATTTGACATAGGGAATATCAATTTTATTGATGTTCATCATCAATAACAGATGGAAGGTATTCTTCATCTGGGCAACAACCTGTTTCTTATCCTTTGCGCCCTGATACAGGAAATCGCGGAGGTCTTTGCGGTGACCATCGAGATGGTCGATGAATTTATCCAGATAAATATTGAATACTTCTGAATCGAGAAGCTGATTAACTGATGTCACAAAACTTGCACTGTAATTTAAAATGACTTCGTTATCTTTAAAATAGCACGTTTCTTTCATGTAAATCCTCCTGCATAAATGATATGTTTGTTTAAGATTTCACATATATTGTAAATGTTACATGCTATATATTTCAATCAGAGAGCACTAACTTTCATCGTATTTTCATTTTCTGCGTATATTCGCACAGCTCATCTGTTGTATTCTTCACACATTTCACAAAAACCATCACCAGTGACTCGTCCCGCTTTATAGAATTGAGAAATTCGAGGCATCTGCACTAAGTGTGGGTAGAAGTCATCTGAGTTGATATGGCAATTTGATTTCTAAATATAGATTAGAACATACAATCATGATCATATCGATAAGATTCTGGATGTTCCTAAATCCATACGACTTCCGTATCAATACTTTGATTTTGTTGTTAGTGGATTCTATACGTGCATTCGATAATCCATGCTTTACTGTCGCAATGATCGCTTCTTTATGTCGTCTTATCTTTCTGCTTAATTCTACGAACGGTTTCAGTTTACTGCGACACGCCCATGACAACCATGCTTTCAATTCCTTCTCTATCGTTTCTTTACTGCACTGAAACACTTTTCTTAATCCTTCTTTCAATTGATATCCACGAAACATCTTGGGATAAAACTCCCTGATCTCTTCCAAACAGGATCGTTGATGTTCCGTCAGATTCTCAGGGTTCTTGCCAAGTGCATATTTATATCCTTTTCCATAGTTTGTTGTTTTGACTTCTTCCCCCTTTCTGGGACGTCCTCTTTTTCGTTTTGGTTGCTCTTTCTTTCCTTCCTTGGCTTCACGCCATACTTCTTTTCGCAGTTCATCCATGCAGTCAACCGCCCACTGAACCACATGAAAACCATCGATGCATCTTTCACAGTTTGGCAGCCATTCTTCAATGCAGCTCTGGATCCATCTGGCTCCATCCGCCGAAACCAGTTCAATGGATTCTCTTTGTTCTCGTGTCAATAGGGCGAAGAAAGAACTCAATACTTCTTTCCCTATGCCTTTGCCTACCCAGACAACCTGACCCGTATCATGATCCACAACGACCGTGACATATTTATGACCCTTGCGGTAACTGGTTTCATCGATACCGATTCGTTTAAGATTCTTGAATCGTATGGAGCTGTCCGGTTCAAGGCGATCCTTTGTACGGGAAAGGATCGTTCCTACTGTACGCCAATTGATACGCATGAGTTTTGACACTTCCGTACGATTGAGATGCAGAACCAGATAAGCAGCCTGATGCTCAAATTCTTTGGTGAACCCGGAATGATGGTAAGCCCATGGGACTCGTTCGGTATGAACTCCATGTTCAGGGCATTGAATGCGATTCACATCGGATAGGATATATACTGTACAAGAACCAAAATCCAAAGCCCTCCAGGATCTAAATTCTGATATAGAATCATATCCAACACATTTCCTGCCACAGATCGGGCAGCGGGATCTTTGACCTTTTGTGATTTCAACATGGATATGAAGAGAAGAGGAGATTTGATCGAAATCTATATTTTTAATCTTAATGAAATTGACATTGAGAATAGATTTTAGTAATTTTTTAAGTGCCATATGGTAATCCTTTCTTTTTAGAGCCTATGAAAATTTACCATATGGTTTTTTTTCTATTCAAATATTCTTGTTATATGCGTTGAATAAAGGAAATATTCATCTTTGATGATGGATATTTACCCACATTTAGTATAGAAGAGCCAGAAATTCCCATAAAAAAAGAAATCCTCATGATGAACATGAGGACTTCATCTTAGTTTTCGTAAAGGTCGTAGACGTTGGATACCGGTGTATGGTTCTGAATAGCATCGATTGTCTTGGCAATCATGTCTGCTACAGAAAGTACGGTAATCTTGGAAGTCTTGGCTGCCTTCTCTTCTGTAAGAGGAATGGTATCTGTGATGACCATTTCCTTGATTGGAGAATTTTCAATCTTTTCCATTGCATCCCTGGAGAAGACACCGTGAGTAATACCTGTGTAGATTTCTTCTGCACCATGTGCCTTCAGGATTTCACAACCTGCCACAAGAGATCCTGCTGTATCGCAGATATCATCAACAACGACACAGATCTTGCCGTTGACATCACCGATGACATTCTGTGCTTCAACCATGTTTGGCTTTGGTCTTCTCTTATCGATGATGGCAATAGGCGCATCGAGAATATCCGCAAGTCTGCGCGCTCTTGTAACTCCACCATGATCAGGAGAAACAACGACCAGCTTGTCTGTCGGGAAGTTCTTTTCCTTGAAATACTGACCAATCATTGGTACTGCTGTGAGATCATCAATCGGAATATTGAAGAATCCCTGAATCTGTGTTGCATGAAGATCGAATACAACCAGTCTGTCTGCACCAGCTGTCTGTAACAGATCTGCCACAAGCTTTGCGGTGATCGGCTGACGTGGCTTTGCCTTACGGTCCTGACGGGCATAGCCATAATATGGCATGATGACATTGATTTCGCCTGCACTTGCTCTCTTGCATGCGTCAATGCACACAAGCACCTCCATCAGTCTTTCTGTTACCGGATTGCATGTGCTCTGTACAATGAATACGGAACGTCCACGCAGGGATTCCTGCGGTTCAACAAGAATTTCGCCATCTGCGAAATGTTCTACCTTCACCTTGCCGAGTGGCAGATTCAGGTCTTTGCATACTGCTGCTGCGAGATCCGTACTTGAAGTCAAAGCTAATACGACTGTTTCCTTAACCATCCTAGTTTCCTTCCCATTTCTATACCTGTATTATACAGGTTTGCGCAGACATAGTATCAATCAAACTTTTTTGCGTCAATTCATTTCACATTTTTTACAAGATTTTGGTTACTATTCACCGAAATAACAACAAGGTAAATTAAATGGCAGGGCGAATGTCCC
>CAJKOS010000021.1 GCA_905201565.1 uncultured Erysipelotrichaceae bacterium
GTTATGAATGGGAGAGGGATTTAAATGTATTTGTATAAATATCGTTCATTACAGACTTTACTGGATTGGGAACGTTTGGGTGATATATTGGAGAATGACAGATTATATTTCCCAACTTATGACCAATTAAATGATCCTTATGAAGGAGCATCTACTCTTCTGGTTCCTAAAGACGGATATGCAGGATGCTCTTTATCAAATGAATATGATATGGATTATTCTGTTATTGCCTCTATAAAAAAACAATATAGATTATTAAGTCTCTCAGGAACATGTAAATCTACTTTGTTATGGGCTCATTATGCTGGAAATTATACTGGTTTAGTGCTTGTTTATAAATCAGATAAATCATTTGCATCTGCCCAAAAAGTGATTTATCAAAATGCAGAAACTCGTGAACAGATAAAAGTATCTGCTGAAGAATGTGATAAGGAAGTTTGTAATACCTTTCTGTCAAAATATAAAGATTGGGAATATGAGCACGAATGGAGAATAATTGAAAAAACGGATGACAAATATTTCAATTATAATTCAAATGAACTGGTTGGAATAATAGTAGGAAATAAATTTAGCAATTATTCAATACTTATGCTAAAGGGGTTGCTTGATAAATTTAAAAATGGTTTATCAATTTATCGTGCTATACCAGGTTTTCAAACCAATGGTATCAGAATAATAAAATTAGTTGATGTAGAGAGAAGTATTTTTGAAAATGAGCTTGATTTTACTGAAGAGTTTAATTGAAAGATTAATATGGACTGCATAAAAACAAGCAAATTCCTTGCTCTTGTTCTTCGTCATAAACCAGAGAAGATTGGGCTGACACTCGATGAACATGGATGGGCAGATGTTGATGAACTCATAGAAAAGACAGTACATTCTGGAAGGAAACTTGATAAGGAATCTTTGGAATATATTGTTCGTACCAATGATAAGCAACGATATGCTTTCAATGATGACCATACAAAGATCCGTGCTAACCAGGGACATACAATACCAGTTGATGTTGAACTGAAGGAATCTGTTCCACCAGATGTCCTGTATCATGGTACAGCTGAGAGTTCTTTGCCATCTATTATGGATAAAGGTCTCTTGAAGATGAAACGATTATATGTTCACTTGTCCAAAGATGTTTCTACTGCCATCAAAGTAGGACAGCGGCATGGTAAACCAGTTGTATTACTGGTTGATAGTGGAAGAATGTACAAGGATGGCTACAAGTTCTATCTGTCAGCTAATGGAGTATGGTTAACAGAACATGTGCCTACAGAATTTCTTCAAAAGATTTGAATACTGGAAAGTGATATGTGTGTACATGGAAAACGTTTTCTGATACATTCAATAGCATAGAGGTGATTAGTATGTGTGAAGAAAACAAGCTGAAATACAACCAATACAAGAAGGAAAATGATGAGTGTCTGAAACTGTTTAAGATGGATCTTGAAAATGCCAAATTAGCAGAAAAGACGATCAGTAAACACATGGACAATGTTGAGATGTTTTTGAATGAATATCTCTTGTCAGAAGATCCTGATCCTATGCAGAAAGGTGCAAGAATGCTGCATAAATACTTTGGTGGTTACTACATCTATGAGTACTTGTTTGCTACACCTGGCACAGTCAAAACAACTGCCGCAAGTATCAAGAAGTTCTACAAGTCTATGCTTGACCATGAGAAGATCACAAAGGATGATTTTGATTATCTTGTATTGGATATCAAACAGAATATGGAAGACTGGATGAAGATGTGTGAAGAATTCAATCATCCGGACGATGATGATCCATATTACCTTGACCAGTTCTTCTGATAATGACAGACAGTTAATTTGTGCTCTTACATACAATGACAGGAGAATACTATGGAAGAAATGAGTGAATACGAAAAGAAGTGCGAACAATATAAGAAAGATAATGAACAATATCTGGAATGGTTCAGACAGGATTTGGAAGAAAGTGGGTTGAAACCAAAGACAATCAGGAATCATATTGAGAATATGGATTTGTATCTGAATGACTATCTGCAATACGAAGATGCATATTCCATGGAAGAAGGCATTAACGAGGTATTTGGCTTTCTTGGTTATTGGTTCATCCACAAATGTCTCTGGTCTTCACCAGATTCTTTGAGAAAGTGTTCTGCCAGTCTCAAGAAGTTCTACAAGTCTATGCTTGCAAGGGGTAAGGTGTCCCAGGATGACTATGACTATATGGTTTTCATCATCAAAGAAAATCTCCAGGACTGGATGGATATGTGTTATTGATTGTGTGTGAGGGAGTGCTTTGTGCATTCCCTTTGTCATAACAGGGGTGAGTTGAATGAACATTCGTGAAGTATACATTAACTGGAAATATGTTCCTGAAGACTACTATGTCAGGGACATTGAAACATTGCGTTCCATGACTTCCTGTGTCTTTCATTCTCCGGTAACATTCTTTGCCGGAGAAAATGGAACAGGTAAGTCTACACTGCTTGAAGCAATCGCAACTGCCTATGGCTTTAATCCGGAAGGTGGTTCCATGAACTACTCTTTTTCTACCTATGATTCCCATAGTGAACTCAGTCATGCTCTGACAGTTGTCAAAGACCCTTATGCTGAGAAATATGGTTACTTTCTTCGTGCTGAAAGCTTCTACAATGTCGCTACAGCAGAAGAAATGAATTATAGTGACATATTACATCCATCGATGAAACTGCATGCAAAGTCCCATGGTGAAAGCTTTCTTGCCATCATGGAAAAGTACATGGACAACAGTGGGATGTTCATCCTTGATGAACCAGAAGCAGCGCTTTCCCAGCAAAGGCAGATGACGTTGTTAATGTATATGCATAATGCAGTGAAGCAGGGGGCACAGTTTATCATCGCAACCCATTCACCCATATTGCTTGCGTATCCGGATGCTGAGATTCTGTCCTTTGATGATGGTTATATTCACCCGGTGAACTATGAAGAAACAGACAGCTACCAGATCACAAAACTGTTTGTGAATAACAGGGACTATATCCTCAAAAAGTTGTTTGAGGAATAAATGACATCTTTGTCTCTTCAGCCTATGCCAGGAATGTATATACCTTTTTCTATATTGTTTGCTTTCTGTGACATATAATTGTCATATAAGGTGAAACTATGATTGTCTATCAGGAAACAAAGAAACAATTTCTTGATGATGTAAGAGAAGACATCATTGAAGAAAAGATATCTGCTGCAGTGCTGGAGAAACTGCATAAACATACCGGTGCCAGTGAATTCAATTCCTGGATGAATTCCATGAACTACATGTACAGGGTCATGGAAGATAAGCGCATACCAGATGACTGCCGCATTGCGATTGAATACCGCATACCCAATTCCAACAAACGGGTGGACTTCATCGTTTCGGGTGAAGATGAAAAACACCGGGAAAGTGCCGTCATTGTCGAACTCAAACAATGGCAGAGCTTAGAAAAGGTGGAATCCAAAGATGCGGTAGTTCTTACAAACCTACATGGTCATCAAGTAGAGACAACCCATCCATCGTATCAGGCATGGTCCTATGTCAGTATGATCCGTGACTACAATGAAGATGTCCGCAAGTATAAGATCTTTCTGCAGCCATGTGCTTACCTCCATAACTACCGGTTACAGGAAAATGATGACCTCACTGCAGAGTGCTATGACTACTATGTCGAACAGGCACCGGTATTTACAAGAGGGGATGCCTCAAAGCTTGCGGACTTCATCACCAAGTATGTCAAAAAGGGTAATCCTGATGTGATGTACCATATTGAAAAGGGAAAGATTATACCAAGCAAGTCATTACAGGATAACCTGGCGTCTTTGTTAAAAGGTAACCGGGAATTTACACTCATTGATGAACAGAAGATTGTCTATGAAAAGGCACTAGAACTCGCAAAAGACAAAGAGAAAACAGTCTATATTATTCATGGTGGACCTGGTACTGGCAAGTCAGTACTTGCCATCAATATGCTCGTTGCCATATTGAATATGTCACAGAATGTTCTCTATGTCACAAAGAACTCCGCACCAAGAAATGTCTATCGCAAGATGCTAACCGATGGGCATTACCGCAAGGCGTATGTCGACAATCTCTTCAAGGGTTCTGGTTCTTTTACAGAATGCCATGAAAATGACTTTGACTGCCTCATCGTAGATGAAGCACATCGTCTCAATGCAAAAAGCGGGATGTTTTCCAACCTTGGCGAAAACCAGATCAAAGAAATTATCCATGCCACAAGACTTTCCATCTTCTTCATCGATGACCACCAGAGAGTAACCCTCAAAGACATTGGAAGCACTGAAGAAATCCATAAATGGGCAAAAGAAGCAGGCGCTTATGTTGTGGAAGATACATTGCTTTCCCAATTCCGCTGCAGTGGCAGCGACGGCTACCTTTCCTGGATTGATAATGTATTGGAAATCAATACCGAGGGAACAGATGAATTTGATCATGACTATGACATCCGCATCTGTGATAGTCCTGAAGAAGTCAGAAACCTCATTATAGAGCGAAACAAGGTCAACAATAAGGCAAGAATGTTAGCAGGCTACTGCTGGGACTGGATATCCAGTGGCAAGAACAACACCAATGTACATGACATTACCATCGGTGACTTTGGCATGTCGTGGAACCTTGGCTCATCTTCAACCTGGGCAATCGATCCCCAATCCGTTAATGAAATTGGTTGTATTCACACATGTCAGGGACTTGAATTTGATTATTGTGGTGTGATCATTGGTGATGACCTGCGCTATGAAGATGGAATAGTCACAGATTATACAAAGCGGGCAAAGACAGACCAGTCCATCAAAGGACTGAAGAAATTGCTCAAAGAAGACAAAGACGATGCCCTGAAACAAGCAGATGCCATCATCAAAAACACATACCGCACCCTTATGACAAGAGGGCAGAAGGGCTGCTATATCTATTGCACAGATGAAAAGCTTGGTGCATATTTGAAGGAAAGACTTGGTGAAAGAGATAGAAAAGTTTGAAAAGTCATGATTTTGTGGGTGAATTGATATTGAAAAGTCACAAAAATAATGTCTGAATCGTATTGAAAAGTCATAAAAGCTAAAACTGGGTGTATGATTCACATCCCGGTGTACTACATCATGTTTTTTCAAAATCATTAGTGAGGTGTGTTGTATGCAATATTGTATAGAAACAACAGGTGGAACAATACAAGGATACAAAGAAGGAGACTTCTATTGTTTCAAAGGCATTCCCTATGGCAAAGCAAAACGGTTTGAGAAAGCTGAGCCATATAGCTGGGATGGCGTACTGGATTGTACAGCATTTGGTAACAGGGCAATGCAGATGGAAAAGGGAGGTATAGCAGAAGGGTGTGATGAAGACTGCCTAAACCTCAATGTCTATGCCAGAGATGTACATGGGCATCTGCCAGTACTTGTTGAAATCCATGGAGGTGCCTTCCAGACGGGCAGTAATCGTGAACATGGTCCGGAACAGATGATGCAGGATAGAAACTTTGTCTATGTCTCCATCAACTACCGGCTTGGTATATTTGGTTACCTGTACCTTGGTGAAGCATTTCCCACTTCAGGTAATAACGGATACCTTGACCAGCTGCTGGCATTGCGCTGGGTGAAGGATAATATTGCGTCTTTTGGTGGGGATCCTGACAATATCACGGTCATGGGTGCTTCTGCTGGTGCCAAGTCTATCGCTGCCCTCATGCTGCAAAAAGAAAGTGCAACATTGTTTTCTAAAGCCATCCTATCCAGTGGTGCCTACCAGTGTATCCGTGATATGGGTACTGCTGAGAAAGTCGCAAAGCAATACTTTGAGGTACTTGGAACAGATGACATAGCAGAATTGAAACGCATGGATGCAGAGAAATTGTTATTAGCACAGGATGCACTTTGTTCATCGTTTGCCAGCACCTGTATGTTTGGACCTGTTGCAGATGGCACTGTAATACCAGCTGATTATCTTGACATTTTGCATGCTGGAGATTTCTGGAAAGGGAAGGCCATTGTTGGCAGCTGCCTTCATGAACTTGGTTTCTACCCGATGATGGATAAGGACTTTGTTAAACATGCAGAAGATATCGCAGATGGTTTGTTTGGTAAGAATGCTTCAATTGCCATACATGATGTTCATGAACTGCACGAGTACTCTTTGGAAGAGGCATGGGTCAAGGTGTTGTCCGACTACATGTATCGCACATACAGTGTGCGGATGAGCTATATCCTTTCTGCTAATGGAAGTGAAGTCTACCACTATTCTTTTGTGCATTCTCCTGCTTTGCATTGCATGGACCAGAGCTTTGCCTTTGGGAAAGAAAGAAATGAGAGTCTTGGGAATACTATCTTTTGTGCCTATACAAACTTCATCATCTCTGGTGATCCAAATGGTGATGGTGTTCCACAATGGAATGTATATGATGTTAAGAAACATAATCATATGGTATGGGATGAGGAAACGCACGAAACATGTGTTTCTGCGATGGATGTGTTACAGCATTTCCCAGAACAGGTATACAAGTTATAAACAAAAGGGCAGGATGATCTGCCCTTTGTTCAGATAATGACTTCAATGCCTGCTGCCTTGAGCTCTTCTTTATACTGTTCTGGTATTTCATCATCAGTGATGACGGTTTTGATGGCATTTTTGAGATTGAGTGGAACAACACCCTGCTTGCCAAACTTGACACTTTCCGTTAATACCACAACTTTTTCTGCCTGCTTTGCCATATCCCGGACTGCCTGTGCGCGCATCTGGTCTTTATTTGTAAAACCGGTGCGTTCCGTATAACCATCTGTTCCAATGAAGAACAGGTTTGTATAGAAGTTTTCTACGGTCTGTCGTACAAGTGGTCCGACCATGACCTGGGCATCCATCTGGTAAATACCTCCGGTCAATATGATTTCAAAATTCGATTTGCCACGGATATATTGAGCAATGAAGGCACTGTTTGTGATGATGGTAATATCTTTCTTCGTTTCACATAATGCATCGGCTAACAGCGCACAGCAGCTTCCACTTTCAATCATGATCGTATCCCCATCATGGACAAGTTCACTTGCCTTTGCGGCAATTCTTTTTTTCTCTTCATAGTGCCAGGCAATACGGCCATTGATATCATCAGGACTGGAAAGGATGGCATAGCCGTGTTCCCGGTGAATGATGCCACGCTTTTCCAATACATCGAGGTCTTTGCGTATGGTAACCTTGGAAACATTGAGCTTTTCGGAAAGCTCTGTTACTTCCATCTTGTTTTCTTTTGTAAGATACGCAAGTATATCATTCAATCTGTCTTTCATAGTTCTATTGTATATCAGAAGAAGGCATCTATGCCACATTGATGAAACGTGGCACAATAGTCTTCAAGATCTTCCCTGTGCAGGGAAGGTACATTTTCATACTCATATGGTCTGTTCAAAAGGTGGTATTTGTTTTCCCCAAACTGATGGAATGGCAAAAGCTGACATCTTTTGATGGAAAGGGAATGCAAGAGGTTTGAAAACTGCTTTGCGTCTTCCAGGCTGTTGTTAAAGCCTGGAATGACAGGAATCCTTGGCAGGATTTCCTTGCCCATGTCTGCAGCTGTTTTCATGTTTTCCAGTATCACTTCATTTGTGACACCAGTTCCCCATTTATGTTTTTCTTTGTCCCAGTGCTTCAGGTCAAAGAGCACATAGTCGATGTGCGGAAGCAGGGTATGAAAGACTTCTTTTGTAACATAGCCGGTTGTTTCTACACATGTATGAATGCCTTCTTCTTTCGCAGCAAGAAGTAATTGTAAAGCAAAGTCAGGCTGTGCCATCATCTCACCACCCGATAATGTCATACCACCACCTTCTTCATAAAACACCTTGTCTTCCAAAACTGTTTTCATCACTTCTTCGACAGTCTTGACTTCTCCTTGTGCTTCTAAGGCTCGTTCAGGACATTCATGGATGCAGGAAAGACAATGCGTACACTTGTGCATGTCGATATGAATGCGTTCATCCCTTAAAGTGATGGCGCTAGAAGGGCAGACTTCCAGGCAGTGCAGACACTGTCTGCACTTTTTGTTGTCATGGAAGATTTCCATCTGTACATTCTGACTCTCCGGATTGGCACACCACCTGCACCGCAATGGACAGCCTTTAAAGAAAACGGTAGTACGGATACCTGGTCCGTCGTTGACACTGTATTTCTGGATGTTGAAGACTACACCTGTTTTTGTTCTGTCGCTTTTCATCATATGCTCCTCTAAATGAAACAGTAATACAAGACATGAGAAATTGCAATACGATTTGCTTACGAAAGAAAGTTTATGAAGTTTCTAAAGAAAAATGTTGAATGTTATGTGGGATACGCTATACTGAAGTTACAAAGATAAGCAAATACGCTTACGAAAGAAAGGAACACTATGCAGAGCACACATTTTGGATCGTTGAGCAGCCGTATGCAGGCATTCCGCGAAGAAGTACTGGATGAAAAACCATATATCGATGCACAAAGGGCAATCCTTGCCACTAAGGCCTATCAGGAAAACCTGAACCAGCCAAGGGTAATGGTTCGTGCTTTGATGTTAAAGAAGATATTGGAAAACATGGACATCTATATCGAAGACAAGACATTGCTGGTGGGAAATCAGGCAACAAAGAACCGTAATGCGCCTATCTTTCCAGAATATACGATGAAGTTTGTCATCGATGAACTGGATTTGTTTGAAAAGCGTGATGGTGATGTGTTTTATATTACTGAAGAAACCAAGCAGCAGTTACGGAGAATTGCTCCATTCTGGGAGAATAACAACCTGCGGGCAAGAGGTGAGGCACTGCTGCCGGAGGAAGTCAGCGTCTTTATGGAAACAGGTGTCTTTGGTATGGAAGGCAAATTGAATGCTGGTGATGCTCATCTTGCCATTAATGATGAAAAGCTGTTGAAGGAAGGACTTCGTGGCTATGAAGAAAGGGTCAGAAAATATAAGCGTGAACTCGATCTCACCGATCCTGAAAGTATTGATAAAAACATCTTCTATAAGGCAGTACTGATTGTTATCGATGCGGTACACCAGTTCGCTTTGCGCTATGCAGCACTGGCAAAGGAATTGGCAGAAAAGGAAGCTGACGCAAGTCGTAAAGCAGAACTATTGGAAATGTCCCGCATTTGTACAAAGGTGCCTTATGAACCTGCTTCCAGCTTCCATGAAGCAGTGCAGTCGGTATGGTTTATCCAGCTCATCCTGCAGATTGAATCCAATGGTCATTCCTTGAGCTATGGCAGATTTGACCAGTATATGTATCCATATTACAAACAGGATATCGATGCGGGTGTTTTGACAAAGGAAGATGCTCTTGAACTGCTGGCAAACCTTTGGATCAAAACACTGACCATCAATAAGGTGCGCTCACAGGCACATACCCTGAGCTCTGCCGGTTCCCCGATGTATCAGAATGTGACCATTGCTGGTCAGACTACCGATGGCAAAGATGCGGTGAATGAACTGAGCTTTGCGGTATTGCAATCGGTCGCAAGAACAAGGCTCACCCAGCCAAACCTCACTGTCCGCTATCATGCCGGACTCAACCCACAGTTCTTTGATGAATGCATTGAAGTGATGAAACTTGGCTTTGGTATGCCGGCATTGAACAATGATGAAATCATCATTCCTTCCTTCATCAAGTGGGGCGTAAAGAAAGAAGATGCCTATAACTACAGTGCTATCGGCTGTGTAGAAACAGCAGTTCCTGGAAAGTGGGGCTACCGTTGTACAGGCATGTCCTATATCAACTTCCCAAGGGTGTTGTTATGTGCCATGAACAATGGTGTTGACCTCACCAGTGGCAAACGCTTCACCAGTCCATGTGGTTACTTTACGGACATGGAGAGTTATGAAGAACTCTTTGCGGCATGGGACAAGACGGTCAGGGAGATGACAAGATACAGTGTCATCGTTGAAAATGCGATTGATAAAGCTTCAGAAAGAGATGTGCCAGATATTCTTTGTTCAACACTGACCGATGACTGCATTGCCCGTGGCAAGACCATCAAGGAAGGTGGTGCTGTCTATGACTTCATTTCCGGCTTACAGGTAGGCATTGCCAACATGGCAGATTCCCTTGCGGCTATTAAAAAGCTTGTCTATGAAGAAAAAAAGATCACAAGAGAAGCATTATGGAATGCGATCCTCGATGACTTCCAGAGTGAAGAAGGCCACAGAATTCAGGACATGTTAATCCATGAAGCACCTAAATATGGCAATGATGATGACTATGTGGACAATCTCATCGTTGATGCCTATGACTGCTACCTCGATGAAATGAAGAAATATCCAAACACCAGATACAAGAGAGGTCCAATCGGTGGTATCCGCTATGGTGGTACTTCTTCCATCAGTGCCAATGTCGGACAGGGCATGTCCACCATGGCAACACCAGATGGAAGGAATGCCTTTGAACCACTGGCAGAAGGCTGCAGTCCAGCACATAATGCTGACCAGCATGGACCAACGGCTGTTTTTAAATCCATTACCAAACTTCCTACAGAAGAGATTACTGGTGGTGTACTGCTGAACCAGAAAATGACACCACAGATGCTTTCTACAGAAGAAAACAAGAAGAAGCTCGAACTCTTGTTACGGGTGTTCTTCAACAAACTCCATGGCTACCATGTCCAGTACAACATCGTTTCCAAAGAAACGTTAATTGATGCACAGATTCATCCGGAAAAGCATAAAGATCTCATCGTGCGTGTTGCCGGCTATAGCGCATTCTTCAATGTGCTGTCCAAAAAGACACAGGATGACATTATTGGTAGAACAGAGCAGAGTCTCTGAAAGAAAGAAGGTAAATATGAAACTGTTAATTGATGATGCGCATATTGATAACATTCGCTCACTTTATGAATACTATCCAATCGATGGTGTGACAACCAATCCTACCATTCTTTCCAAATGTGGAAAGGATCCCTATACCGTATTAAAGGAAATCAGAGAGTTCATCGGTCCTGATGCTGAACTCCATGTACAGGCTGTTTCAAGAACTGCAGAAGAGATGGTCAAAGAAGCTCAAAGGATAACTTCCGTGCTTGGCAAGAACACCTATGTCAAAATCCCTTCTGTCAAAGAAGGCTTCAAAGCCATGAAACAACTGAAAATGAAAGGGTATCATATCACTGCTACGGCAATCTATTCTCCCGTGCAGGCATTTCTTGCTGCAAAGTGCGGAGCAGACTATGTAGCACCATATGTCAACCGCATTGATAACCTTGGCTATGATGGTATAGAAACAGTGAAAGAAATACAGGATATGTTAGTGGCGAATGACTTTAAAACAGGCATTCTTGCAGCAAGCTTCAAGAACACAAGACAAGTTATGTCCCTTGTGACATATGGCATAGCTGCCGCAACACTATCACCTGATGTCTTTCATGGTATGGACAATAACAAGACCGTAGAAAGTGCAGTGGATGTATTTATTCAGGACTTTGAATCATTGAGAGGTCCGGGAAAGACAATGCTTGACTAAGGGAAGAGGCAGATTGCCTCTTTTTATTACTTACAAATGATTGTCATACAATATATTTTGCGGAAATTCCATATTTGGGAACTTTATGAATTGCGGAAATTCGATATTTTGGCAGTTTGCGAATTGCGGAAATTCAATAATTCGAGGTTTTCTGAATTGCGGAAATTCGATAGTTATATCATAATGGTGGTGCGGAAGTGTGATTGCGATCCAGTGTGACAAAGATTATTCAGGGAGGCATGGTATGTTCAAGAGAAAGATTTATAACAAGATCCTGAAATGGAAACAGGATTCAAATGGTAAGTCTGCATTGCTGATTGAAGGACAAAGACGTGTGGGTAAGTCTACGGTAGTAGAGGAATTTGCCAAAAATGAATATGGTTCTTATATCTTGATAGATTTTTCGAATTGTTCATCCAGTGTCAGAGATCTTTTTGATGATATGTCTGATCTCAACTATTTTTTCATGATGCTGCAATTGTATTATCAAACAGATCTGATTGAAAGAAATTCCGTTATTATTTTTGATGAAGTACAGTTATGCCCACGGGCAAGACAGGCCATTAAACACCTTGTGAAAGATGGAAGATATGATTATATCGAAACGGGTTCTTTGATTTCGATTCACAAAAATGTGAAAGATATTCTGATTCCAAGTGAAGAACGGAAAATGCATATGTATCCCATGGATTATGAAGAATTTTTGTGGGCATCACAGGACTATACAACAATGGATATCCTGCGTGAAGTATATGCAAAAAAGATGAAATTGGGAGATGAAGTCAATCGCAGAATGATGCGTCAGTTCAGATTGTATATGCTTGTTGGAGGGATGCCACAGGCAGTGGATACTTACCTTACAACACACAATTTCAAAGCTGTTGACATGGTGAAAAGAGATATCATTAATCTTTATGATTATGACTTCAGAAGAATTGATCCTTCGGGAAGAATATCAATGCTTTTTGAAGCGATTCCCTCACAATTAAATAAAAATACGAAGGGATTTCAGACAGGGAGTGTTTTGAACTCCTATTCATTGAGCGAGGATACGATTTCAGAAAAAATAAGTGATTTGATTGATTCTCAGGTAGTTCTGGCCTCCTGGCATGCCAATAATCCGGATGTGGGATTATCTGCATGGAAGGACCTGAACAGGTATAAATTATATCTCTCTGATACCGGGTTGTTTGTAACGCTGATGTTCAAAGATAAAGACTTTACGGAAAATGTGATTTATGGAAAATTGCTGGATAACAAGCTATCTTCCAATCTTGGGTATTTATATGAAAATGTTGCGGCACAGATGATTGCGGCTTCTGGAAATAATCTTTTTTACTACACATTTAGCGATAAAGTGCAGAAGAGAAATTATGAAATTGATTTTATCCTTTCGATGCACAATAAGATTTGTCCTCTTGAGGTAAAATCATCTGATTATCGAACACATCCATCTATTGATCAGTTCTATGATAAATTCTCTTCGCGAATTCTGCATCGCTACATTATTCACACGAAAGACGTTCGGAAAGATAAAGATATCATCTGTCTTCCAATATACATGCTGCCGTGTCTTTTGGAAGAGACACATCCTGCTGACAGGTAGTTTTCTGTCCATGTTTATCTTAAAATAGATCTATATGAGTAATATGTTGTTGTTTGATGATGAACGCTATGCCCATTTCCTCAATCCGCTGAGTTCCCGTAACCGGAAAGTGTATTATGAATGCATCCAGGAGTTGATTGAGAAATCAAGGAATGTACCACTGCTCTATGAAACAGATGCACGTGATACATTGATTTTGTATTTCAGGAATTGTAACTATGCCCTTGTGGAAGAAGAAACAGGGGATGATGCTATTGGCAATAACCGGTCTGAAACAGAAAATGCCAGTGCCGTATTGCGGTATTTCCGGGAATGCGGATGGCTTTCTGAAAGGGAACTTGGCCGAAATGGTGATAACATTGCGACAGTAGATCCCTATTGCCGCAAACTCATCGATGCCATTGAACGCATCTTTAACCGTGACAATTCAGCAGCCCTCAGTAACCAGATCTTCATGATCTATGACATCCTGCATTCCGCTTTCAATGAAGACCATGCCAGAACCCATCGCCCCTATTCCAATATCCTTGAACCAGTCAGCGATGCGGTAGGGGAATTGAAGAATGAACTGTTGACCCTCAAAGACAGCATCCGCACCATCATGCGGGTGGTCATCAGTTTGTCTGAGACAAATGACCTTGGACAGTTCATGTTAAAAGATACGTTGATGCAGAAGTTTTTCTCTGACTACTTCTTCATCAAAAAAGATGGCATGATACCAGGTTACATCGGTGAAATTGAAAGGATGCTCGTGGATATTATCAATACAAAGGTCTATGAGCGCATGATGGATGAATATGCAGAGATCCGTGGCTGCGACCATACGGAAGCCTATGAGCGTATCAATGCACTGTTGGATGAAATCCGTTCCTTCATCAGCTATGACTATGAAAAGGATATGGATTACATCGATCATAGAATCAATACATACTACCAGTTATATTCTTCGCGCATTCTCATGGTTCTTTCCAATGGTGTTAATGTACAGAGCTACCTCAATGACATCCTCATGTTTTTAAAGAATGCGGATGAGGAAACAAGGAATGAAGTTCTTGCAAAACTTGGTGAGAGTTTTATGCTGCAGTCCTATAAATATGTGGGCAGAAAGTCCATTGAAAGAAGGCGCAAGCGCAAAGAGAACAGAGCCAGTGCAGCAGTGCGGGAAAGTGTGCTTTCCGATGAAGAGAAAGCAGAACTGACAAGACAACTGCTCTATGAATATCCGGACCGCTTTGGCATTGAACAGGCAGCGCAGTATTTTGATGCCCTGCTTGGGGAAAGACAAAGCCTTGAACCGGATGAATCAGTGATTTGTACAAGAGATGATGTGATGATGATCGTCTCTGCCATCATCTATTCAGATAGTGATGGTTTCCCATTTACTACAGAATTTGCGGGTGGGTATATCGATACACCACTATCGCGCATCAGCCGTATCATCATCACAAGGAGGGGAAAATGAGTGATCTGAAACTGGAATTATCCATCCGGGAAGAAGATGGCATATTGTTCAAACGCTGTATCCGCAAACTGCTCGATGCAACATTTATTGTCAAAGACAAAGAAGAAAGACTCTATGCCTATATCAGCCGGGAATCCAACCGACAGGATATTTCTGACTACCTCAGGATGATCGGTTTTGATGTGTTCGTGGATGATCATGTCGGTGTGGCAATGCTCAGACAATTTGAAGCAGATGAAGAAACCGTTGGTCTCAAGCGGGCAAATGTTGTTTCTTTTACAACCGAACAATATCACCTCTTGCTGGTGTTATGGGAGATTTATCTGGAAAACCTCGGTTATCAGGAAAACAACATTGTGACAAGAGGGGATCTTGTGGACAAGATCAAAGTCTATGAAGCAGATTTTGACAAGGCAAAGCTGAATACAGCATTGAAGCTGTTCAAGAAATACAGCCTCATTGACTATGACGCAAAGGATATGAGCGAAGATTGTGCGATCACCCTCTATCCATCTCTGCAATTTGGCTGGAACTTTGCCCAGTTCAAAATGGTTGCGGAAGAATATATGCATAATACCCTGGAAAGTGAAGAAGAAGAGGAGGACGAAGAAGAATGATCCGTTTGAAACATGTCCGGCTCATCAACTGGTATGGATTTGCCAACATCACCGTTCCCATCGGTTTCTTTACGCTTGTTGCTGGTAAAAACGGCAATGGCAAGTCCGTATTCCTCGATGCCATCAAATATGCCCTCTATGGAGATACCGTGTTTAACAAGTCTTCTGAAAACAGGGGCAGCAGAACAGTGCTTTCCTATACAAGAGGACTGTTAGATGCAACAGCAGAAACATACATGCGCCCAGCTGAAAGGGTGCCCAATGTCTATACCCACATCGTCCTTGAAATGGAAGATGATGACCTTGGCAAACCATTTCTTTTAGGTACGGTCATCGATACCGGTTCTGCAAACGACCCGCACAGCCGCCGTTATATGGTCGAAAATGCGACGCTTGAAGATATGGAACATACCTATGTGACAAAAGAAGGAGAAGTGCCTTACAGTGCTGCAGAATTGCAGAAGAAGTACAACCTGCGCATGTTTGATGTCCGTGAAGGATTAAGCCGATTCATGCAGAGAACGGGTCTTCGCTTCTCGGATCTGCAGTTATCTTCTTTCAAGCGCAAACTCCGCTCAGTCATGTCCTATGATCCAAATGCCAAAATAGACCGCTTTATCAGGGAAAGCGTCCTGGAAGCAAAACCGGTAGATTTTTCCAAACTCATCGATGCCAAAACAAACATCGACAGACTGAATGAAAGCTTTGCCGGAATTGACCGTGAAATCAATCAGCTTGACAAGGTGCTTGCGGCTTTTGAAGACCTTGAAAAGGCAAAGAATACACTGATCGTGGATGATATCAAAATCCTCTATAACAATAAAGTTGTCAACCAGGAAACCATGGAAAAGGCAAAGGTGCACATGGATACCGCAGAGCGCAAAAACAGGCATATTGCTGAAAGACTGC
>CAJKOS010000022.1 GCA_905201565.1 uncultured Erysipelotrichaceae bacterium
CCAAGCTGACTACGTGAGTTCGATTCTCATCACTCGCTCCATGAGTCATCACAATCAATCGCAAGATTGATTTTTTTCTTTACGAAAATAGCTCCGGATTTCTCCGGAGCTATTCTCATGCGAACGATTCATCAATTTCCTTTGCGGCAGCTCTGCCATCACGGATGGCATCCGCAACCGTCTTTGGTGAGAGATATGCATCACCTGCAACATAGACATGCTCGATTGTTGTCTTGTGTCCTTCTGTCTTTTCCAGGTTTCCAAATGGTGTGAAGTCAACAGACTGACCAATTGCCGGTACAACAAGTTCACAAGGAATCTCATAGTCACTGCCTTCTGTTTCAATTGGTCTAGCCCTTCCAGAGGCATCTGGTTCGCCTAAATGCATGCGTATGCAATGCGCACCAACAACCTTGCCATTTTCATCCAATCGCAATTCTTTGATATTTTCAAGGAAGGCAAACTTAACGCCTTCTTCCTTTGCTTCTTCAATTTCAATGCGGTTTGCAGGCATTTCCTTCTCACTGCGGCGGTAGATAATCGTCACATTGTCAAGAATTCTCACAAGGCTTCTTGCACAGTCCATGGCAACATTGCCACCACCCCAGACTACAGCACCTGAGTACTTCTTCTTGTATTCCTCTTCCTTATGGGCAACATTGAGATTGTAAAGCAATGAAAGACCAGCTTCACAGCCTTCTCCTTCTAATCCATACTTTCTCTCAGTCTGTGCACCAATACCGAGCAGAATGCGGTCATAGTCTTTCTGCAATGTTTCAAAGCTGATGTCCTTACCTACTTCACATGAGAAGTGGAACACAACACCTGCTTCTTCAAGTTCTTCTTTGATCTTTGTGACATAGCTCTTGTCAAAGCGATAGGAAGGAATGCCGGAATAGATGGCACCACCTGCCTGATCATTCTTGTCATAGATTTCTACTGCATAGCCTTTCATCAAAAGGTCTCTTGCGGCTGAAAGCCCTGCAGGACCTGCACCGATGATGGCAATGCGATGTCCGTTACTGACACCGGCAACTGTCTTTCTTGTGCTGTTGTCGCTGATATAGCGCTCGATCTGCTGGATGGATACAGGTTCTCCTTTGATACCACGAACACAATGTCCCTGACATTGTCTTTCACAATCGCAGAGTCTGCTGGTCAGTTCCGGGAATGGATTGACCGCGTACAATGTATCTGCAGCAAGAGCGAGGTTATCTTCCTTCAGTGCTTTGATGAAATCACGGATATGATTGCCTGTCGGGCAGCCTGTTTCACAACGTGGCTTTGGGCAGGAAAGACAATAATCCGCCAGTTCTTTGATTTCCATTACTTTTTCTCCTTCAGACTCCTTCTGATTTCCACATCGAGATCTTTGATCTGTTCGTTCACTTTTTCGCCTTCCGCAAGAATTTCTTCTGCGTATTCATTATCCTGTAGTGCCTCTTTGAGTGCTGCCGCATAGTTGCGCTTGTTGCTGTCATTGAGGTCGTGCCACGGAATGTCGGATGTATGCATGATAACATGCCTGTCCGCCCGCAATAAGCCCTGCAATATCAATACTGCAATCACCGGATAACCGGGGTATTGCTGCCAATAGGTGGCAGGATCGTCAGATGTATACACATTCCCCTTCCATCTGACCGTGTACGTTTTATCATCATTGCTTGAATCCACTTCCGCATGATCATCCTTCATGCGCACCCTTTCATCCGCAATGGCAGTAAACGCCTCATATACCTTTTCCTTTACAGGCAGTTTCTTCAACATCTATCATCATCCCCTTTCACCTTATTCCTTACACAACAGATCCACAAATACCAGTTCCGGATTGTTATACAGTCTCATAATGCCATGGGCACTCCGGTTGAGTCCACGGCTCACGATCATCATATGGTCACCATTTGGAAATATGCCTTCTGTATGACCCGGGAAAAGACCGGATTGTGGGGCATAGATGCCTCTATGCAAAAATGGAATGCGCCACTGTCCACCATGGGCATGACCAGAAATAACAAGATCGCAATCCACATCGCGATAAAATGATTCAAAATGATGACGGTGGGATAAAAGAATCCGGTAACCACGGTGGCGGAAAAGCATGGAAACATCCTTTGGTCTGCAATCCGGTTCATGGTGCATGCAGTGCATACCTGCTATTTCAATATTTGCGTCAGGTATGTAGATGCACTCATCTTCAAGGATCTGCACACCATGTGCCTTCAGCCAGGAATTCCATATCATCTGCTGATCTAATGGTGCCCGCTTTTCATGATTTCCCTGCACATAGAACATCGGATAGTCATGAAGTCTGCGGATTAACGTATAAACAGCATCTGGCTTTTTGCGTTCATCAAAAAGATCACCAGGAAAGACGATGATGTCCGGTGCAGCCTTGTTGATCTTGTCAATCAGCTTGTACTGGTCTACCCCAAACCATGTTGAATGCAAATCCGCAATCACACAAATCCGCAATGGGTGCTTCACTTTCCGGCTATGAATTTTGTAACACGTACTGTCAATTTTCCAAGGCAGACCGGCTGTGACAAGAGCCAATGCTGCCGCTGTTCTCTTTTTCATACTTTCATGATAGCACACTCGTCAAATCATGATACAAGAGCTTTCTCCAGCCACTTCCCTTTTGCAAGGCGCACTAAGAAAATAACACCTCTGAACATCAGTTCCACCGACATACCAATCCATACACCAGAAAGTCCCATGGTCTTGGAAAGAATGGACGCAAGGGTAATTCTCACACCCCATATACTCAGGAAATTCATCACCCCAGGCACAAGGGTATCACCAGCCCCACGCAGTGCACCGGTTGCGACAATCGAAGCTCCAAACAGCGGTTCTGCTAACAATTCAATGCGCAATACCGAAACACCAAGCTGCTGAACAGCCACATCTGGTGTAAGGAAGGAGAACACAAACGGGGCAAAGAAGTACATCGCAATACCGGTTATTGCCATGATGCTCATCCCCATGAATGTCGTAATCCAGGCAAAGGAGCGGGCATGTTCTTTCCGCCTTGCCCCGATGGACTGTCCGACAAGGGTCGTCGCTGCACTTGCTATACCATAGCCTGGCATATAGCAAAGCGACTCAGCAGTAACCGCAAAGGAATTTGCGGCTATAGCATTTGTGCCAAGTGGGGCAACAATCCTTGTTGAATACACCTGGGCACTTGTCATAGCCACCTGTTCAATCGCAAGGGGAAGGCCGATGCGCACCGCTTCCGATAGCGTTTCACGCTGCAATTTCCAGCTTCCCTTATGCTTAGAGATAGAAAGCACAGGAGAATGGATGCAGGACGCATACATCATTGGAATCGCCGCCACAACATAGGAAAGAGCTGTACCAAGTGCCGCACCTGCTACACCCATTCCGGCTCCTGGTACCATGATTTCATTACCAAAAAGATTTACGGCATGGGTATCAAAGATCAGGAAGTAGTTGAAGATGATATCAAGAATGCAAAGGGATGCTGAAAGGATGGACGGTGTCTTCATGTTGCCAATGCATTGCAATGCACTCTGGTTGAGAAAGTACATCATGCGCGTCGGAATAAACAAAGCATAGATCATAAAATACATTGTCGCATCATGTCTGAGTGAGGCTTCTCCACCAAGCCAGGCAGGAAGATAGAACGACACAACCGTACCAATGGCACATAATACAAGGGAAATAAGAAATGAAACAATCAATCCCTGCCGAAGTACAGATCTTGCTTTTTCATGGTTCTTTCCCCCGACCGCATGGGCAATCTGTACCGAAAAACCGGTTGCTGTACCGGAGATCATGCCACCGACCAGCCATGTGCTCGAAGAGACAAGGCCAATTGAAGCACTGGCAGCTGCACCAAGTGATCCGACCATTGCCGCATCGATATACTGCATGGCAATTTCCGAAATCTGGGCAAGAATACCCGGTATGGATAACATCCAGACAACCGAAAGACTTTCTTTTAACGATAATTTACCATCTCTTGCGATGGCTTCTGCTAAACTGATTCCTTTTTTCATAAATAACATTATACTTGTTGCACGTCATTTCTTCTTAAAAAAGTGCACAGTTTGTGGTACTATCCTTGTGTTAAAAAGAAAAGAGGTATAGACATGGGTGGTTTCTTCAGTGCAGCGCTCAAAGAAGACTGCATATTCGATGTATTCTATGGAACAGACTATCACTCCCATCTTGGCACACGCAGAGCAGGCATTGCCATGTATGACAATGGTGGCTTCAAGCGTGCGATCCACAATATCGAAAACTCACCATTCCGCACAAAGTTCACAAATGACATTGCTGAACTCAGCGGAACAATGGGTATCGGCTGCATATCTGACTATGACCCTCAGCCACTTGTAGTGCGCTCTCACCACGGTCCATATGCCATCGCCTGTGTTGGCAGAATCAACAATGCCCAGGAACTGGCAGAAAAGATTTTTGAAAACTCTTCTTCTCATCTCATGGAGATGACTGGCAATGAAATCAACCGCACTGAACTTGTGGCGGCTTTGATCAACCAGAAAGACAACCTGATCGAAGGTATCCGCTTTGCCGAGGATCAGATCGATGGTTCCATGTCCATCATGTTGATGACACCACAGGGCATTTACCTTGCCCGTGACAAGCTGGGCAGAACACCGATTCATGTCGGCAAGAAACCGGAAGGCTATTGTGCTTCCTTTGAATCTTTTGCCTACCAGAAACTCGGTTACACCGATGCCCATGAACTTGGACCTGGTGAAATCGATATCATGACACCAGAGGGCTGCAGTATCCTTGTACAACCCGGAAAGGATATGAAGATCTGCACATTCCTGTGGACATATTATGGATATCCACCCAGCATGTACGAAGGTGTCACAGTTGAACAGATGCGCTACAACTGTGGCAAATACATGGCACAGCGCGACTTCCTGACAAAAGAAGACCTCGATACGGTCGCAGGTGTTCCAGACTCCGGTGTCGCTCATGCCATTGGTTATTCCAATGAATCCGGCGTACCATATTCCCGTCCATTCATCAAATACACACCAACATGGCCAAGAAGCTTCATGCCTACCATTCAGTCCAAGCGCAACCTCATCGCCAAGATGAAGCTTGTACCGGTAGAAGAATTGATCAATGGCAAGCGTCTGCTTCTGATTGACGACTCCATCGTCAGAGGTACACAGCTGCGTGAAACAGCAGAATTCCTCTATGACAGGGGTTCCCGTGAAGTCCATGTCAGACCAGCATGCCCACCAATCATGTTTGGCTGTAAGTATATTTCCTTCTCCCGTTCCACTTCTGATATGGAACTGATCGCAAGACGGATTATTGCGGAGGAAGAAGGCGAAAATGTTGACCGTACTATTCTGGATGATTACTGCAATCCGGATAGTGACAAGTACCATAAGATGCTCGACATCATGTGCAAGCAGATGGGTTTCTCTTCCCTGCAGTTTGCCCGCCTCGACGATGTCATCAAGGCAACAGGTCTTCCTGCAGACAAGCTCTGCACGTATTGCTGGAACGGTAAAGAATAAGACACTGGATGTGCTCATGCACATCCTTTTTTGTACAGAAAGAGAAAAAAAAGAAGGATGACATTCATCCTTCTCTAGTTCAGTCAAGCTTATTCTTGAGATCTTCAATATCTTTCTTCATGTCTTCGATGATCTGCTTCTTTTCTTCTGCTCTTCTCTGCAGACCTCTGATCTCATCGAAGTCTTCTGTCTGGTAGACTCTTTCCTCAAGGTTTTCAACCTGTTCACGCATGGACTTGATGCGTTCATCCTTCTGATCGATCAATGCCTTGAAGCGTTCCTGGGAGTTTTCATGCTTGGCATTCCAGAAGACATCCTTGGCAGCCTTGAATTCATCCCAGAGTCTGTCATTGTCATTCTTACCGGAATAACCGATTGTCTTCCATTCCACATCGAGCTGCTTCATGCGCTCTGTTGTTTCCTTGGAATAATCCTTCTTTTCAGCAATTTCCTTAGCCTCAGCAATCAGCTTCTTCTTGGCATCGATGCTGACCTTGCGCTCTGCATCTCTCTTTTCGAAGAATTCTTTTCTTTCCTTGAAGAAGTTCTGACGGAGGGAGTTGAATTCATTCCAGAGAGCCTCATCTGCTTCATGACCTGCAGACTTGACTTCCTTCCAGGCATCCATGAGATCGTTCATGACATTGCCCGCATTCTTATAACTGGAAAGATTTGTGACAGCTTCCTTTGCCTTTGCGATCAGCTCTTCCTTCTTTGCCTTGTTCTCAGCGCGCATAGCATCGAGATTTGCAAAATAGCTGCGGCGTGCTTCATCAAACTTCTTTCTTGCGGAAGAGAATGCACTCCAGAGCTCATCATCCTGTGCACCAGCTCTGCCAATTTTTCTCCACTGATCCATCAGTGAACGGAACTTTGCCTGTGTGTTCTTCCATTCCTGACTTTCAGAAAGAGCCTCAGCCTGAGCGACGAGTTCCTTCTTTGCTTCCGCATTCTTCAATGCTTCTGCAGCAGCCTTCTTTTCATTTTCTATAATTCTGTTGAACCAGTCATCATACTCCTTGTCCTTTGGTGTATTCCAGCTGGTCACTGCTTTATATTCTGCTTCAATCTCAGCGAGCTGTTCTTCACTGATACCACTCTCAGCAAGCTCACTTGCCTTGCGGCAGATTTCCTGCTTCTTTGCAATATCCCCTTCCATATCCTCAAGGGCATGCTCATTGTGATCTGTGCCGTATTCAACAGCACCCCCCTCACTTGCAGGATGCTTCAGTGAAAACATTCTTGCTTCACCGTCTACCTCGATACCAAACCACTCACCGTGTCCATCATCCTTACCAGCAGCAGGTTTTACCGGGTTGCCATTTTCATCCTTGGCACCATAGAGAACCGTAACTACCTTACCCCCGAATGAGTTACGGGTTTTGACGGATACGTTAGCGTATTTTTCTTCATATCCAGGCAATGCTTTCCAATCCATATTCTGACCTCCCTTGCGACATGAAACTGTACATACAGTTTAGAAAACCGGGCAATTCTGCCCGTACTTACCAAGTAAATATTTTACATGATGCTCACAAATAAAGAAAGAAAATATCCTTTAAATTTTACGATAAAAGCGCTTTCTAAAGCCTTTTCTTCTGAAAACAAATCATTTTGATGGCATCTTTGAGATCTTTCACATACCAGTCTGCCTTCTCCATGATTTTCTCTTTATCATGTGCATCTGCAGCATCTTCTACACCACATACAGAAAAACCTGCACATTTTGCACTTTCCACACCATGCAGTGCATCTTCAAAGACCACAACTTCTTCTGGCAACAGCCCCATTCTTTCTGCTGCGATCTCATAGATTTTCGGACTGTTTTTGTCCGTGTGCAGTTCGGAACAGAACAACAATTCCTGCAGTTCATCACGTACCCCAAGCCTTTCAAACGCTGCTTCCTGTAATATCCTCTCCCCAGAAGAAGCGGTCATCACCCGAATACCATTCTCCTTCAGGTAACAAAGCAGCTCACGGGCACCGGGCTTCAAAACCACTTCATCCCGATAAAAGCTGACAATCTGATCCATGCATGCCTGTTGGATTTCCGCTTCGCTTTGTACAAGATGATACCTTTCCTTCACATAGTGTACCGCCTGATTGACCCGCATCCGGAAGATGGTCTTATCAAGATCCTCTTCCGGGTTTATACCACATGCCTTCAGATAGTCTGAAGTCAGAGTTGACCACTTATGCATGGAATCTAATAGTGTTCCATCCACATCAAATATGACACCTTTCATTTCTTTCATATGTTTCCTCATTCTATTCCCGCAAATTGTGAATTGTAGAGATTTGTATAGAAGCCATTTTCAGCAAGCAGGCTTTCATGAGTACCGCGTTCAATGATCCTTCCATCCTGCATCACCAGGATTAGATCTGCACTGCGGATGGTAGATAGCCTATGGGCAACGATGAAGCTCGTCCTGCCTTTCATCAATTCATCAAATGCCTTCTGTATATGCATTTCTGTACGAGTATCAATTGAAGAAGTCGCCTCATCGAGGATCAATACCGGAGGTCTATCAAGCATGACACGGGTAATGCACAATAACTGTTTCTGTCCGGCAGAAAGCGAATCTTCGCTGATCTTTGTATCAAAACCATCTGGCAATCTGCGGATGAATTCATAACTATGTGCCTGCTTTGCGGCAGAAATGATCTCTTCTTCCGTTGCGTCAGGTTTTCCAAATGTGATGTTCTCACGGATTGTGCCTTCTTTAAGCCATGTGTCCTGTAACACCATACCAAAATTCTTGCGCAGTGAATGTCTTGTGACAGAGGTGATATCCTTTCCATCCACAAGTATTGTTCCCTTGTCCACATCATAAAACCGCATGAGGAGGTTGATCAATGTTGTCTTTCCACAACCTGTTGGGCCAACAAGGGCAACCTTCATACCACTTTTCACATGTACATCAAAGTCATGGATGACAGGTTTATGTGCAACATAGCCAAACTGGACATGCTCGATGTCCACAACGCCCGTTACCATACCCATGGACTTGGATGTTTCTGCTGTTTCTTCCTCTTGTTCAAGCAATGCAAATATCCGGTATGCACAGGCAAGTGCATTCTGCAATTCTGTAACAACAGAAGAAATATCATTGAATGGTTTCATGTACTGGTTGGCATAGGAAAGCATAACCGTTAATCCACCTACGGTAAGACTGCTATGCATCACAAGGAAGGCACCGGCAAGGGCAACAATGGCATAGATGACATTGTTAACAGCTCTTGTGGAAGGATTGGTAATACTGGAGAAGAAGACAGCCTTCTCACTATATTTCTGCAATTCTTCATTCACCTTTGCAAAACGTTCTGATGCCTTGTCCCCATAGCCAAATGCTTTGACCACATCCATGTTGCCAACCATCTCTTCAACCAGTGCGGTTTGTCTCCCACGGGTATCGGTCTGTTTGCGGAACATTGTATAGGAACGAGTCGCAATGAACTTTGCGACAAGGAAACTGATCGGTGTCATGACAAGGACAAGCAGGGTGATGACAAATGATTTGGTAAACATGAAATACAATGTCACAACAATGGTCAACACACCACTGAATAACTGTGTCAATCCTAATAACAAACCATCGCTCAACTGATCTGCATCTGCGATGATCCTGCCCACAATATCACCAGTGCTCTGTCCATCAAGGTACTTCAACGGCAGCAATTGTATCTTGCGTATCGCATCTTTACGGATATCACAGATCGTGCAATATGCCACACGGTTATTGATGATATTCATTAACCATGTCAATACAGAAGTCACAAGGATCAATATGAGAATCAAAGAGAGATATTGTCCCATCTTTGCAAAATCCACCATACCTTGTTCAACTATGCAGTCAATTGCATCACCAAACAAAACCGGTACGTACAATGTCAAGATGACCGTCAATGCGGAAAGTATAATACTCAGCACGAGAAGGAAGCGGTACCTGCCAATATAGCGCATCACTTTGGTAAATGTTTCAAAGGAAGAACCTGTATTATGCATGGCACACCTCCTTCTTTTTGAACTGGGAAGCGACAATTTCCTGATACACTCCACAATCCGCAAGCAATTGTTCATGGGTACCTTTACCAGCAATTCTTCCATCATCCAGCACAAGGATTTCATCCGCATGCATCACCGCAGAGGCACGCTGGGAAATGATGATGGTTGTTGTAGAAAGGGTTCTTAGTGCCTTGCGCAATGCCGCATCGGTCGCAAAGTCGAGGGCACTGGAACTATCGTCGAGAATCACAATATCACTACCTGCCACAAGGGCACGGGCAATGGTCAGCCTCTGTTTCTGTCCACCAGAGAGATTTCTGCCATTTTGTTCAATCACATAGTCCAGTTGTCCTTCTTTGCCCTCTACAACCTCTTTTGCCTGGGCAATATCCAAGGCCTTCCAGAGTGTTCCTTCATCTGCCTTTTCATTGCCAAGGCAAAGATTATCGCGTATCGTACCATGAAACAATGTCGCATGCTGGGGAACAATAGCACATAAATCATGTAAAGCAGATTCGCTATATGCAGAAATATCCCTTCCAAAAAGATGGATATCACCAGTATCCCTGTCATAATAGCGCATCATCAATGATGCAAGTGTAGACTTGCCACTGCCGGTACCACCGATGATACCTAATGTCTTTCCCTTGCCTAATGTAAAGGAAATATCTTCCAGTGAAGGGGCAGAAGCACCAGCATAGGTAAATGTCACATGGTCAAAGGCAACTGCAATTTCTTCATCCCCCTTGTTTTGTTCATCACCATAGTGCATATCCTCCTGCATCTGCATGATGGAGGACACCCTGCCTGCACAGGCAAGGGACTTGTCTATGGTAATGATCAAAGAAGCCAGCTTGATGAGTTCTACCACAATCTGTGCCATGTAGTTATACAGGGCAACCACATCACCCTGTTGTAAAACACCAAGACTCACCCTGAGTGCTCCACTTTGTATGAGCAGGATGGTCGCAATATTGATGATGGCGTAGGTCAAAGGATTCATGAATGCAGAAAGAAGACCAACCTTCTCATTCAGTTTCAACAAGGCATCGTTGCTATTATCAAATTCTGCCACCGCTTCCTTTTCCCTGCAGAAAGCGCGGATGACCCTGACGCCGGTCAGATTCTCCCTTGTAAGATGCAATACTTCATCGAGTTTCTGCTGTACCCGCTTGAACATCGGAATGCTCATGAGCATGATAAAAAACACCACCACAAGCAGGATGGGAATAACACCCGCAAAGATCAAAGCGGAAGGCACATCGATGGTAAAAGCCATGATCATCGCCCCAAAGACGATAAATGGACTGCGCAACAACAACCGCAATGCCATATTGATACCATTCTGTACCTGGTTGACATCAGAAGTGATACGGGTGATGAGCGTTGCAGTACCAACACTTTCCAATTGGGAAACAGAAAGATGGCGGATATGGTCAAACAATGCCTGTCTCAGCTTTGTTGAAAAGCCAACACTGGCACGTGCTGCAAAATACTGGGCAGTAATACTGCAGGCAAGACCAACAAACGCAAGCAATAACAACATGCCAAACTGTCCGATGATATACCCATAGTCTTCCTGGACAATGCCACGATTGATGATATTCGCCACAAACAATGGCACAAGCAGATCAAAAAATGCTTCAAGGAGTTTGAACAGCGGAGCAAGGATGCTCTGCCATTCATACCCCTTCATATATTTCAAAAGACTTCTCATGTAAATCCCCTTTTTCATCCTCTATCATAGCAGATTCAGGGGTACTCATTTCAAAAGCTTGCGCACATCTTTCTCTGAAGCTTCTTGCCATACGGTCAAAAGATGCTTCACCATCTTGTCAAACGATTTATCAGGATCACGCCTATAGGCTGACCTTGTCAAAGATTTTCCCAGGTGCAGTTCTGGAATGGTGTACTGGGTGATACCCCAGCCATATTCCTTTCCATGTTTGTCCATGGCATAGGGAAAAGAGCGGATGATGACATATGTCTGCATTTGCAGTCTGGTCATAATCGTTTCAAATCCCTTGAAGCCATCTTTTCCACCATACCCGCATAGTGCCTTGAGGTCAGGTGTTGTCACGGCTTTGCGCTTTTGGACCATGTTATACAAAGTCATGTCAGGATATGGCACAAGTCCTTCATCACACCGGCTGTCAAAGTCATAACCATCTCTTCTGTAATTGACAAAGTCAGGCCACCAGTCCAGACTGACAAAACCTGCTGAGCGCCGGAAGAACTTGCCATAGGCACATGTACCACTCACTGCTATTTTCCCTTTCCATTCCCATGGACCTTCCTGATCGGTAAACCAGTACGCTGGATCGCACATCTCTTCAACCGATAAACCGCGTACTGCATTTTTGAACAGTGGCAGAAAGCCAATTTTCTGTATCATTTCTTCTAATTCTTTTTGTGTTGTGATCATATTGTTATCATAACGCAAAAAAGAGATCCGGAAACGGACCTCTTCATGCTTAATATGCATTGTAGAAACTTGCGGCGATGGATTCAACATTGTTGAGTCCGGCAGATCTCTCAAACTTTGTGCGGAAGATATAGCCTGCCTGTGCTGCACCATTTGCGGAATCTTCACAGGCATTCATTTCAGAAATCAGACCACCACCCATTTCACTGATCATGAAACGGATCTGTCCTTCTACACTGTCGGAAGAATAGCCATTGGCGGCACAGAATGCCACGAGGTTGCTGGCACGTCCTCCACCCCACTGGCAAAGGCCATAGTAACTGGAACCAGCCGTCGGGTTGAAGCTTGATTCAATCTGGATGTTGGCAAGAATACCAGCTGTAGCAGCTTTGGAGAAACCGGATTGTGTCAGGAAGTTATAAATCCATGCGGCATTTTCCGATGTGTTGACGCTGACTGCTTTGTACTTTGGCTTGGCATTGACGGTTACCGGCACATTGGCATCGCTCACATTGCCGTGGTTGTCCACCGCATGAACGCTCACATTGTAGCTTCCAGGTGTATTAACATCAACATTGCTGGTGACGGTGTACCAGCCTGTTTCATACATTCTGCCTGCAGCATCCTCAACCAGCGCATCAGGAGCAGCGTCTACCCGCATCAGTTCACCATCGGCAGGATCAGTAACCTGGCTGATAACGGAGAGCGGATCAAAACCTTCTCCTTCCTGGATGGAAACAGATTCCACTGCCATATGGATGACAGGCATCTGTGTATCTTTGACAACATAGTTGCGCTGTACGGATGTATAGCCCTGCTGTCCATAACTGTCGGTATTGCTCAGGGTGTAGTTAACAAGGAAGGAACCCGTTTTTGAAAGATCCAGGGCATCGGTATTGGTGGAAAGTGTTCCACTATGGTCGGCAATCAGTGCGTCCACATTCTGCACAGCACCTGGTGTGTATTCAAATTCACGGACTTCATGACCTGCTTCATCTTTGACAAAGCTGATACCGAGGGCATCCATCATCTGTGTATAGGAGAGATCTCTCTTCTTTGCTTCTTCGTGCTGGTAGATGGTATGAGCTGCACCAGCAGTCGCAATGGCTGCCGCAGAACCGAGGATGATCGGAATGCTCAATGTCTTCGAAGCATGTTTCTTTTCTTCGACGACAACCGCAGTATCTTCTGCCGCATCCGCATAGTCCATGAGCGGCGCATCATTTTCAAGCGCAGCCGCATCCGCAAATGCAGTCAACGAAACAGCACTTTCTTCTGTCTTTGCAGGAACTGCACGTGCCTTCAGAGAATCCACAAGGGTACTTTTCTGCACCTTGACGGTATAGGTGTTATAAATATCTTCTTTTCTTGTATTTTCATCCAGAACCTGGATCAGATTCAGTTCGAAGAGATCCGGGTCAATGTTTTCATAATTGTTCAAGACTTCAGAAAATGTCTTGCGGACAATGAGTTCTGCCTGTCTTGCACTTTCAATTGTCTTGCGGGCAATGGCAAGAAGATCATCATGAAGCAATGTATACATTCTGATCATACATGCCTTGTCACCTTTGCGGATGCCTCTTGCAAGCTCCGGTACATTCATCCGGTTCACATCCAGCTTCGCAAATGCTTCACTGGAGAATGGTCCGTTCATTCTCATTGCGCTCTCACTCATTCAGCATCCCCCTCTTTCATCGTATTACCGGTATCGAAAAACCGGATTTATGCCCATTTTACGAGTGAAGCAGTGATAAATCAAGCGTGCAATATTATTTCCCAGTCATTTCACATATTTTCACACATGTTTTATGACCATTTCCACCAATTTGTTTACAACACAAGTGACCTTCCCGAGCAAACACGCTATACTTAAATCAGATAGATGACTTCGGTCATGGAGGTAAATATCATGGATGTAAAAGACGGAATTAAAAACATTTTCTTTGCAGGTATAGGTGCAGCCGCAATTGTTTTCGAAAAGACAGGAGAAGTTGCGGATACCCTCATCAACAAAGGTGCTGAAGCAGTTGAAAAGGGCAAAGCCATCAACCAGGAACTCAAGCACAAAGCTGCTGAGTTCCATTCTGAAAAGAAGGATATTTCAAGCTTTGTCAAAAACCTCTCTCCAGAAGAAAGAGAACAGCTGAAAAAAGAACTCAACGAAGAAAAAACAGATTGTGAGGGAGAATGAGCACGAAGGAGTACAAAACTCCTGAAAACACAACTGGCGGGTCACGGCTGAAAGAGATCCGCCAGGTTTTATCGCGCAACAAGATCACAAGAGGCATCAGCCCGACAAAACTGAGAATCATACTGGAAGAACTTGGACCAACATTCATCAAGCTCGGACAGATCATGTCCCTGCATTCCGATATTCTTCCCCGCCGCTATTGCGATGAGCTGTTAAAGCTGAACTCAGAAGTCAGACCGATGCCTTTTGATATGGTCAAACATGTTCTGAATGAAGAATATGGTACAGAATGGGCTGCCTTCTTCCAGTCCATAGACCCTGAACCACTAGGTTCTGCGTCCATTGCCCAGGTACACCATGCCATATTGCGGGAAGGCGATGAAGTCATCATCAAAGTACAGCGGGAAGGCATTTATGAAACCATGTCACGTGACATCAGCCTTCTCCACCAGTTAGTCAGACTCATGCCATCCATCCGCAACTTCAAAAATGTGGTAGACCTCAACATGGTACTGGATGAAATGTGGAGTGTTGCCCAGCAGGAAATGGACTTTCTGCAGGAAGCAGAAAACATGGAAGAATTTGCCAGGGACAACAGAGATGTAAACTATGTCACATCCCCAAAACTCTATCGGCAATACTGCACAAAAAAAGTACTGGTCATGGAGTACATTGATGGCTTTGCCATCGATGATACAAAAGCATTGGAAGAAAATGGCTATGACCTGAATGAAGTCGGTTCCAGATTTGCCAACAGCTTCATCAAACAGGTCATGGACAATGGCTTTTTCCATGCCGATCCTCATCCTGGAAATGTCAAAATCAAAGATGGAAAGATTGTTTGGATTGACATGGGAATGATGGGAAGGTTATCTGAAAGAGACCGTCGGCTGATTGTCAAAGGGGTCAGAGGAATTGCCTTACGGGATGTGACCATGATTGAAAGTGCCGTGCTTGATCTTGGGGAGTTTACTGCTAAGCCGGATCGTGTGCAGCTGTATAAAGACCTCAAGAAGTTCATTGATGAATATGCGGATGCGTCCATGGGCAGTATATCCATTGCGGACTGCATGGAATCGTTAATGGAAATCATGAAGGCAAACAACATCCGTATGCCGCATGGCTTTACGATGCTGGCAAGAGGTCTTGCCCATGTGGAAGGTGTATTAACGGTCATCAGTCCGGATATCAATATGTTTGAAATTGCATCGACAAGAGTCAGTGAGAATTTGTTTGAAAATATCGACTGGAATAAGGAACTGCAAAAATTATCCCGTACGTTGTTCCGTTCCTTTACCAAAGGGAGCGAAATACCTTCTCTAACCGCTGATGTCTTAAAGGAACATCTCAAAGGACAAAGCAACGTTCAGATTTCTTTGCACTCTGCCGAAAACTTTACCGAACTGATTCATAGTGCAGTGCGCAACATTGTCATCGGTGTATGCATTGCGGCATTGCTCATCGCTTCCAGTATCATCTGTTTAACAGATATGCAGCCTAAAATACTAGGCATACCACTGTTGGGTGCAGCCGGTTACTTCTTTGCATGTCTTGTCAGTACATTCCTTGTAGTACGTTACATTTATCAAAAAGTAAAACCAAAGAAAAAAAGAAAACCAAACGATTAAGCTTCAGAGCACGAGCATTTTTTCAGATTCTATCGGTATTGGTAAGCGTCAAATAGAGAGCGTATCGAAAATAATATCGCATCAACTAAAGAAGCC